>JAUYQH010000177.1 GCA_030697365.1 Novosphingobium sp. | reverse complement strand
GACGTGCGCCGCGAGGCCGCTCATAAACGTATTATCGCGCTCAGCCGACGCCAGCGCGAGGTATTGCTTCAGATGGCGTCGGGAAAACTCAACAAGCAGATCGCGTACGAGCTGGGGCTTAGCGAAAGAACGATCAAGATGCACCGCGCGGCCGTGTTTGCCGCACTTGGGGTCAAGACCAGCGCTGATGCCATTCGACTGGCGATCGAGGCTGGGTATTGACGGGAGGGGCCACCATTCTGATGGCCCCTCCCGCAAATGGCCAGAGACCTTAGCCTGGGAGCGATACGGCGTCCGTGACGTGAATGACGCCGTTGGATTGCATGACATCGGCCTGGGTCACGTGGGCCATGCCACCCTTGCCATCGGTGAGCATGACACGGTCGCCCATGACGCTAGCCGTCAGTTCGCCGCCCTGGACCGTGGTCAAGCGCGCCTTCCCGCCGCCCGCCTTGATCATCGTCAGCAATTCTGTCGCCGTCACCCGGCCCGGCACCACGTGATATGTGAGGACCGATTGCAGGGTCGAGAGATTGGCGGGCTGAAGCAAGGTATCCACCGTTCCCGCAGGAAGCTTGGAAAAGGCCGCATTTGTCGGCGCGAACACCGTGAATGGCCCCGGACCGGACAGCGTATCAACCAATCCGGCCGCCTTCACAGCTGCAACGAGCGTGGTGTGGTCGCGCGAATTGACAGCGTTCGCAATGATGTTCTGCGAGTCGTACATCGCTGCCCCGCCGACCATCGTTGTCTGCGCTGCGCCGCCGCCGCCGGCCTCGCTCGTGGTCGCACAGGCGGTGAGCGGGAGGAGACCGAGCGTCAGCGCTGCGGCAGTAATTAGTTTGAGCATGAGAGTCCTCGATTGGCTGTTGAGCCTGCTTCGATAGGCCTGGCTTCATTACTCCGGAATACGTCCTTTGTGCCGTACCGATCGTGTCCCCGGACGTGGTGTAGCTGGGGGTTGAGGTGGCATTTGATGTCGCGACCTGAAATCCATCAATGGTCCAGAGACTGTGAAAGTCTGTACTCCACGCTCCTTTGCGGTGTTGTACAAGTTCGCAGAATTGCAGAAGACTGCGCTTTGGACGGGGCCTTGCGTTCGGGATGGCCTTAAGTACGCCGATTGGGCTTCGGAGATCGGTTGCAAAGCGTTCCACCGAGTTCAGTGATTTCGATGACGAGGAAGAATTTTTCTGCAACACCGCTCCTCATCAAAGAAAAGGGGGGCTTCTAAAGTATTGAGTTAATTAGAAAATTGGTCGGGACGAGAGGATTCGAACCTCCGACCCCCACACCCCCAGTGTGATGCGCTACCAGGCTGCGCTACGTCCCGACCGGCCGGGCTGCGTCAGTGGCGGCCCGGGGAGGGGCGCTATAGGCGCGGGGTTGCCGGTTGGCAAGGCGCTGGGCAGCCGTTCGATTGCCTTGCCAAAGCATAGCTGCTAGGCGCGCGCAGTCCGCGATCGGGCCGGTTCCGGCCCTCGCTATCCGGGGTTCAGGCCCACCGTTTTCTCCAGGCAATTCGAAAGCACCGATGTCCATTTCGTCGCCCCTTATCGCCCTGTCCGCCGCCGCTGCCGCCGCCTCGTCCGAGGCACCGCCGGCCTGGTTGCAGTTCCTCCCGCTGGTCGCGATGGGACTGATTTTCTGGTTCCTGATCATCCGCCCCCAGATGCGCCGCCAGAAGGAGCATCAGGCCAAGGTAGCAAGCTTGCAGAAGGGCGATCAGGTGGTCACCGCCGGCGGGCTGATCGGCAAGGTACTTCGGGTTGACGAGCATTACGTCGATCTCGAACTGGCGCCCAACGTCAAGGTCAAGGCGGTCAAGTCGACCATCGGCGACATCGTGCCCCCGGGTTCGACCCAGCCCGCCAACGACTGAGCGTTCTCGGCCGCCTTCTGCGCGGCGCGACTCCCGGATTTAAGGTTTTTTCATGCTCGATTTTCCCCGCTGGAAGGTCATCTGGCTCTGGGCGCTGACTTTGGTCTGCGTGGCCGCGGCGCTGCCCTCGCTGACCAGCGTCGCCGGCATATCCTGGCCCGCCGCGCTGCCCAGTCCGAAGATCAACCTCGGCCTCGATCTCGCCGGGGGCAGCCACATCCTGCTTGAAGCGGATGCCAGCCAGGTCGGTCGCCAGCGGCTCGAGACGATGGAGGAGACCGTCCGCCAGCGCTTCCGCCAGGCCGAGCCGCGCATCCAGATCGGCGAGATATCGAACCGGAACGGCGCGCTCTCGTTCGTGGTCGCCGACTTCGCGCAAGTCGATGCCGCACGCGAACAGGTGTTGCCGCTAACCACCGGGGCGGGGCTGACCGGCCAGCGCGACTGGGACATCCAGGTGATCGACGGCAACCGCTTCGTCCTGACCCCGACGCAGGCCGGGATCGATCAGGCGATTACCCAGGCGATGGACACCGCCACCGAAGTCGTGCGCAAGCGGATCGACGCGCTGGGCACGCGCGAACCCACGATCATCCGCCAGGGCGCGCAGCGGATCGTGGTCCAGGTGCCGGGTCTCAAGGACCCGCAGGCGCTCAAGGATCTGCTCGGCCAGACCGCCAAGCTGGAATTCAAGCTGGTCGATAGCACCGCGATCCCCAGCGACGTGGCGCAAGGCATCGCCCCTCCGGGCAGCCAGATCGTGCCGTTCGCCGACGCCCAGGCCGGGCAGGGCCAGACCGCGATCGCGGTCAAGCGGCTGGGCGGGATCAAGGGCGACCAGCTGACCAATGCCCAGCAGAGCTTCGATCCGCAGACCAACGCGCCCGTGGTCAGCATCACCTTCGATTCCGAAGGCGGCGCGAAGTTTGCGCGGCTGACTACCGAAAACGTGAACCGGCCGTTCGCGATCATCCTCGATGGCAAGGCGATTTCGGCGCCCAACATCAACGAACCGATCCTGGGCGGCAGCGCGCAGATTTCGGGCAGTTTCACCGTCGAGACCGCCAACCAGCTGGCGATCGCGCTGCGTTCGGGTGCGTTGCCGGTCGATCTCAAGGTGGTCGAGGAGCGCACCGTCGGCCCCGATCTGGGCGCGGATTCGATCCGCAAGGGGATGATCGCATTCGGCATTGGCGCGGTTGCGTTGATGGCCTTCATGCTGATTACCTACGGCCGCTTCGGGGTCTATACTTGCGCCGCGCTGATCCTCAACACGCTGATGATCCTGGGGATCATGGCGGTCGCCAACACCACGCTGACGCTGCCGGGAATCGCCGGGTTCGTGCTCACCACCGGCGCCGCAGTGGATGCCAACGTGCTGATCAACGAGCGCATTCGCGAAGAACGCAAGCGCGGGCGAAAGGTCGTCCAGGCGGTCGAGTTCGGCTACAAGGAAGCGCGCAGCGCGATCTTCGATGGCAACATCACCAACATGATCGCCGCAACGCTGATGTTCCTGTTCGGCTCGGGTCCGATCAAGGGTTTTGCCGTGGTCCTGATCATCGGCATCGCCACGTCGGTGTTCACCGCCGTCTCGCTGACCCGGATGTGGGTCGCGCACTGGCTGCGCAAGGCGCGCCCGACCGATCTGGTTCTGTGAGGACCGACAGATGAAACTGCTCAAGCTCGTTCCCGACAACACCAACATCCGCTTCCTGCGCTGGCGGGTGCCGTTCTACGTGATCAGCCTGCTGCTGATGGCCGCCAGCCTGACGCTGGTGTTCACCAAGGGGCTTAACCTGGGAGTCGATTTCGTCGGCGGGCAGATGATCCGCACGACCTTCACCCAGAGCGCCGCGGCGCCGGTGGCCGAACTGCGCGAACAGATCGGCGCGCTGGGCTATGGCGATCCGATCATCCAGCAGTTCGGCAAGCCCAACGAAATCTCGATCCGGATGCGCCTGCCCGAAGGCGCCGCGGCCGATCCGGAGTTGTCCGACGCGATGACGCAGCGGATCACCGCAACCTTGAAGTCGGCGCATCCCGACGTCCGGATCGACGGGGTCGACAGCGTATCGGGCAAAGTCTCGGGCGAACTGTTCCGAACCGGGATGACCGCATTGCTTGCCGCAATGATCGCGATCTCGATCTACATCTGGATCCGCTTTGAATGGCAATTCGGCGTGGGCGCGCTGTTTGCACTCGTCCATGACGTGACGCTGACGCTGGGGCTGTTCGCGGTCACCCAGATGGAGTTCGACCTCAACATCGTCGCCGCCATCCTCACCCTGATCGGCTACTCGCTCAACGACACGATCGTGATTTACGACCGCATTCGCGAAAATCTGAAGAAGTACCGAAGGATGCCCCTGCCCGAACTGCTCGATCTGTCGGTCAACGAAACGCTGTCGCGCACGATCGTCACCTCGACGTCGCTGCTGATCACGCTGCTGGCGCTGCTCGTGTTCGGGCCCGACGTGATATTCGGTTTCACCGCGGCGATCACGCTGGGCATCTTCGTCGGCACTTACAGCTCGGTCTATATGTCGGCGCCGATCCTGATCTGGCTCAAGGTCACCTCGCGCAGCTTCGTTCCGACCGAAAGCGCCGTGGACAAGCAGGAAGCCGCCGCCCGTGCGCAGGGGTGAGCTTCAGCCTGAAATCCTGGCGTAGTATTCCGCCAGCGCGGTGGCGTTTGCGTCCCAGCTGAACCGCTCGACGAGGGCTGCCACGGCCTGCTGCGAAGATGGATGGGCAAGGAGTTCGGCGATCCCGGCGGCAATCGACGCAGCATCGCGCGCGACAATCCGGCCTGCCTGCGGTGTGTTCAGCAGTTCGCGCGCCCCCCCGGCGTCGGCGATCACGATCGGTGTGCCGCAAGCCAGCGCCTCGACCCAGGCGTTGGCCAGGCCTTCACTCGCCGCCGGCAGGACCATCGCGTCGGCGGCGGAGAGCAATTGCGGCAGCTGATCGTGGCGCACCGAGCCGAGGAAGTGGACCCGCCTGCTCAAGCCCAGTCCCGCTGCGAGCGAGCGCAGCATCGCTTCATCCGCGCCCGTTCCAGCCAGCGCGAGGCGAACATCGCCGGGGAGCAGCGCCAGCGCGCGGATGACCAGCGCCTGACCCTTGCGCGGGATTAGTGCACCGACTGTCAGGAGCAGCGGCCCGGAACGCGGAACCGCAAGGTTGGGCAGCGCCGAAACCAGCGTGCGCGCCGCGGCCCGTTCGAGCGGCCGGAATGCCGCGCGGTCCAGCCCCGTGTAATGAACGGTTGTCATGTCCTTCGGCATGCCCAGCGCGACCATGTCGGTCTTGAGCGCCTCCGACACTGAAAGCAGCCCTGCGGCCTGCCGCGCCGCATCGAGCATCCGCCGCCGGGCAAAGCCTTGCGCGCCCCAATAGTGGATGTCCGCCCCGCGCGCCTTGATCGACAGCGGCAGTCTCAGTGCGCGCGCCACTTTCGCCGCTGCGGGGCCATCGGGATAGAAGAACTGCGCATCGACCAGCGCGAACGGACGCTCGGCATGGAGTCGCCGCGCAATCGGCAACACAGTGCGCGCGATCAGCGACGGATTCCACCGCGCGCTGAGCGCGGGGATCAGCGGGAAGCGTGGACGCAGCACTGAAACCCCATTTTCCACCGCATCGGTCGCGGCCTTCGCCATCGCGGCATAGCGCCCCGCGGCGATGGGAGGCAGGCCGATCGGGTCTATGACGGTAACGTCCCAGTCGCCGCGCGTGGCCAAGGCTTCGAACTGGCGGGCAACGAAAGTCCCGAAGGTGGGACGCTCGGCATTGGGATAGAGCGTGGCGATGCTGAGGACGCGGCGGGTCACTAATCTACATTCTCAAAGTTCCGCTCGTGTCGAGCGAAGTCGAGATACGTTGGCCTTGCACAACATCCCTCGACTTCGCTGAGGATGAGCGGGAATTGAAAGTGCTTGCGCGCCATCACAACCGCCGCACCAGCATTTCCGCGACGCCAAGCCATGCCGGTCCGTCGATAACCATCTGGCGCTGGCCGGGGCCGGGGGGGAGCAGGGCGATGCGGCTGCCCTGGCGGTCGATCATCCGCCCGAACGCGAATCTCCCGGCAGATCGCGGGGCGAGGACGTCGCGGTTGAGCGCCCTGCCGAACTCGCCAGGCTCGCAGCGCCGCAGCCAGATCTGGTCACCGCTGCGGTATTCGCCCGCGCTGGCGTCGACCGCCATCGCCAGCAGCGGTGCTTCGCCGTCGAGCGCGCTGGGGAGCAGGGCGTCGATCGCCCGGGTCAGCGCCTCGGGTCCGTTCTCGCCGAGGCGGGCGATGAGCTTGGCCGAATCGTCGCGGTCGCGGCGCACCAGCAGCTCGGGCTCTACCCCCAGCGCGGCGGCGATCTTGTTCATCCAGTCGAGTGAAAGGTTGCGCATCCCCGTCTCGAGCCGCCCGATCGTCTGCGCCGTTGTGGGAGGCGCGCAGCGCGCGGCGACGTCGGCCAGGGTCATGCGCTTCTGCTTGCGGACGTCGCGGATGCGATTGATCATTCAGGGTCCCTTTAACCGGATCGGTTTTTACTTTCCTACAAGCTGGTACGTTTGGCAAGCGGGTTGCACAGTCCCAGATTCGGAGTGGCCTTCATGCCCCAGACCCTTGTCGAACGCGAACTCACCACAGAAGGCCCCCGCCGCGGCGCCGGAGAGAGGCGCGGGCGGCGCAGCGCAACCGTCAATCTCGGCGAATCGCCGCTGACCTGGCTCCACGCGCGCGGCCATCTCAGTGATCGCCAGCTCGACGCGGGCGAGCGCCTGCGCGCCGACTGGGAACGAGCCCTGCTCGCTCCATCGGTGACGATGAGCTGGAACCCCGTTCGCCACAAAGGTGGCGGTGGCGATCTCACCCCGGGCGAGCGCCAGCTGGCCGCCAAGGCGCGGTTCGATGCGGCGGTCGCCAGGGCGGGGCCGGGGTTGGCCGATGTGCTTTGGCGCGTTGCCTGCGCGGGGGAAAGCTTGCCCGTGGCGGAGAAGGCGCTCGCCTGGCCGGTGCGCAGCGGCAAGCTGGTGCTACGACTCGCGCTCGATCGGGTGGCCGAGTTTTATCGCCTTGGATAGTGGTCCAGGTGGTCCACGATTCGTGTCTGCTGAATCAGCCTTGGCGGTTGCACGCCCCTTCCGGTCCTGCCAAACCGGTCGCAACGGAAACGAAAGTTCGGGGACGCGCTCATGGATAGACGCACTTTCATCACCTCGGCCAGTGCGGCCGCGGCGCTCTGCCACGGTCAGGCCGCGTTGGCCGCGCCCGCGGCGCAGGGCGACGTTGCGCTCAAGGCCGCGCTCGACACCCAGTTCAACGACGACATCCTCAACTCGCCCGAAACCGCCACTTCGCTCGGACTGGACAAGGGCAATCTGGCCGCGCTCAAGTCCCGGCTCAGCCCCAGAACCGCGGCGCAGCGCAACCGTGAGCTGGCGCGCCATCGCAAGTGGCTGAAGCGGGTCAAGAGCTTCGAACCCGCGAAACTGTCCGACCCGGCTCGGCTGTGGCGCGATCAGGTGATCTATGACCTGGATCAGAAGACGATCGCCCCGGCCAGGTTCGGGATCAACTCGGTCCAGCGGCCGTACCGTATTTTCCAGCAGGGTGGATCCTACTTCGCGGTCCCCGATTTCATCAACTCGCAACACACGATCGAGACCGCCGCCGATGCCGGGGCCTATCTCGCCCGGCTCGATGCTTTCGCCGCCGCGCTCGACCAAGACACCGCCGAGCAGCGGGCGCAGTCGCGCCGCGGGTTCACCGCGCCGGCCTGGTCGATCGACCTGACGCTGGGGCAAATGAACAAGCTGCGCGGCCAGCAGGCCGAGGGCAGCGGGCTCGTCCAGTCGCTGGTCCGGCGCGCCGCGGCCAAGGGGATCGCGGGCGACTGGCAGACGCGCGCGGCGAGCATCGTCAACAAGCGGGTCTATCCCGCGCTCGACCGCCAGATCGCGTTGATGGAGGGACTGCGCAAGACCACCCAAGCAGGCGACGGCATCTGGCGCGTGCCGCGCGGCGACGAGATCTACGCCGCCGCGCTGGCCCAGGCGACGACCACCACGCTGACCCCCGACGCGGTCCACGAACTCGGGCTGCGCCAGGTCGCGGAGATATCCTCCCAGCTCGACGCCATCCTGCGCACCGCGGGGCTGACGCAGGGCGGGGTCGGCGAGCGGCTGGCGCAGCTCAACGTCCGGCCCGATCAGCTTTACCCCGACAGCGACGCGGGGCGCAAAGCGCTCATCGCCGATCTGAACGCGGGAACCAAAGACATCGTCGCCAAGCTGCCCCGCGCCTTCTCATCCGTTCCGCAGCAGCCGATGGATATCCGCGCGGTGCCTGCCGACATCCAGGACGGGGCCTCGAACGGGTACTACAACCGCGCCTCGCTCGACGGGACGCGGCCGGCGATCTACTGGATCAACCTCAAGAGCGTCGGCGATTGGCCGAAGTACTCGCTGCCCGCGCTGACCTATCACGAGGGCTATCCCGGTCACCACCTTCAGGGCAGCATCGCCCAGCTGGCGGGCGAAGTGCCCATGCTGATCCGCAACAACTTCATCTCGGCCTACGGCGAGGGCTGGGCGCTCTATTCGGAGCAGGTCGCCGAGGAACTGGGCGGCTACACCGGGATCGAGCGTGCCGGTTTCCTCCAGTCCTTCCTGTTCCGCGCGGCGCGGCTGGCGATCGATACCGGGCTCCATCACAAGCGCTGGACCCGCGAGCAGGCGACCGACTACATGGTCCGGACCACCGGCTTCGCCCAGCCCCGCAGCCAGCGCGAGATCGAGCGTTATTGCACCCAGCCCGGGCAGGCGTGCAGCTACAAGATCGGCCACAACGTGTGGATCGAGCAGCGCGCCAAGGCGCAGGCCGCGCTGGGTCCGCGGTTCGACCTCAAGTGGTTCCATGATGTGCTCAAGGACGGGGTAATGCCGCTGTCGATGCTGGAAGCAAGGATGGACGCGCGGATTGCGGAGCGGCTGAAAACGATGGGGTGAGGTTTAGCCCTCGACCAACTCCGCCAGCGCCAGCCAGCGTTCTTCCGCCGCGTGCTTCTCGGCGCGCGCTACGTCGATCGCTTTGGTCAGCGCGGCGAATTTGGCGGGGTCGGCGGCGTACAAGGCGGGGTTGTGGAGAGCTTCCTCGTCGTGGAGGATGGCCGCGTCGAGTTGCTCGATCCGCTTGGGCAGCAATTCGAAGTCGCGCTGATCCTTGTAGGTGAGTTTGCCCTTTCGAGGCGCCGCCGGTTGCGTGGGCGTGTCTCGACTTCGCTCGACACGAGCGGGTGCGGAGGGCTTACTCCGCCGCGCTTCCCAGTCGGCATAGCCGCCCGCGACGATATCGACCTTGCCGCTGCCGTCGAGGCCCAGCGTGACCGTCACCGTGCGATCGAGGAAGTCGCGATCGTGGCTGACGATCAGCACCGTGCCTTCGTAATCGGCGATCACTTCCTGGAGCAGGTCGAGCGTTTCGAGATCGAGGTCGTTGGTCGGCTCGTCGAGGACCAGCAGGTTCGATTTGCGGGCGAATTCGCGCGCCAGCAGCAGTCGCGACTGCTCCCCGCCCGAAAGCGTGCCGACTTTGGCGTCGATCAAGCCGGGATCGAAGAGGAAGTCCTTGAGATAGCCCTGGACGTGCTTGCGCACCCCGCGCACATCGAGCCAGTCGCCGCCCTCGGCCAGCACGTCGCGCAGGCTCTTTTCGGGGCTGAGCAGGCTGCGCTGCTGGTCGATAAGCACCCCAGCCAGCGTCTTCGCCAGCGTCACGGTGCCCTCGTCGGGTTCGAGCGCGCCGGTCAGAAGGCGCAGCAGCGTGGTTTTGCCCGAACCGTTCGCACCGACCACCCCGATCCGGTCGCCGCGCTGGATTCGGAGGGAGAAGTCCTTGATGATCGCGCGCTCGCCAAAGCGCTTGGTTACTTTCTCCGCCACGATCACCGACTTGGTCCGCACTTCGTCGCTGCTCAGCTGGAGCTTGGCCGCGCCTTGAGGCGCGAGCATCGCGGCGCGGGTGGCGCGCATTTCCCACAGTTTCTCGAGTCGTCCCTGGTTGCGCTTGCGCCGCGCAGTGACCCCGCGTTCGAGCCAGTGCGCCTCGAGCTTGAGCTTCGCGTCGAGCCGGTCGGCGTTGCGCGCCTCCTCGGCATAGACCTGCTCCTCCCACGCCTCGTACCCGCCGAAACCGATTTCCTTGCGACGCAGCGCGGTGCGATCGAGCCAGATCGTCGAGCGGGTCAGCCGGGTCAGGAAGGTGCGGTCGTGGCTGATCACGACGAACGCGCCGGTATAGCGCTGGAGCCAGGCCTCCAGCCAGTCGATCGCCGCCAGATCGAGGTGGTTGGTCGGCTCGTCGAGCAGCAAAACGTCGGGATCCATCGCGAGCGCCCGAGCGAGCGCGGCGCGGCGGCGCTCGCCTCCGCTGGCGGTGGCAGCAGGACGGTCCATGGCGATGCCAAGTTGGCCGGCGATCGCATCGACTTGGTGGCGCTGGGGGGCGTCGGCCCCGGCCAGCGCGAAGTCCATCAGGGTCGCGAACCCGGCGAAATCGGGATCCTGTTCGAGCAGCACCACCCTGGTCCCCGGCTGGATCGAGCGCTTGCCCCTGTCGGGCTCGAGCTGGCTGGCGATCAGCCGCAGCAGCGTGGTCTTGCCCGCGCCGTTGCGCCCGATCAGCGCCAGCCGGTCGCGTGGGCCGATGTGCAGGTCGAGATCGCGGAACAGCCAGCGCCCGCCCTGCTGGAGCGAGAGTTGTTCCCAGGAAAGGATCGGTGCGGCTGCCATGGGAGCGCGCGGTTAAGCTTTCGCGCAGGGAACGTCCAGCAGGCTTGCAAAGTTAGACACCCGTAAATCAGGGGTGGCCGCGGGGGCGAACAACATCAACGGGCCGTTCTTCAGCCGCAAGAACGACAAGCCGCAACGCGCCCAGGCGCGCGAAGCAGCTTTCAATGACCCACTAGGCTGAACGTCAGACGGGAGAAGCATTCACGGGTTGTTCAATGCGCCATGACTAGGCAAAGCCGCATGATGACCCAGCTCTCCCGCCTCCTGCTCGCCGCGCTGGTCGTTGCGATGCCGCTTACCGCGCAAGCAGCGCCGCGGCGCGATGCGCAGGGCGAGGTGCGCAAGGATATGCGCGAGGGTAAGGTCAGCAGCTTGCGCGATATCGAACGGCGGGTTCTGCCTTCGATGCCGGGGATGCAGTACCTCGGCCCCGAGTACGATCCCACGGCAATGGCCTATCGGTTGAAGTTCATCCGCGACGGACGCGTGGTGTTCGTCGATGTCGACGCGCGCAGCGGCCAGGTGCTCAACCAGCGTTGACACGGGTTTGTTGACCCCAAGCTTGACCGGATTGGCTCAAAACCCCATCTGCCGCGTTCTATCGAAAGCCCCGCCGTACGCGGGCGCCGAAGGGGACACCGGATGCGCATCCTGATCGTCGAGGACGAGCCCACGCTCGGCAAGCAGCTCAAGACCACGCTCGAGCAGAATGGCTACGCGGTCGATCTGTCGGTCGATGGCGAAGACGGCCATTACATGGGGTCGAGTGAGGACTACGACGCGGTGGTTCTCGACCTTGGCCTGCCCGAAATCGACGGGCTGACCGTGCTTGGCATGTGGCGCAAGGAAGGTCGGCGGTTTCCCGTGCTGGTGCTGACCGCGCGCGATTCGTGGTCGGACAAGGTGGCCGGGCTCGATGCCGGGGCCGACGACTATCTCGCCAAGCCATTCCAGACCGAGGAACTGATCGCCCGTCTGCGCGCGCTCATCCGCCGCGCCTCGGGCAATTCCTCGTCCGAACTGACCGCGGGCGACGTGCGGCTGGATACCCGCTCGGGCCGGGTCACGCTCAAGGGCGAACCGGTCAAGCTGACCGCGCAGGAATACAAGCTGCTGTCCTACCTTCTCCACCACAAGGGCAAGGTGGTCAGCCGCACCGAGCTGATCGAGCACATCTACGACCAGGACTTCGACCGCGATTCGAACACTATCGAGGTGTTCGTCACCCGGATTCGCAAGAAGCTGGGTGCCGACGTGATCACCACGATCCGCGGGCTGGGCTACAGTCTCGACGATCCCGAAGGCCCCGGCCGGGGGTGAGGGGGTCGCCATCAACCTTCCCGTCCGTCCTGATCTCGTCGAAGGATTGTCCTTCCCTTCGGACCGGACGCCGGTGCCCCAGGGGAGGAGCGGCCCTCCGACAAGTTCAGAGCGAGCGGAACAGACCGGGGTAGCTGCCTCCCCCGCCACCGGCTCGCTCCAACGCCGGATGATCCTGATCGCCGCGGCATGGATCGGCGTGCTTCTTCTTGGCGGTGGCCTGTTCCTCGATCGCACCCTGACCGGGCTGGTTACGCGCAACTTCGACGAGCAGCTCGGCTACATGCTTACCGCGATGGTCGCCTCTGCCGAAGTCGGCCCCGACGGCGAGGTGTTCTTTAATCGTCCGCTCGGCGATCAGCGCTTCCTCGAGCCCAATAGCGGCCTCTATTGGCAGATCAGCGGCAAGGGGCATGACGACTTCCCCTCGCGCTCGCTGTGGGATCGCAGCCTCGCGGTTCGCCTCGATCACTTCGACAGCAAGCCGCATGTCTACGATTCGATCCAGTTTTCCGGCGAACCGCTGCGGGTCATGGAGCGGTCGATCATCCTGCCGGGCAGCGAGACGCGGTGGTGGTTCACCGTCGCCGCGGCGCGCGAGGAAATGGACGCCCAGATCCGCCGCATCCGCGGAATCCTCGTGTGGAGCTTCGTCGTCCTCGCGCTGGGACTGATGGGCATGGCTACCTTGCAGACCTGGTACGGGCTCGGCCCGTTGCGCCGGGTGCGCCGGGCGATCGCCGACATGCGCAGTGGCGGAGCCAACCGGTTGACCGAGCCGCTGCCGCTAGAGGTTCAGCCGATGGTCGAGGAACTCAACGGTCTGCTCGCCCACGTCGAGCGCCAGGCCGAAGAAGCGCGCACCCACGCCGGCAACCTCGCCCACGCGCTCAAGACCCCGCTGACCGTGGTGATGAACGCCGCAACCGCCAAGGCGCCCGATCTGGCCGACACCACGATTCGTGAGGCCGCGGTGATGCGCCGCCAGGTCGATCACCACCTTGCCCGCGCCCGCGCGGTGGGGCGCCGCGCGGTCGGCCACAGCCGCGCGGTGGTGTGGGAAAGCGCCGAGGCGGTGGTCCGCTCCGTCGCCCGGCTTTACGAAAACGTCCGCCTCGATATCGACGGTGACCGAACCGCCGCGGTCAGCATCGAACGCCAGGATCTCGATGAAATTCTCGGCAACCTGATCGAGAACGCCGCCAAGTATGGCGGTGGCAGCGTGTTCGTCACAGTCTGTACCGAGACCGGCGATCCGCGGGTCTGCGAAATCTGGGTCGAGGATGACGGTCTCGGCATCCCCGAGGAAGAACGCCACCGCATTTTCGACCGCGGCGCGCGGCTCGATACCGGCAAGCCCGGCACCGGGCTGGGCCTGGCGATCGTGCGCGATGTTGCGGAGATTTATGGGGGTTCGGTGGAGTTGGACGAGAGCGAAGATTTGGGTGGGCTGCTGGTTAAGCTGCGGCTGCCGCGAGCGGGGTAATTGCTTGCCAAAGCGTCATTGTTTGAGTATGACGCTTGGTATGAAAGTCGCCGTATCGATACCGGATGATGTTTTTGCCGAGGCTGACCGTATGGCCGAGGAACTCGGGGCGACTCGCAGCGCGCTTTATAGTTGGGCGTTGAAAGCATATCTGCAAACAGTGGCGCGTGATCGGACCACCGAAGCGCTGGACGCAGTTGTCGATGCTGCCACGGGCTCGGATGATCGCGAATTCGCGCACGCCGCAGGCAGGCGACGCCTGCTCCAAACCGAGTGGTGATCGCTCAGGGCGATATCTGGTGGGCCGATCTTGGCGATCCTGTCGGTGGATCCCCCACATTTCGGCGCCCGGTTGTCGTCGTTCAGGCTGAATCCTTCAACCGCAGCCGGATTGCGACTGTGGTCTGCGTGGCGCTCACCAGCCAGCTCAGGTGGGCGGATGCGCCTGGAAACGTATTGTTGAAGGCTCGTTCGACCGGTCTCGATCGCGACTCGGTCGCGAACATCAGCCAGATCGTGACGCTCGATCGTAGCGCGTTGGACGAACGATCTGGCAATGTTTCCGATCGGGAACTCGAACGTATTGTCAGCGGAATTTTCCGGGTGCTCGGCCGGCTGGACACCGGGAACGGCTGACTTCAGCCGGACCGCGCGCTCCGGTGGTGCCGGATCACCTCGTCGATGATGAAGCGCAGGAACTTTTCGGTGAATTCGGGATCGAGGTCGGCTTCCTCGGCCAACTTGCGCAGGCGCGCGATCTGCCGCTCCTCGCGGCCGGGATCGGACGGGGGCAGGGCGTTTTCGGCCTTGTAGCGGCCCACCGCCTGGGTGGTTCGGAACCGTTCGGCCAGGATGTGGACCAGCGCCGCATCGAAGTTGTCGATGCTGCGGCGAAAACCGGCGAGAACCGGGTCGGTGGCAGGTGGGGTTGCGTCGTCCATCGCGCGGCGCGCTAACAGAACCGTGCGGGGTTTGCCAGATTGGGTCCATATTGCCCCTTGAATGCAACCGCCGGGTGGGCGAGGGCTGCCTGCGATGAGCGCGACCGTCCTGCCTTTCGCCCCTGCCCGCGATCCGTCGCTCGATCCGATCATGGCGCTCGTCGCCACCGGAATGAACAGCGTCAACGCGGTGATCCTCGACCGGATGCAGAGCCGCATCCCGCTGATCCCCGCGCTCGCCGGGCACCTGATCGCCGGGGGGGGCAAGCGGCTACGGCCGATGCTCACGCTGGCGAGCGCGGCGCTGCTCGATTACGCCGGGACACGCCACTTCAAGCTCGCCGCCACGGTCGAGTTCATTCACACTGCGACGCTGCTCCACGACGACGTGGTCGATGGCTCCGAACTGCGCCGGGGCAAGGCCGCGGCCAACATCGTGTTCGGCAACCCGGCCACGGTGCTGGTCGGCGATTTCCTGTTCAGCCGCGCCTTCGAGCTGATGGTCGAGGACGGCAGCCTCAAGGTGCTCAAGATCCTCAGCCACGCCAGCGCGGTGATCGCCGAGGGCGAAGTCGACCAGCTCACCGCGCAACGCCAGATCGCTACCAGCGAGGAACGCTACCTCGACATCATCGGCGCCAAGACCGCCGCGCTGTTCGCCGCCGCCTGTCGTATCGCCGCGGTGGTCGCCGAACGCCCCGAGGCGGACGAGCGCGCACTCGACGATTATGGCCGCAACCTCGGCATTGCCTTCCAGTTGGTCGATGACGCGATCGATTACGATTCGGACGCCGACACGATGGGCAAGGGCCGCGGCGACGATTTCCGCGAGGGCAAGATGACCCTCCCGGTGATCCTGGCCCACGCCCGCGGCGACGAAGCCGAGCGCAAGTTCTGGCGCGAGGCGATTTCCGGGCACCGCACCTCGGACGACGACCTTGCCCACGCCATCGCGCTGATCCGCCACCACGATGCGCTCGCCGCCACCCGCGACCGCGCCCGCCATTTCGCCCAGCGCGCGATCGACGCAATCAGCGGCTTTCCCGCCAGCGCGGCGCGAGCGGCGATGATCGAGGCGGCGGAGTTTGCGGTGGCCAGGCGGTATTGAGGCGAGGGTTGCGCGGCGTGTCTCGACTTCGCTCGACATGAACGGGGTTTGGTTGGAAGAACAGAGTTCAGAACAAGGACCGCTCGTGTCGAGCGAAGTCGAGACACGCTGGGCGATGAGCGACCTTCCGATCCACGCTGTCCTGCCCGACCTCCTAGCCGCTTTGCGCGAGCGATCCTCAGCTGTCCTCATCGCCCCGCCCGGCGCAGGCAAAACCACCGCGGTCGCGCCCGCGCTGCTTGCCGAACCGTGGTGCAGCGGCACGATTATCCTGCTCAGCCCGCGCCGCGTTGCCGCGCGTGCTGCGGCGGAGCGGATGGCGGAGTTGCTTGGAGAACCGGCGGGCGAGACGGTCGGCTACCTGACCCGGCTCGACAGCAAACGCTCGGCCCGCACCCGTATCCTGGTGATGACCGAGGCAATTTTTGTCTCCACCATCGTAGGCGATCCCGAACTGGCAGGGGTTTGCGCGGTGCTGTTCGACGAGGCGCACGAGCGGCATCTCGACAGCGATCTTGGGCTGGCGCTGGCGATCGAGAGCCAGGCGGTACTGCGGCCCGATCTGCGGCTGGTGGTGATGTCCGCCACAATTGACGGAGCCCGTTTCGCCGATCTGCTGGGAGGTGCGCCACTGATCCAAAGCGAGGGCAGGGCGCATCCGCTCGCAATTCGCTGGCTCGGCGCGCGGCCCGAAACCCGGATCGACGAGGCAATGGCGGGCGCGGTGGCGCAGGCCTGGCGCGAGGAGACCGGCGACATTCTCGCCTTCCTGCCCGGTGTGCGCGAGATCGAGCGCACTGCCGAGCGGCTGGCAGCGCGGCTGCCCGACGCGCTGGTGCTCTCGCTCCACGGCCAGATCGATCCCGCGGGCCAGCGCGTGGCGATCAAGCGTCACGACCGCCGCCGGATCGTGCTCGCGACCAACATAGCCGAAACCAGCCTGACGCTCGACGGGGTCAGCGTGGTGGTCGATTCGGGCCTGACCCGCCGCGCCGAGTTCGATGTCGCCGCAGGTCACACCCGGCTGGCGACGCGGCCCGCAAGCCGGGCCTCGAGCGACCAGCGAGCGGGGCGAGCGGCGCGGCAAGGCCCCGGCGTAACGTATCGGTTGTGGGCGGAAGCGGCACATCCCGGGCGCGCAGCCTTCGATCCGCCTGAAATCGCACTCGCCGACCTGGCCCCGCTGGCGTTGGCATTGGCGCAGTGGGGGACGGGTGATCCGGGGGCGCTGGCTTGGCTCGAACCTCCGCCTGTCGCCGCCTTCGCTGCGGCTCAGGATCGCCTGCGCGCCCTCTCTGCGCTCGATAGCGACGGGCGGATCACCGCGCACGGACGGCAGCTCGCGAAGCTGCCGATGGACCCGCCACTCGCGCATATGCTGCTGTGGGCGGCGGAGCGCGGGTCGGAGGGTGAGGCGACCGAACTGGCGTTGCTATTGCAGGAGCGCGGGCTGGGCGGGCGCGGGGATGACCTGGAAGCAAGGCTGGCGAGGTGGCGCTCGGATCGTTCGCCGCGGGCGAAGGTGTCGCGCGAACTGGCGGGGCGATGGGCGCGGTCGGCGCGCGGACTGGTTGTGCGCCGTGAAGGGACCGCGCCACCCACCGGCATCCTCCTCGCCACTGCTTACCCAGGCAACCTCGCCCGTCGCCGCTCGCCAACCGGGGAGGAATGGCTTTCCGCCTCGGGCCGTGGGTTCCGGCTCGATCCAGCCTCGCCCCTGGCGCGTGCCGAGTGGCTGGCGATCGGCGATGCGCAGGGCGAGGCGAAGGGCGCACGGATCATGGCCGCGGCGGCGCTCGATTTCGCAGATGTCGAGCGCTGGCTGGGCGGGCGGATCGAACGGCGCTCGACGGTGCGCTGGAACGAAAGCGAGGCCCGGGTCGAGGCGCGGCTCGAACGGCGGATCGGCGCGATCGTGCTGGGCAGCACGCCCGATCCTGCGCCCGATGCAGAGGCGGTCCTCGCGTTGCTGCGCGAGCGCGCCGACCCGGCGCTAGTGCTCCCGGCGGCGTTGGCGGCGCGCTTGCGTTACGCCGGAATCGATCCGGGGACCGGGTGGCTCGATGCCTTGCTCGAAGGGCGCCGCGATCTTGCCATCGAACCGGCGATCGTTGCGCGGTTGGTTCTCGAACGCCGCTCATGGGCCGAACGCCAGCAACTCGACCGGCTGGCCCCGCGCGAGTTTGTCTCGCCCGCCGGGACTACGTACCCGATAGACTACGCCGCGCCCGGGGGGCCGACAGTCGAGTTGCGCGTCCAGGCCTTGTTCGGGCTCGACGCGCATCCCGTCATCGGCCAACCCCCACAGCCGCTGCTGTTCAGCCTGACCTCTCCCGCCGGCCGTCCGATCCAGACAACCGCCGATTTGCCGGGTTTCTGGCGCGGCAGCTGGCGCGATGTCGTCAAGGAGATGAAGGGCCGCTATCCGCGTCACCGCTGGCCCGACGAGCCGTGGGCGGAAAAGCCCAGCCTCAAGACCAGGAACGCCTTCCAGCGGACGCAAAGTTGAATTAGGGGACGGCCATGCCTGCTCGCATCTATCAGCCGCCCAAGAACGCCATGCAGTCCGGGCGTGCCCGCAGTGACGGCTGGCTTCTCGAATTCATCCCCGCCGAGGCCAAGAAGCCCGATCCCCTGATGGGTTGGGCGGGCAGCGGCGACATGAACCAGCAGGTCGTGCTCAGCTTCGTCAACGCGGCCGAGGCACAGGCTTATGCGGCGAAGCACGGGATTGAAGCGCGGGTGATCGCCACCCCGCCGCGCAAGCTCAAGATCCAGGCCTACGCTGACAATTTTCGCTGATGACGCGATTGAGTTGAAAACCCGACGCAACCCGGCCATATGCCGCGCCGGGAGTCGGGCGGACGCTTGCGGCCGCCAACCTGGTCAGGTCCGGAAGGAAGCAGCCACAACGGTTTGCGGCGGGTCGCCCGGCTCCTTTTCTCCCTGACATTCGCCCGGCGAGTGCCTAACCTTCGAGCACGATGGGCGATTCACCCGACATCTTTGGCAACGAACCCGTGGACGAGGCCGAAATGCCCGGCCTCGGCCTCGACGTGCCGCCCCAGCCTCAGGCAACTCAGCCCTATCGCGTGCTCGCGCGCAAATACCGGCCGCAGACCTTTTCCGAGCTGATCGGGCAGGAGCCGATGGTCCGCACGCTGGGCAACGCGATCCGGCGCGAGCGGCTGGCGCACGCTTTCCTGATGACCGGCGTCAGGGGCGTGGGCAAGACCAGCACCGCGCGGCTGATCGCCAAGGCGCTCAACTGCATCGGTGCCGACGGGCAGGGCGGGCCGACGATCGATCCGTGCGGGGTGTGCGAGCCGTGCCGGGCGATCGCCGAGGGCCGCCATATCGACGTGATCGAGATGGACGCCGCCTCGCACAACGGGATCGACGACGTCCGCGCGATGACCGATGCGGTGCGCTATGCCGCGGTTACCGCGCGCTACAAGATCTACATCATCGACGAAGTCCACATGATGTCGAAGCCGGCGTTCAACGCCCTGCTCAAGACGCTCGAAGAGCCGCCCGCGCACGTCAAGTTCCTGTTCGCCACGACCGAAGTCGAAAAGCTTCCGATCACCGTGCTCAGCCGCTGCCAGCGGTTCGATCTGCGCCGCATCTCGACCCCGATGCTCGCCGAGCATTTCGCGCGGGTCTGCAAGGCCGAAGAAGTGAAGGCCGACGATGAAGCGCTGGCGATGATCGCTGCAGCTGCGGAAGGCTCGGTGCGCGACGGGCTCTCGATTCTCGACCAGGCGATCGCTCACGCCGACTTGGATGGCGGCGGTGAAGATGGGGCCACCGTCACCGCCGACAAGGTCCGCGAAATGCTCGGACTCGCCGACAAGACCGTCCAGCGGCGATTGCTGGCGACGATCCTCGCAGGAGAGGGCAAGGCGCTGCTCGATCTGGTCGCGCACCAGTATGCCTTGGGGATCGAGCCGCTGGCGCTGATGCGCGCGCAGATGGACCTGATCCACCGCATCACCGTCGCCCAGCTCGGCGAGAGCGGGGCGCAAGGCGCTACCGCGGAAGAACGCACCGAGCTGGAAGGCTGGGCAAAGCAATTATCCGCGGGCCAGCTCCACCGGCTGTGGCAATTGCTGCTCAAGGGTCACGACGAGGTTCGCAGCGCTCCCGATCCGCTCGCCGCGACGCAGATGGCGCTGCTCCGCGTCCTCCACGCCGCCGATCTGCCCGATCCGGGTCAGTTGGCGAAGAAGCTGGAAGATCTTGCCGCGCGCGATCCTGCCGAGCCGTCGGGCGAGGCGGCTCGCGCCGCGCCTGCCGAACCGGTGGCGGCGCTCGACTGGGCGGCGCTGGTCGAACGGGTCGAAAACGCGCGGCCGCTGGTCGGCGGGGTGATGCGCAACTGGGTCCGTCCGATCGACGTCTCGCACGGCGTTCTCCGGTTCCAGATCGACGCCGAATACAAGGCCGAAGACCCCGCGCCCGACATCCGCAAGGCGCTGGAGGAACTCACGCGCGAACGGTGGAGCGTCGAACGCGCGGTGGGCGATGCCCAGCCCAGCTTGCGCGAGCGCGCCGTGGCCGAAGCCACCGCTGCGCAGGCTGCACTGCTCGCCGATCCACTGGTCAAGGCCGCGCTCGCCGCCTTTCCCGACGCCCAACTGGTCGAGGACGAGCGCGCCTCGCCCGACCGCACCCCATGGAGCCGCACCGCATGAAATCGATGGAAGAGATGATCCAGGCAGCGCAGAAAGCCGCCGAAACGATCCAGAAGCAGATGGGCGAGGCGCAGGCGACGCTCGATTCGATCGAGGTCGAGGGCAAGTCCGGCGGCGGTCTGGTGAGCATCCGCTGCACCGCCAAGGGCCGCATCCTGGGCGTCTCGATCGACGACAGCCTGATGAAGGTCGAGGAAAAGGGCATCCTCGAAGATTTGATCGCCGCGGCGTTCAACGACGCCCGGGCCAAGGCCGACGAACGCTCGAACGCCGAGATGCAGAAGATTCAGTCGGGGATCGGCCTGCCCGCGGGATTCAAGCTGCCGGGGATGTGATTTCTTCGCACTGCCGGCGGGGTGAGAGGAGTTGCACCCGACACAACCACTCCCATATCCACAGCCAACTGACCGCCCCCTTGCGGTTCCGCGCGCCCCGCGCGCTATGAACGGACGGATATGACTGCGAACTTGCTTCCCCTGCTCCCCTTGCGCGACATTGTCGTGTTTCCCGGCATGGTCGTGCCGCTGTTCGTCGGCCGCGAAAAATCGGTGGCCGCGCTCGAGGCGGCGATGGCGGCGGCCAAGGACATTTTCCTGCTCGCCCAGCTCGATCCCGGCTGCGACGATCCCGATCGCGATGATCTCTACGATATCGGCGTGGTCGCCACCGTGCTCCAGTTGTTGAAACTTCCCGACGGCACCGTGCGCGTTCTGGTCGAAGGCCAGCAGCGCGGCTCGCTGGCGAGCCTGCGCAGCGAAACCGGCAGCGCGGGCGAGATGCTGGTCGCGCAAGTCGATCTGCACGAACCGGTGACCGTATCGGGCACCGAAGTCTCGGCCATGATGCGCACAGTGGTCGAGCAGTTCGGCGAATACGCCAAGCTAAACAAGAAGCTGTCGGACGATGCCGGCGCCAACTTCGCCGAAATCGTCGATGCCGCCTTGCTCGCCGACGGGGTCGCCGCGCAGATCGCCGCCAAGGTTTCCGACAAGCAGGCGCTGCTGACCGAGGCCGACCCGCTCAAGCGGCTCGAGATGGTGCTTGCGTTCATGGAAGGCGAACTCGGCGTGCTCCAGGTCGAGCGCAAGATCCGCGGGCGGGTCAAGCGTCAGATGGAGAAGACCCAGCGCGAGTACTACCTCAACGAGCAGCTCAAGGCGATCCAGAACGAGCTTGGCGGCGAGGGCGAGGAAGCCAACGAGATCGCCGAGCTCCAGGCCAAGATCGACAAGCTCAAGCTGTCGAAGGAAGCGCGGACCAAGGCCACGACCGAACTCAAGAAGCTCAAGGGCATGCAGCCGATGAGCGCCGAGGCGACCGTGATCCGCAACTACCTCGACGTGCTGCTCGGGCTGCCGTGGGGCAAGAAGAGCAAGGTCAAGAAGGACATCGTCGGCGCGCAGGCGGTGCTCGATGCCGATCACTATGCGCTGGAGAAGGTCAAGGACCGGATCGTCGAGTACCTTGCAGTGCAGGCGCGGACCAACAAGCTTAAAGGTCCGATCCTGTGCCTCGTCGGCCCCCCGGGCGTGGGCAAGACCAGCTTGGGCAAGTCGATCGCCAAGGCGACCGGGCGCGAGTTCATCCGCCAGTCGTTGGGCGGGGTGCGCGACGAGGCCGAGATCCGGGGGCACCGCCGCACCTACATCGGCTCGCTACCCGGCAAAGTGATCACCAACTTGCGCAAGGCGGGGACCAGCAATCCGCTGTTCCTGCTCGACGAAATCGACAAGCTCGGCCAGGATTTCCGCGGCGATCCCGCCTCGGCGCTGCTCGAAGTGCTCGATCCGGAGCAGAATTCGAAGTTCCAGGACCACTACCTCGAGCTCGATTTCGACCTTTCCGACGTGATGTTCGTGACCACCGCGAACAGCCTCAACCTGCCGCAGGCGCTGCTCGACCGGATGGAGATCATCCGCCTCGAGGGCTATACCGAGGACGAGAAGGTCGAGATCGCGACGCGCCACCTGATCGCCAAGCAGATCGAGGCGCACGGGCTCAAGGATAGCGAGTTCACCCTGACCCCCGAGGGCCTGCGCGACCTGATCCGCTATTACACCCGCGAGGCCGGGGTTCGCACGCTCGAGCGCGAGATCGCGCGGCTGATGCGCAAAAGCTTGCGCAAGATCCTCGAAGGCAAGGAGACTTCGGTCACGATCACGCCCGAGAACCTCGGCGACTACGCAGGCGTGCGCAAGTACCGCCACGGCGTGTCCGACGACGAACCCGAAGTCGGCGCCGTGACCGGCCTGGCGTGGACCGAGGTCGGCGGCGAGCTGCTGACCATCGAAGCGGTGATGGTCCCCGGCAAAGGCCAGGCGCGCACCACGGGCAAGCTGGGCGAAGTGATGAATGAGAGCGTCCAGGCCGCCTTCAGCTTCGTCAAGGCGCGGGCACCGGCATATGGCATCAAACCTACGCTGATCGCACGCAAGGACATCCACATCCACCTGCCCGAAGGCGCGGTGCCCAAGGACGGGCCGAGCGCGGGGATCGGCATGGTCACCGCGATCGTCTCGACGCTTAGCGGCATTCCGGTGCGTTCCGACGTGGCTATGACCGGCGAGGTCACGCTGCGCGGGCGGGTGCTGCCGATTGGCGGGCTCAAGGAGAAATTGCTCGCCGCCCTGCGTGGGGGCGTGAAGACCGTGTTGATCCCCGAAGAGAACCGCAAGGACCTGGTCGAAATTCCCGCGAACATCACCGGTGGGCTGGAAATTATTCCGGTCAGCCATGTCGACGAGGTGTTGGAGCGCGCCCTGACCGCGCCCCTGGTGAAGATCGACTGGACCGAGCAGGACGACATGGCCAGCCAGCCGCCACCCCCGCATCTCGCTCCATCCGCGACTGCGCATTGAATGCTGCATCGCAGCGAATCGGTCCGATAGCGGGCAGTGAATAGCGTTCCCGCCGTCGCGCCCCCGCGATTAACCATCGATTTGTCGCAAATGGTGTGAAATCGGGGATAATCCGCCAATTTTTGCGCGGTTAGGCTTTGACAGTCGCCCTGGCTTCCGCTCAATTCCGCGCCATCCTGCCACGGCGAATCCGCCGCTCCTTTTATCAACCAACCTCCAGGGGGTTCTCGAATGAACAAGAATGATCTGATCAGTGCGGTCGCCGATTCGAGCGGGCTGACCAAGGGTGACTCGATGAAGGCGGTGGAAGCCGTGTTCGAAGCGATCTCGGGCGCGCTCAAGAGCGGCGACGAAGTTCGCCTGGTTGGCTTCGGGACGTTCTCGGTGGCCAAGCGCAAGGCTTCGACCGGCCGCAACCCGCGCACCGGCGAACCGATGAAGATCAAGGCATCGACCCAGCCGAAGTTCAAGGCCGGCAAGGGTCTCAAGGACGCGGTCAACTAAACCGATCGACCGATCCGGCGGCCTTCGGGCTGCCGCCCAGCGCCGCGCTTGCCCAAGGGTGAGCGCGGCGTTTGTGTTTGTGGGATGGGCCTACTGCCCCAACCGGATCAGCGCGGTGGGTGCCGCCGCGGTTCGCGGGGTGACCGTCCATGCCAGCCGCCGCATTCCGGCAGATGCTGGTTGCGGGCCATCGTCGGTATTGTTCGCGAGAATTTCGCCGTCGGTGACGATCGCGAACGTGCCGTCCAGCGCGGGCATTCCCTTTGGCGCGGCCTTGTCCCCGCCTATGCCCTGCATCATGGCACCTATCGGGCTACCGTTCGCCGCTGCCGAGAACGCCGGCGCATCGATCCGCACCGAACCATCGGCGCGGCGGTAGACCGCGACGAACTGGGTCGGCACCGGCATCCGTTCGAGCGAAGGGAACGCGAAGTCGTGGCCGAGCCGCCCGGCAATCGCAAAATCGACGACGTACTTTCCGTCGCCCGCATACCGCACCGATCGCCACCCGGCCTGCTTGCGCATCCGCTCGGCGAGTTCCTCGGCGGCGCGGGGGTCGGACGGATCGATCCCGCCGAGCATCTGGCGCGCCATTTCGGCGTCCTGCTTCTTCTTGGCCTTGCCCGCCTCCTGCGCGGTCGCCCAATCGGAACGCTGGACTGAAACCTCGTCGGCCCTGCATGCGCGTTCCTCGCCAGAAGCGTCATCGTAGCACGGCTGCGGTTTGAACGTGGCGTCGTCGCCCATTTCGTCCTGCGCCATCTTGCTTAGCGCCAGGACATGGATGTCACCCTGGTAGGAAAACGCGAACGTCCCGTCGCGCTTGACCGTCAGTTCGGACACAAACTGGCCCGGGAGCAGGAAGCAGGCGGTAGCAAGCAGGCAGATCAGCGCCGCGCCGAACGTTTTGGCGCGAAAGGGCAATGGCAACATCGGCAAGGGCTCCCGGCTATGCGACCCGGAAGATCAGCGTACCGCCACCGCATAGAGCGCGACGGCGGCCGCGTTCGAAACATTGAGGCTTTCCATCGCCGGGGCAATGGGCAATCGCGCGAGCACATCGCAATGCCCTGCCACGTTGGGGCGCAGGCCTTCACCCTCGGCCCCCAGCACCAGCGCCACCGGGCCGGTGGGCAGGACGCTGCCGAACTGCGCGGGCGCGCCGCCGTCGAGCCCGATCCGCCAGTAACCGGCCTCGGCCAGATCCTCGAGCGCTCGCGACAAGTTGACCACCCGAACCCACGGCACGATCTCGAGCGCGCCCGACGCGGCCTTGGCGACAGTGCCCGATTCGGGCGGGGCGTGGCGATCCTGGGTGACGATCGCCACCGCATCGAACGCCGCCGCCGAACGCAGGATCGCGCCCAGGTTGTGCGGATCGGTGACCTGGTCGAGCACCAGGATCGGTCGCGCCGGATCGGCATGGGGCAGATCGTCGAGCGACAATTCCTCGAGCGGCGCGCAATCGAGCACCAGCCCCTGATGCGGCGCGTCACGCGCAACCAGGCGCGCAAGATCGGCGGGGGAAGCGTATTCTACCGTGAAATCGGCTGGCAGTTCGCCATCGAGTTCGGCCACCCCTTCGCGCGTCGCCCATAGCTTGCGGTGGACCCGATCGGGGTTCTTGAGCGCAGCTTCGACCGCGTGGCGGCCCCAGAAGCGCACCTGTCCGCCCCCGGCGCGTCCGCTGCCGCGCCCGCCGCGCATCCGCCCGGCACGGCCGCGCAGGTTTCGTTCGGGTCGCTGATTGTTGTGTTCGCTCATCGCCCGGCCTGTGCCAGCCGGGTCCGGCCTGCGCAAGCCGCCCGCTCGCTTGACAGCGCCGACCCGCTTCGCCATGGACGCGGCCTCTCGGCTGGGAGGCCCGGTTTCGGGCCAGGATCGCAGCAACAGCACTCCGGCTGGCCGGTGTGGACAGGTGGCCGAGTGGTTAAAGGCAGCAGACTGTAAATCTGCCCGCGCAAGCGTACGGTGGTTCGAATCCACCCCTGTCCACCACCCTTCGCCCTGCGGGTTACGGGTGGCACTTTTACGAGCTTCATCCGTTGGCGGGTTGTCCGGCCTGCGCCGAACGCTTAGGACGCCGCGATGCCCGGAGAACTCGTCGATAACAAAGGCAAGGGCCACGCTGGCTGGTCCTGGCCCGCAATCCATCCCGAAGGGCGCAAGTTCGCGCTCGTCACCGCGGTCGCCAGTGCGCTGACCGCGTATCTGGCGTGGGAGACGATCGCCTGGCCGCTTGCTTTCCTCACCGCCGGGGTGCTCGCGTTCTTTCGCGATCCCCAGCGCGCAGTGCCGCAAAGCACCAGCCTGATCATTGCGCCTGCCGACGGCTTGATCACGCTGATCCAGAAAGTGCCGCCGCCGCCCGAACTGCGCCAGGCCGATGGCGCAGGGCCGGGCATGGGCGATGCGCCGTTGACCCGCGTCTCGATCTTCATGAGCGTGTTCGATGTCCACATCAACCGCGCGCCCGTGGCCGGGACGATCCGCCGGGTGGTGTATATCCCGGGCAAGTTTCTCAACGCCGATCTCGACAAGGCGAGCGAGGACAACGAGCGCCAGCACTTCATGATCGAGCGCAGCGACGGCGTGCGGATCGGGTTCACCCAGATCGCCGGGCTGGTGGCGCGGCGGATCGTGCCGTTCGTCAAGCCGGGCGACATCGTCGCCGCGGGCCAGCGGGTAGGGCTGATCCGCTTCGGCAGCCGGGTCGATGTTTACCTTCCCGAAGGAACCGAACCGCGTGTGCTGTTGGGCCAGAAGACCATCGCGGGCGAAACCGTGCTCGCCGAGATCGGCCAGGCACTGGCGATCGAAGGGGTAATCCAGTGATCCTGGGGCCAGACGGCAAGCCCCTGCCGGAAAGCGAGAACCACGACGCCGAGGGCGAAAGCGAGGGCGCGCGGGCCTATCGTCGTTTGCCCGGTGGCCTGACGCTGCGCGCGCTTGCTCCCAACGCAATCACCTCGGCTGCGCTGTGCTCGGGATTGACCGGGATCCGTTTCGCCACTGACGGGCAGTGGCAGATGGCGGTGTTTGCGGTGATTCTGGCGGGGCTGCTCGACGGGGTCGACGGGCGCGTGGCTCGGTTGATGAAGGCGGAATCGCGCTTCGGCGCCGAGCTCGACAGCCTTGCCGACAACGTCTCGTTCGGGGTCGCGCCCGCGCTGATCCTGTTCATGTGGTCCTTGCAGGACCTGCCGCGGTTGGGCTGGCTGGCGGCTCTGGCGCTGGCGGTGTGCTGCGCGCTGCGCCTGGCCCGCTTTAACGCTCGGATCGACATGGCCGCACAGCCCCACAAGTCCGCCGGATTTTTGACAGGGGTTCCCGCCCCGGTCGGCGCGGGGCTCGCCTTCCTGCCGCTTTACCTGTGGATCGCCAGCGGCGAGCCGATCTTCCGCAATCCGACCCTGGTGGGGGTGTGGATCACGCTGATCGCGTTCCTGATGATTTCCAACCTGGCCACGTTTAGCTGGGGTTCGGCGCGGCCGCGAAAGAGCATCCGGCTCGAGGTGATCGCCATCGTCGGGCTGCTGATCGCCGCCTTGCTGACCGAACCGTGGTGGACGCTGGTGGCGATCTGCGTGGTCTATCTGGCGCTGCTGCCCGTGGCGATCGTCCGTTACGCCCGCGTCAGGCGGCCGCGAGTAAACGCTCCGGACGTGTGACCCGCCGCGCGGATCCGCGCGTTGTGATCCGCCTGACTTCGCCGGTTGCAACCGGACGAGCGATCACCGTTATCGACCGAACTCGAAACTCGCGCAAAGCGCCGCAATCGCGCAGCGCGGCGATATTGGCCAGCGCCACGTCACCGAACTGCCCGATTGTCGAGCGCAGCGCCGCGACCACAACGATGGCCGCGAGCACGAAGGCAATGGAGGCGAGAAGACTCATTGAGGTGCGTCCTTGTCCATATCGGTTCCCTGCCGCCCCCTGGTACAGGTCTGTAGATAACTTGGGCGTTAACGTGTTGATAACCATGTTGTTCCCGCTTGAGTGGCGGAATAGCGCTAATGTTCATGATATGTTCTGTATCGTCAAGCAAAAAGCGCAAGGCCCTTGCCGCGAACCGATGGAAACGGGGTGGTAATGTCGGCAATCTGCGGCTAGGGGCGGCATCCGCCGGTACGGAATCCCTCCGCTCCGGCAAATCCACATGGGAAACGCCCATACCGGTGCCGCAGAGGGGACTCCTCACGGTTCCAGTTTCCCAGAGGTTCAACCGGAAAGGAAATACTTATGGCGGCTCCCGTCGTCACCATGCAGCAGTTGATCGAGGCCGGCGCCCACTTCGGCCACCAGACCCACCGCTGGAACCCGCGGATGAAGCCGTACATCTTCGGCGCCCGCAATGGCATCCACATCCTCGACCTTTCGCAGACCGTGCCGCTGATGGCGCGCGCGCTCGAATTCGTTGCCTCCACCGTCCAGGCCGGCGGCAAGGTTCTGTTCGTTGGCACCAAGCGCCAGGCGCAGGAGCCGATCGCCCAGGCCGCGCGCCAGTGCGGCCAGCACTTCGTCAACCACCGCTGGCTGGGTGGGATGCTCACCAACTGGAAGACCATCTCCAACTCGATCAAGCGGCTCAAGACGCTCGACGAGCAGCTTTCGGGCGAGATCACCGGGCTGACCAAGAAGGAAATCCTCCAACTCACCCGCGAGCGCGACAAGCTCGAGCTGTCGCTTGGCGGCATCCGCGACATGAGCGGGATCCCTGACGTGATGTTCGTGATCGACGCCAACAAGGAAGAGCTGGCGATCAAGGAAGCAAACGTTCTCGGCATCCCGGTCGTCGCGATCCTCGATTCGAACGTCTCGCCCGATGGCATCGCCTTCCCGGTTCCGGCGAATGACGACGCCAGCCGCGCGGTGCGCCTCTATTGCGACGCGATCGCCACCGCGGCGACCAAGGGCGGCCGCGAGGCCGTGGTCGCTTCGGGCGCCGACATCGGCGCCATGGCCGAACCGATGGCCGAGCCCGCGGTCGAAGCTCCCGAAGCGGCTGAAGCTGCGCCTGAAGCTGCGCTTGAAACTGCCGCCGAGGCCGCGCCCGAGGCCGCCGCAGAAGCCAGAACGCCGAACTGCGCCGTGAGGCATCTCTCCCACTGCGCCATTCAAATGCACGAGGATAGACGCAATGGCTTACACTGCCACTGACGTGAAGACCCTGCGCGAGCGCACCGGCGCGGGCATGATGGACTGCAAGAAGGCGCTCGACGAGAGCGGCGGCGACATGGAAGCGGCGGTCGATCTGCTGCGCGCCAAGGGACTCGCCGCGGTTGCCAAGAAATCGAGCCGCACCGCTGCCGAAGGGCTGGTCG
>JAUYQH010000160.1 GCA_030697365.1 Novosphingobium sp. | reverse complement strand
CGCGAGGCCGCGCTTGTGATCCATGTAGAGGGCGTAAGCTTCGAGAAGATCTTCGCGTGGATCGCGGGAGGGCAACTGCCGTGGCGCGATGACGTTGGCGCCACGGAGCACCGACAACAGCAGGGCGAGCGCCGGGGCGTCGCCTCGTTGCGAATTGCAAGCCAGACCGCGACTGCCCGCATCGAAGGAAAAACGAGCTTCTGGCCGTAACTCTCGCCGAACAGCAGCCGGAACAGCGCCTTGATCGGCATGTGGCCTTCGCTGCACATCCGCTGCAGCTTGCAGGCAGCGAGATACTCGGATGCGGATCGATGGTGGAAACGGACCCGTCCGTAGTTGGCAAATCCGAAAAGCGGGCGCTGGAGTAATTCTTCGCGCTCGGGCGCCGACCAGTCGTCGAGGATGACCGAAGGGTCGATTGCCGCCTCGCGCTCAAGGTCATCGAGCGAGAGATCAGAAAAGCGGATCGTCCGCTTGCGCGTAAGGACCTGCGCCAAGGCCAGCCGTTCCGCACCTTCAAGGGCGCGGGCCTCGGAAATGCGGAGATGCCGGTTCCGGCCGCCCGTCTCTCCAAGCTTGCGGCGAATGTCCTCGGCGAGGTGTTCTGCTCGGTTGCCGAGCTGGCCGTGATCCTTCCAGTACGAGCAGATCTCGATCAGCTCTTGCGGCCGCTTCGCGAACTCCCAAGCGCGCTTGCGGTCGATTTCAGCCAAGAGCCGCGCACCGTCGCCGACGCGCTGCAGCGCGATCAGCTGCCCGATCTGGTCGCTGGACAAGGACGTCAGGCCGACTATCCGCACTCCGGTTGCAGGATCGTGTGGATTTTTGTGCTGTGTGGAGGCGTGATGCTCGCGGCGGATTTCACCGCTGATCAGTTGCCTGAAGCGGACGCCGCCCGCGTC
The DNA here is from genome assembly GCA_030697365.1 of Novosphingobium sp. Classification (GTDB taxonomy): domain Bacteria; phylum Pseudomonadota; class Alphaproteobacteria; order Sphingomonadales; family Sphingomonadaceae; genus Novosphingobium. The sequence goes on along the minus strand of JAUYQH010000160.1, from coordinate 16,034 downwards.
TGCCACCTCCGGCGTCGGTTTCGGCTCCTGCATGGGCAGTTCGCTGGCAAAGGTCTGAAGATCGATCGCGATCGGACGGCTTGTCACGACTATGGTGGCGCGATGGAGCTGCCCGTCGATCGCGCGCCGCAGCCGACGCAGAGCCGAGCGGAAGTTACCGTGCGACAGCTGAAGTTCGTCGATCGAATCGAGGAAGAAGCAGGCTCGCGAATGGCCATCGGCCATCCAATCGCCAAGCCGCTGTCTCTGCGCCTGGTCCAGGAGATCCGGGAGCTCGGATCCTGAGAGTCCTTCGAGCGTAACGAAGAAAGCCGCGTCACCGGCGGCGAAGCGTTGACTGGCCTGTTGCTGGCACTCGAAGGTCTTGCCGGCGCCTGCTGGCGAGACGATCAACAAGCGTTGTGAAGAGAGCAGGTCGGGCCAAGTCAGGGTTCCGCCAAAGCCAACAGTGTCGAGAGCTTCAAGTGTCTCCGGATCCTCGATTTCCGCTCGCGTCAGGTCTCGAAACGCGCGCTCGATATTTGGGGTGTGGAAAGGGCGCGGGTTCATGGCACGAGGTTGGGCCTCGCAAAGGAAACCTGCAAGATGAGCAGGTTAAACATCCCCGCCAATTGCGCCGTCATTGCGAGCTGCCCACGCTTTGCTCTTGGTGGCGAGAAATCAGGAGATCAAATGCGGTGTGACCGCGGCAAGCCCTCGCGCTCGATGGCGCACCGATTCCCGTTCCAGGGCAGTCACAGCGCTAGGCAGGCTCAACAGCATGTGCCTCTAACTGGACCCCCAAGCGCTTGCCAACCACGCCAAAGATCGCAGCAAGGTTGTCCATGCTGGGATTGCCGTTCTCCGAGAGCATCCGGTGGAGGCTCTTGCTCGGGCGATCGGTCTGTGCGGCGAGGCTTTCGAAACCGACCGATGCGTTGACGAGGTCGCGCAAGATCAGCCGCGCAACCTGCGGCTCGCCGTTGAGGAAGGCGGTCGCCGCCTCGTCGAGCATGGCCTTGGCAAAGGCCGGATCGTGCGCCGCACGCTCCTTGACCGTGTCCTTGAAATTGCGGGTCAGCGCCACTTTCCTATCTCCTGGCCGTCTCGGCCCTTCGTTTTCGGTACTCGACCAGCAGCGTGCTCGCCTTGGCGATGTCGGCCTGCTGGCGCTTCTTGGTTCCGCCTCCGAACAGGATGATGAGATCGTCACCATCTTTTGCCAGATAGAGCCTGTAACCCGGACCCCAATCGATCCGGTATTCGCCAAGATTGCCGCCGATCCATTTGACATTCGACAGGTTGCCGAGTTCCAGCCGGACGATTGCGGTAGCAACTTTGGCGGCCGCCTGGGCATCGAGTTCGTCGAACCAGCTCCTGAACGGGCACGAACCGTTTGCGCGTACATACTCCTCGACGATCATTTTTGCACCAGCAATGGTAACATATGCGTTACCGGTTGGCGAGGGGAGACGAAGACCATTCGCGTGCTGCGCTGCGCAGCCAAAGATGTGACTGCACGCTGCAGGCAGCGCGCTGTCGCGAATGGGCAGTCGCCCGGGCGACGACGGCTGGCCTGGAACCTCGCCAGATTGTCGAGCGGTGCCGGTTCGAACCGGCCCGGCATTCGCGACACACTCCGGCCCGCTCGCGATTGTTCGGCAGGCAGACCGGCGACGAGTCTAGTCAGTTTTCGGCCCCAGGCCTCGAGGGCGGTGCGCTTTTCCGCGTGGTAGCTGTAGAGGTTGTATACCCCGGCGATGCCTGCCCGGGATCCGCTGATGTGGTTGAGTACCGCCTCGGTCACTTCGATCGGGATACCTAGCGCCTGCAAACCGGTCGCTCCAGTGCGGCGCAGATCGTGCAGCCGCCAGCCGGGCAGGTGCGTGGCGGCTGGATTCTTGCCCAGCTCTTCGCGCCGCGCCGTCATGATCTCGAGCATCGCGGTATCGAGCGCCCGCTTTGCCTTCGAAATGCCGGAGATCGGCGTGCTCCCCGTAGTGGTGAAGACCAGGCCGCGTTCCCTTGGTCCGATCGCTTCGAGTTCGCGGGCCGCGAGATCGTTGAGCGGCACGACGTGTGGCTGGCCGTTCTTCGCGCGCTCGGACGGCAGCGTCCATGTCCGCGCTTCGAGATCGAGTTCCGCCCAGTCCATCTCGGCGACTTCGAGGCGCCGCTGCATGGTGAGAATCAGCAAACGGACATAGGGTCCCCATGGCCACCGCGTCTGCTCGGTTGCCTTCCACAGACAGATCAGCTCCTCCTGCGCTAGGACCCGGCGGCGCGAAGGCACCGCCTTGGGCGCTTTCATCCCGGCCAGCGGCGACACCTCGATGTCACCGCGATCCACCGCCCAGTTGAACAGCTTGCGCAGCACCGAATGGGTCTCCTTGCGCATCGCCGGGCGGTCGGCATAGTCATCCATGAGCTTGACCATGTCGGCACGCTTGAGCGTGGTCAGTCCCTTCTTGCCCCAGCGCGGCTTGGCGATGTTCTCCAGCACGCGCATCGCTTCGGGCCAGGTTCTCGGCCAGTTCGAGCTCAGGTAGAGATCGACGAAGAGGTCGCAATAGACCGAGAAGTTGAGCACCTTTTCGCGGCGCCTGGCCTCGCGCGCCTCCTCGACCGGGTCGATGCCCCGCCGGACCACGGCGAGCAGTCGGTCCGCTTCCTTGCGAGCCGTGTGAGGTGTCCAAGGACTGCCGTGCATTCCGATCGTCTTGCGGCGGGCGGGACCGCCATTGACACGATACTGCAGGACATAGGATTTGGTGCCGCTCGACGTTACGCGCAGGCCGAAGCCGCGCAGGGACGTATCCCAGATGTAGACATCCTTTTCGGGATGTGGTCTTGCTGCCTCGACGGTGCGAATTGAGATCGATTGATTGGCCACGCTCACGGGTTCCACGTAATCGCCACGTAATCCTATGTCGGAAAGCCGTGGCGTAGTCTCAGGTAATCCACGGCGGAATTATTCCAACCGTTTCAAAGCCTTGAGCGTAGTTTGGCGTAGCGCAGCGTGCGATCGGAAAGCCCCACTGGGGCCCCTTTTAATCAGTAGGTCGCTGGTTCGAACCCAGCAGGGCTCACCACGCAGTCTCCTGACATTTCGGCGTTCGTAGGACGGCCGAGATTCCGCTCGAAGTACGGGGGATTCTGCCGTTTCTTCATGCCCCCGGGGCGCAGTTCTAGGACACGGAGACGCATTGGCACCGCACAACAGGCCGCAGTCGGCTCAGATTCTCCGCGTCCGAAAACGCGTCCTACGAAATCACTGGGGGAGCTAGGCTGCAGCAAAGCCGAGCATCCGGCGCTGATCTGACCAGCTCAGCGGAAGCGACCCAAGCCGCGCCAGCGTGCGAGCGTTGAGCGACTTGGGCTGGCGCCCATCCCTGAGAGCCCGCACGATGTCTGGCGCAAGATACGCCAACCGCGCGGTTCGCTCGACATGGCGATATTGGGTTTTGGCCATCGCAGCCACTTCGCCCTGGGTGAGTTCGAGCAGTTGGTCGCGAGTCGCAAAGCCTCGCGCGACCAGCTCAACCAGCCGAGCGTCGCGCGGGGTCGAGCTGTGGGCGGGCGGATCAAGTCGCAGCCGCTGTTCATGCCCGAACCATGCAATCGTCGTCGGTACCTCCAGCTCAATGCGCGTGTCATCTTCCGACTCGACTTCCGCCAGTCCGAGCAAGGCCTGTGAGCTGATCGAGGCCCTGAGCCGGTCAGCGCCGACCACGGCTTGCAAGCAAAGCTGACCGAAGAGCTGGCGAACTTCTGCGATGGTCATCGCGCGAAGGCGCTCGGAAAGATCGACGCAATGATCGAGCAGCGTGAACAGCTGGGTGGGCTCGAGCTCTGGATGACATCGGCGGAGCGCGTCTGAGTTGGTCAGGAGAGCGATCAACGCATGGCGTACACCTGCATCGAGTTCGCCCGCTGGCAGGCGCAGAGCTTGCTCCCGCGAGCCGTCGCCTGGGTTAGACGCGTAGTAGCTATAGCGGCGCCCGTGGTTGCGGGTGTGATAGGGCGACATCGGTCGGCCCTGCTCATCATGGATCATGCCGGCGAGAAGGCTGACGCAGCGTCTCGCCTTGGGCGACGTGCGCGGGTTGGTCCGCTCGGCGAGCTTCGCCTGCACTGCCTCGAACAGCTCGGCATCAACGATGGCGTCATGCTGGCCCTGGTAGACCTTCGCCTTGTGAACGGTCAGCCCGAGGTAAGTCTGATTGGCGAGCAGGTGATAGAGCGCGCCGCGGCGGAACGGAACGCCGCCGCGAATGGTGCCGTCTCGCCCCCTCACAATCTTGCTCACGATGCCATCGCGCTGAAGCTGCTCAATCAGGTCAAAGATGTTCTGCGACTCGAGGTAGCGCCGCATGATGTGGCGAACGGTCTCGGCTTCTTCGGGCACAACGATGAGCATGCGCTCCTCTACTCGGTAGCCAAGCGCCACCGGCCCGCCCATCCACATGCCCTTGGCTTTGGATGCCGCCACCTTGTCTCGGACGCGCTCGGAGATAACCTCGCGTTCGAACTGGGCGAATGACAACAAGACGTTCAGCGTCAGCCGCCCCATCGAGCTGGTGGTGTTGAACGCCTGGGTAACGCTGACGAACGACGCTCCTGCGGCATCGAGCACATCAACGATCTTGGCGAAGTCGGCCAAGGCGCGGGTCAGGCGATCGACCTTGTAGACGACCACCACATCGACCCGTCCGGCCTTCACGTCGGCGAGCAACTGCTTCAGTCCGGGCCGGTCCATGTTGCCGCCGGTGAATCCGCCATCGTCGTAGAAGTCGGGCAGCAGGCTCCACCCCTCATGGCGCTGCGACTGGATGTAGGCTGCGCAAGCCTCGCGCTGGGCATCAAGGCTGTTGAACGCCTGCTCCAGCCCCTCCTCGGTGCTTTTGCGCGTGTAAATGGCACAGCGCAGGCGTTTGGGTGACCCGTCAACCATCGCGGCCCACCGCAAGCTTGCCGAGCCGCGGGCTGTGCAACCCGAAAAACCGCGGCCCCGACCATTGGGTGCCGGTGATGAGTCTGGCTATCTCGGAGAGCGAGCGATAGCGCGCGCCCCGATATTCGTAGCTGCCGTCCAGCACCACCACCTGATGCACTTCGCCGTGCCAGGTTCGTGAGAGCCAGGTACCGGGCTTCACCGGACCCGATGCACCGCCATCCCGCACCCGGTCATCCTTGCGGTTGAGCCGAGCGAGCCGTTTGAGCTCAGCCTTTGTGAGTGCGCCGCCAAACGTCTTGACCTGAGCGTCGTGAGCAAGGGCCCGAGCCAGAAGACCCGAGCCGAATGCCGCGGGCGCAATGGTTCCGGTGCGACGATGCCATTCGGCCTTCTTCTCGACAGCGGACATCGCCGCGATGGCAGCGACCCGTTGCTCCATGCTCACGCCTCCACCAGAGTATCTTTGCCGGCGGGCGCAGTGATCCGCCCGCCACCCGTAGCCACACGGTAGGTCCGCACGCCTTCGGCCTTGGTGCTGGTGACCGTGTGGCCCTTCTTCTTGAGCCCGGTCAGCGCTGCGCGGGTGGTGTGCGGCAGCCATCCGGTCGCTGCGACCATCTCGGCGAGGGTGGCTCCGTGTTCGCGTTCGAGCAGGCCGATGACCGTGGCGATCTTGCTTGTGGGCGCAGGTGCTACAGCCGCTTGCGGACTGTCGGATGCACTGGTTGTCCCCGCGCTCACAGAGTTGACCGGCTCGCGCGCCATGCGGCGCTTGCTCGGAGTTGCCTTAGGCGATTTGGCAGGGGCGTTCCCGGTCTCGGCGCTGATCTCAGTCGCGTTGGTGTTCATGGGTGGTACTCCGTCATAGAGCCGCGCCTATCGCGGCTCCCACCGCCCACAGCCCCGATCGAGCGTCTCGTCGGGGTAGCGGCCGTTTGGGTCGGCCGCGTTCTATGACGACAGCAATGCTCGACTTTCAGATGAAGTCGAATGGAATTGCAGTATTCCAGCCCAAGCCCCGCGCAATTGACGAACACTGCCGTTCGGCTACAGAAGTGCAGATCAAAAGGGGGATACACTTATGACTGAAGGCCTGGACTCGACCGATCCGGTGGAGCTTGCGACCGAACTTACGATCGCCTGGCTTGCCAATCCCAACACCAATGCTTCAGCCGAAGACGTGCCGGCGTTCCTTCAGAAGATGCACCAGGCGGTGATCAGCCTGACGACGGGTCCCGAACAAGCGGCGGCTAAACCGGAATATACACCGGCAGTTACGGTGCGCCGTTCGCTTTCCTCAAAGGACCACATTATTTCGCTGATCGACGGCAAGCCATACAAGTCGCTGCGCCGGCACCTCTCGCGCTATGGTCTTTCCCCCGAACAATATCGTGAGCGCTACGGTCTCAAGCCCGATTACCCGATCGTCTCGGAAAGCTACTCGCAAGTCCGCCGCGACATGGCCATGAAGATTGGGCTCGGGCGCAAGCCTGGGACCAAGGTAGCACCTAAATCCAGCAAACCTGCACCCAAGCCCGCGGCCAAGCCACGCGGGCGGCCGCGCAAGGTGTCGGCTTAGGAAACTGTCTCACCTCGTCGCAGCAGCACCTGCGCTGCAGCGGCGAGGGTGGCGATGTCTTCGCCAGCCTGTCGGGCGGTTGCCAGTTGCACGGCGATCCCCGTAGTCGATCCCGGCAAGGTCAGTGCAAGCGCGGGGCTTTCGTCTTCCATGATGCGGCCCGCTTCGAGGCACAGGCTGGCGATGAGTTCGTGGTGCTGGTGAAGTGGGTCGGGCTGCATGTCGACACACATGCTCGGCTCGCGTGCGAAGTCGAGATGAAGCTTTGCGGACGGGCAGGATTGCGCCCTAATGTCAGTCATACAGAGACCTCCCGCCGATGCCTAAGAGCGGACTGGGACGTGCACGGCTGTCTTTCAGGCCCGCAATTCTCAATCAGCCTTCGATAGCGCTCTGCGCCGATAGAGCGGCCCTCTCATCATCACTGCCCGGGCAATTCTGGCGTTTTTGGTACTCGCATTATCGGCCTCCGACACTCGCAATTGAGGCCATGACTTCGCCCAGAGCCCTGGGCCCGCTCAAACCGGGCGGGATTTGCAAGCGTCGGATCAGAATGCCCTGACCGCGACTTCCTCCACCGCCGGCACCCTCATCAACCGCGCGATCGAGGACGTGCGCTGGGCAAGGAACCTGTGAGTTATTAGCTAGGCGTCGTCCGCCCATTGACCAAACAGAAGCGAGACGTTGATGCGCTTGTTCAGATAGCCTTCCTTGAAGTCGCAGTCATCAGTTTTGTGGAACAGGGCGGACTTGAAGATCACCGCACGATTCGCACGGTGGGCGACACGGGTAGCCTTGGCGCCGCGGCTCTTGAGATGCGCGCTCAGCGCCGGTCCGTTGCTGTTGAAGCGGCGCAACTCTGCCTCGTCCTTCGCCTCGACGTCCCAGATCAGCATTCCTCCGGTCTCGGGATCGAGATTGGCCTCGTCCGGGGCGATGTAGAAATTGACGTTTACCGCCGAGAAATCTGCGTGGGTGTTGGTGCCGGTAGAAAGTTCGCTGTCATATTTGAACGCGCCAAGATACTGGAACGGGTAACCGTCCAATATGTCGCTGTAAAGTCCGGCGATCTCGTCCGCGATTTGGGCGAGCAGCGGGCAGGCGAAGCCGTCCGGCGGCGTCGCGCCGATGTAGCCGGCGTCGTAGATTCGCCTCCAGATCGTCGACTCTGCGCAGTAGGCGCGCAATTGCTCCAGCGCCTCCTGCGTCAGGAAATCCTCGATTAAAATCATCTTCGGCTCTGCCGCCCGCCAGTCGGCAATAAGATCCGGCGTGACATTGGCGGGGTTCACCGCGAAGCCGTCGATCCGCCGGCCATCGCCTAAGTGGAAGAGCGCGGCCTTGCCGGTCGCGACGATCCCTTTGGCGGTGAGATAGTCGTGTTGCTCGCGGTCATGCTTGACCTTGTGCCCCGGCTCGGGCTTCTTCGCGCGGGGCGGATCGCAAGCGCCGTAGACGAGTTCCGCCCGTCGCATCAGATGAGCAAAGCCGTCGCCCACCCGTCCATTTTCTGACAGCACCGAACCGAGATGATAATGCGCCTCGGCGAGTTCCGGGTTGATCCTTATCGCCTGTTCGAACGCGTCCGCAGCCTCGTCCAGGGAACCGAGCTCGGTCAGAACATTCCCGAGATTCAGCAAGAGCCGGTCCGGCTGCGGGGGATCCCGCTCGAGGGCATCGCGCAGCAGCGAAGCCGCCTCCGCGAAGCGGCCGCCCCCACAGAGCGTGTTGGCGAGTTGCTCAACGGAGTTCGCGTCAATCTCGCCTGACGCGGGGGCTACGGGGAGACCTTCCGCAGCGGACAAAGTATCCCACGCCTGCGCGATCAGCGCATCAAAGGCGGGCCCGGACATGCCCTGCGCCGCACCGTCCACCAACAGCGCCGACGCCTCTGCCGGCCGCCCGGCGATCAGCAGCCCGCGGGCGCAGGAAAGCCAGTAGAGATCGCGGCCGGGCTCGTTCTGCAGCGCCATCCGGAAATGGTCCAGGCCGGCGTCGATCCGACCGCCCTGCAGCAGGATGATTCCGAGATTGTGGTGAGCCTCGGAATGGTCGGGCTGCTCCGCAAGTGCCTGGCGGTAGAGACGCTCAGCGCGGCCGCTGCGGCCCGCCTTGTGATGGGCGATCGCGTGCTCCACCGCGGCAGCGGCAGACAGGGCCAAGGCGGGGTCAGATTTCATAAGCTTACGCAAAACATGGAAAAGACCCCGCCGCGCGCGGCGGCGGGGCACTACTTGAACCCGTTAGTTGCTCGCGAGACTAGAGTTTCCGTCGACAGCGAGCCGTGCCTGGACCGCTTGGGGAATGCCGTTCGAGAACTGGTTCACCGTTCGGATCAATCTACCGTTCCTATCGAACGTCATTTCAAGCATTTTCTCGCTGTCGAAATAGCGGCCATATTCGTCCTTCAGTTCGGTGATGATCTTGTGGGTTTTGACGTCCACCACCTCACCAGACGCGAGGTAGGCGAGCTTGCCGTCCAGACCGAAGGTGATCCAGCCATTGGGTTGCCCGTTCGACTTGAAGCTCTTGTTCATATTGAGCACCGGCCACTCACCCGTGTTGTCGAACACCAGTACCTGATCGTTGATCGAGTCCGGGATCCAAATTTCGCTCTCGTCAGGCAGCATCGCGATGCCGTGATGGGGCGCGCCATGACCGTAAAAGCGGTTGTTGGGATCGGCCCATTTTGCCTTCCAAGTTTCGCCCGGCGCTTCGATCCGCTTTACCACCTTACCGGTCTTAACATCGGCAATCTCGAAACCGAGAAGGTTATTGAGATTGGCATAGACCTTGGTCGCGTCGTGATTGATCACGAACACGCGGACGTGATCGCTGAAGGTGATCGTCTTGATCGGCTTCATCGTCTCGACGTCGGCAATCGTCATAGTGATGCCGTTAGGCGCGGCGAAGTCAATCTTGCCGTCCGCGCTGAGGTTCATATTGTGATTGAACATTGACATCGGCGTCGGGATTCTACCCTTGATGGTGCCGGTAGTCGCATCGAGCACATAGTGGAAATTCTTGAGGTCCGATCCGACCACAAGCGTTGATCCGTCCGGTGTTACCGCGCCACGCTCGCAGCAAGTACCTTCCTCATAACGCTTCTTCCACACCACCTTTTCGGTCAGCAGATCCATAGCGTAGAGCGAACCGCGGGTTGAGATATAGATCATGTTGGTGGTGGGGTTCGCCATCATCGCTGCGATCGATTCAGGTCCCACCGGCGCCGGAGCATCTTCGAACACGATCCGCTTCACGAACTTATACTTGCTGTTGAAGTCGCCGCCCCTGTCGAACACCAGCACGCTCCCCGGGACCGCGGCATAGACCAGGGTCTTTGCCGTCGACTGGAACCCGCTGCCGAGCCGGCGCGACGGGTGAAGCCGCGGATCCGACACGCCCGCCTCGCGATAAGGCCGCTCCGGAGTTCCCTTGGCGACTGCATTGGGGATGCACTGGAGCGCCCCGTCGAGTTTCCCGTCGACGCACGGTACGCCGTTGGCGTCCTTCGGCGGATCGGCCGCCTCCGCCACCGTGACCGCGGTCATCGCCAGGGCCGTGGCCGCACCCCCTAAAAGTAAGTTACGGATTCTCATGATTGCCTCTCCCCTCCAGTGCGGAATCCGCCCTTGAAAGCAGTGGGCGGGCCATCGAATTTGTGCATATCGCATGGCTCCTTTTTCGGGGCCTGACGCGATCTCGGCAACCGAAGACTACACGTTCCGGCGCGACTCACAAGACATATTGAAATACCATTTCAATATATGAACACGCGGTAAAGCAAGCTCACCGTAGTGAGCTTAGGGACGGTCGTCCCGGTGGCGCGCCCGTCGGCCGAGACCGCCCCGCCGCATGCACATCTGAAAGAGCGGCTTTCCCCTGAGCGGGATCTTCCAAATCCCCAGGCTCGCGTCCGGTAAATTCGGAGTCGGCGACTGCGCGGGGCGGCGGGTTCTGCACGCGCGCGACGACGCGGTCTCCTGCGACCTGAAGCGTCGTCGACGGGGCGCGCCTTGCGGCCGGTGTTGATCAAATCAGATGTGCGGATGACGGTAGTGTCCGACTCCGGGCGCCGCCTAGGAGGTAGGACGGCCAAGGAGATCGTTCGTCTCGCCCTCGCGCTATGGTTCGTTCGAATTTCTTCTATCCGGCATTCCTTCGCGCCAGACTTCACCGGTACAGTCCCGAAATGCAGTGATGCGTACCGATATGTGGTCAATCGTTGACCCAAATTACGCGGCATGCGAGACCGCGATCATAAACGGAACGAGGATTACCGCTTATGCTCGAACAGGCGATCACCCGCGCGCGGCGGCGCCTTCTTCCATTCCTCCTTCTAATGTACGTCCTCGCTTTCCTAGACCGCGCAAATATCGGTTTCGCCAAGGAGAGTTTTCAGGCGTCGACCGCGATTTCGGATGGAGCCTATGCGCTCGGAGCTGGCCTCTTTTTCCTCACTTATTCGCTGTTCGAAATTCCCAGCAACCTCATCATGCACCGCATCGGCGCGAGGCTGTGGATGTGCCGGATCATGGTCAGCTGGGGGCTGATCTCGGCGGCCATGGCTTTGGTCACGTCGGAAATGAGCTTCTATATCTTGCGCCTCCTGCTCGGCGCCGCCGAAGCCGGCTTCTTCCCGGGCGTCATTCTTTATCTGACTTACTGGTTTCCCGATCGGGTTCGCGGCCAGATGATGGGCCTATTCTATTTCGGCGCGCCCGCCGCCTTCATCGTTGGCGGGCCGCTTTCAGGACTCCTACTTGAGATGGACGGCTTTGCAGGCTTCCTCGGTTGGCAGTGGATGTTCCTGATCGAGGGGCTGCTCGCTTCCGCCGTCGGGATCTGGGCCTATTTCTATCTGAACAACGGGCCCGCCGACGCCAAATGGCTTCCCGAGGACGAGCGGCAGGCGCTGGCCGCGGAGATCGCGCGCGAGAACCACGCCCGGGCCCGTGCCGGCCCGGTCACCCTCTCAAAGACGGTGCTCAACCCGCGCGTCGCCTTGTTTGTGAGCATCTATTTCCTCATCCAGATGAGCGTCTACGGTGTCATTTTCTACCTCCCCACCCAGGTCGGGGCGATGATGGGCCGCAAGGTGGGTTTCGAGGTCGGAGTGGTTACCGCCATCCCCTGGATCTGCGCGATGATCGTGACCTTTCTGCTCACTCGCTGGGCGGATCGCAGCCGCAAGCACCGCTCGCTCGCGGTGGCAGCCTTGCTAATGTCGGCCGCGGGTATCGCGATCTCGGCGGACAGCCCCCCGTTCATAGCGCTCATCGCGCTCTGCCTAGCAGCGTCCGGCTTCATCGCTGCGCAGCCTTTGTTCTGGACCTTCCCTACCTCCTATCTGGGCGGCGCCGCGGCCGCGGGAGGGATCGCGCTTATCAACGCGCTAGGAGCGCTGGGAGGCTTCGTCGCACCCAACGTCAAGACCTGGGCGGAGGGCAATTTCGACTCCTCCGATGCTGGGCTTTATCTGCTCGCTGTCACTACGGTCATCGGAGCGCTGCTGTTCCTCGCGATCCGCCAAACCGGGGCGGCTGCAAGCCCGGCACATTCGGTCCGCTGAGCGCGGCGGTAGGAGAGACATGGCCGTTCCCACCATCCGACAAGTGCGCGCCTATGTGACGAAGGGCGGGGGCGGCGACTATCACGATCAGGCCCAAGGCCATTGGATCGACGACCATATTGCGACGCCAATGGCGCGTTATCCCGAATACCGCGTCAGCCGCCAGAGCTTCGGGATTAACCTGCTCGGTACCCTGGTGGTCGAGATTGAGGCCGACGACGGCACGATCGGCTTCGCGGTCACCACCGGGGGCGAGCCCGGCGCCTGGATCGTCGAGAAGCATCTCTCGCGCTTCATAGAGGGTGCGAAGATCACCGATATCGAGCGCATCTGGGACCAGATGTATTTTTCGACCCTTTATTATGGCCGCAAGGGTCTGGTGGTGAACGCGATAAGCGGCGTCGATCTCGCATTGTGGGATCTGCTCGCCAAATGGCGCAAGGAGCCGGTGTACCAGCTGCTCGGCGGCCCGGTTCGCGACGAGCTCATCTTCTATGCGACCGGCGCCCGGCCCGACGCCGCCAAGGCGCTCGGCTTCATCGGTGGCAAGATGCCCCTTCACCACGGCCCTGCCGAGCGCGAGGAAGGGCTGCAGAAGAATCTCGATCTCCTCGCCGACATGCGCTCCAAGGTCGGCGACGATTTCTGGCTAATGTACGACTGCTGGATGAGTCTCGACCTCAATTACGCGATCCGGCTTGCCGACAATGCCGCCGATTACGGCCTCAAATGGATCGAGGAGGCGCTGCCGCCGGACGATTATTGGGGCTATGCCGATCTAAGGCGCTCGGTTCCGCCGGGGATGATGGTGACCACCGGCGAGCATGAAAGCACCCGATGGGGCTTCCGCATGCTGCTCGAAATGGAATGCGCGGACATCATTCAGCCCGACGTTGGTTGGTGCGGCGGAATCAGCGAGCTGATCAAGATCAGCGCCATGGCCGACGCCCGCGGAGTGATGGTCGTGCCGCACGGATCGAGCGTCTACAGCTATCATTTCGTGGTCACCCGCCACAACAGCCCCTTCGCGGAATTCCTGATGATGGCGCCGGGCGCCGACGTCGTCATCCCGATGTTCTCCCCGCTCCTGCTGGACGAGCCAGTGCCGGAAAATGGCCGGATGAAAGTGCCCGAAACCCCGGGCTTCGGCGTGCGCCTGAACCCGGATGTCCCGCTAGCGAGACCGTTCACACATTAGGGGAGCGGGCGCCCGCGCCTCTTCTAGGGCACGAATGAAATGGCGATGTCGTTGGGCTGGCCGAGCACCTTGTAGCGCATCCGCATCGTGTCACCGGCCCTGGGCACCTTCGCCGGCAGCAGCGTACCGAGGCTGATGAGGTCGCCGGCCTTCAATCTTTCGCCTTGGCGCAGCAGTTCGTTCTTGGCGAACAGGACGATCTCGAGCGGATCGCCTAGTGTCTTCAGCGCCTGCCCGTCGCTGGTCTCGGCGGTCCCCGACCGTTCGATGGTCAGGCGCACCGAAAGGTTGGTGAGCCCCTCCATCCCGGCCGCGGTCTGCGGAAGCGCGACCTCACGTCCGACCATACCGAGCCGCGCATTGACGTTGAGCGCGATGAGCTCTCCCGCTGTCACTTTCGTCCCTGCGACAAAATTATTGTCGGCGAGCTCGACAAAGGGGCGGTACCCGCGAAGGTGGCGGAACGCCTCTTCTCGCGTCGTCGCGGCGTTGATCCCGTTGTCCTTGACGACGACGATGAAGTCCGCTTCGGCAATCGCCGAATAACCGTAACGCACCGAAACCGGCGTCCCTTCCTCGATGAGCATGTTGCGGTGAAGGACGCCAATGGTCGGTCCCGGGTCTCCAAAATTTTGTTGGCCGGCTTTGGTGTAGAGGCCGACCTTGTAGCCCACAACCGGACCGAGCTCCGCCGCCAGGCTCCGCAGCAAATGCCTTCTGAAGCAGGGCGCATCGGCAAGCGCCATATCGGTCTTCTGTTGTGGCCGCTTCATCCGCCAGTCCGCCGCCACCTCATTGACCCTCGGATCGCGGGGACACGCGGGCGCTTCCGCGGGGACGGAAGCGCATCCTCCTGCCAGCAGGATCGCCGCGGCGGTGGCAAGCTTCAGGGCGCCTGGCATGGCGCCATCAGCGATGAGTGGTCGTTGCGAAAGCATCTACTGCCTCCTCGGCAGGAAGCTCTGCATTGGGATCGATGAAGAGCCAGGCGATGGCGCCGACGATGCACACGCCCGCAGTGAACAGGAAGGATCCCGACCAGCCGAACTCGGCCGCCAGGATCGGGGTCAATATGCCGACCACGGCGCCGCCGATCTGCCCCCCCATGTTCATCACGCCCGCCACCGAACCGGCGGAAGTGCGGCCGATATTGGCGCTGAGCGTCCAATAGGCGCTCTGGGCAATGTAAAGACAGCCGGATCCAGCCGCGAGCACGAACGAGGCGAACCGCACGTCGGCGACTTCGGTAGCGAGCCCAACGAAGACTCCAGCCAGCGCCATCGCCACGCCGGCTATGCCGCAGCGGCCGATACGCTCGCCGAAGCGAATGCTGGTCCGATCCGAGATCCAGCCGCCGAGCGGCGAGGCGATGGCCATCGCGATAAAGGGAAGCATGCCGTAGATACCGCTCGATTTGAGATCGAGCCCGCGCACCGTAGAAAGGTAGGTAAAGAACCAGGAAAAGAAGATGTAGGCGACGTAGCCGAAGCAAAAATAGCTTAGGGTCAGCACCGCAATGTTGCGGTTGAGAATGATCGAGCGCCACGACGCGACGACTTGCGGGCTGGGGGAAGAGGCGGAGCCGGGATCGGCCTCTATATAGGCCGCTTCGGCTTGGCCGACCCAGCGATGCTGCGTGGGTGTATCGCGCACGAAAATCAGCCACAGCAGCATCGCCCCTATGCCGATGAAGGCGGTGATCCAGAAGGCCCAGCGCCAGTCATGTTCTAGCATGATGAAGGTGATCAGCGGCGGTGCGATCGCCGCCCCCGCGCCAACGCCGGCGAAAATGATTCCGTTGGCAAGGCCGCGCTCGCGCTTTGGCACCCAACTGGCGACCAGCCGATTGGCTGCCGGGAAGATCACGGATTCCCCGACGCCCAGGATGAAGCGCACCGCCAGCAGCAGTCCGAAGGCGCCCGCATAGGTCGCTGGCACCATCGCCGTCAGCCCGGTCAACACGCTCCACCAGAAGATGCCGATGGCGATAATCTTGTAGGGGCCGAAGCGGTCGGCGATCCGTCCGGCGAAAGGCTGGCAGACTGCATAGCCGATCACGAAGGCGCTGAAGATGGTGCCCAGCTGCACGTCGGAAAGACCGAGATCCTTTTTAAGAATCGGAGCTGCGATCGAGATATTGCTGCGGTCGAGATAGGCGACGGCCGCGATGATGAAGGCGGCGGCGACGATCAGCCAACGCACCTTGCCGACGGGTGCGGCGGGCTCTTCCGCAATAGCACTAGCCAAGGCGCCCCTCCTTTTTCACGTACAGACCAGTCACCCGGTCACGACCCGGACGACTTCGAGATCGAGGCCCCAGCCGGGCTTACGCGGCGGGTGCATG
Source organism: Novosphingobium sp. (assembly GCA_030697365.1). Taxonomy (GTDB): domain Bacteria; phylum Pseudomonadota; class Alphaproteobacteria; order Sphingomonadales; family Sphingomonadaceae; genus Novosphingobium. Next base: position 405 of record JAUYQH010000160.1, on the reverse strand, counting down.
TAAAGCCCCTCCGGCCCGCTGGTGATTTCATAATCTTCCTTGAACATCTCGAGCAGCGCGTCTGGTGCGCCCGGCGCCGGCATGAACATCTCCACCCACGGCGCATTGACGTGGGAGATCGACCAGTGCGACGCCCCATTACCGCCGCCGCCATGCGGGATGACCGGGATATCGTAGGCAGCGGCGAGCGCACCGACCTTGATCAGTTCGGTCATTCCGCCGACCCACAATATGTCCGGCTGCCAAATTTCTGCGCCGTTGACCTTGAGCAACTGGCGGAAGCCATAGCGGCCATATTCATGCTCACCGGTGACGATACGGGTCGATTTGATCGCTTCGTTGAGACGCCCAAAGCCTTCATAATCATGCGGCTGGAGCACTTCCTCCATCCAGTAGACGCGGTAG
>JAUYQH010000146.1 GCA_030697365.1 Novosphingobium sp. | reverse complement strand
CGCGATCCTCGCCTTCGCGCTGGGGTTCGCCTTCGCGCTGCCCTCGCTGCTGCTGCTGGTCCACAACATGGCCGGGCTGGGGGCGATGCTTTGGCTGTTCGCGGGGGCCGGGCTATTGCCCGATTTCGCCGCGTGGCTCAGCGTGCATGGGACGACCGAGCTGCTCGCGATCCTGCTCGCCGGCGCCGCGGGAATCCATGTCGGGCGCGCGCTGGCGTTTCCGGGCGAAGCGGCGCTGCTCGATGCTGCGGCCATGGCGGGGCGCCGCGCCGCGCAGGTGATGAGCGGGGTGGTGCTGATGCTGATCGTGGCCGCGGTGCTCGAAGGGTTTTTCCGCCAGCTGGTCCAGAACCCGGTGGGGCGCGTCGCGATCGGCAGCTTCATGCTGGTGTTCTGGATCGGGTACCTGTTCGCCTGGCGGCGCAACTCGACGGATCAGACGGCATGACCGCGGTCGCCGCCGCGCGCCGTGTCAGGCCGGTGCTCGACGCCGAACGCCGCCGCCGCAGCGTGGTCACCCCCGAAGGCATCGCGCTGAGCTTCACCGTCGCCTCGCGATCGAGCCGCGCGGGCGCGCTGCTGATCGACCTGGGGATCATCGGGCTGGCCATGCTGCTGACCTCACTTCTGCTGATCTTCGTGCTGTTCGGCACCCTGCAGGTGGCCGACGGCGCATTCGACGGCGAAGGCCCGGCGGGCCGCGTACTCCAGGCTTTCGCGGTGGTGTGGATCGTGGCGATGTTCCTGTTCCGCAACGCCTATTTCCTGTTCTTCGAGCTGCGCCCGCGCGGCGCGACCCCCGGTAAACGCCTTGCGGGGATCCGCATCGCCGCGCGCGACGGGGCGCAGCTGACCGCCGAGGCGGTGATCGCGCGCAACCTGCTGCGCGACATCGAGCTGTTCCTGCCCGCGGTGTTCTTCGCCCAGGCCAGCTAGGGCGGCGACACCGGCCTCGCGACGTTTGCCGCGCTCGCCTGGTTGCTGGTGTTCCTGGCGATCCCGCTGGTCAACCGCGACCGCCTGCGCGCGGGCGACATCATCGCGGGAAGCTGGGTGGTCGAGGCGCCGCGCCACACGCTCGCCAAACTGCTTGCCACCGGAGCGGCGGCGCGCGACGGGACGAGCGATGTCACCGGCGCGCGCTTTCGCTTCGGCGAGGCCGAGCTGGCGGTCTATGGCGAATACGAACTGCAGACGCTCGAACGCGTGCTGCGCGACGGGCGCAACGAGAACCTGATCGCGGTGGCCGAGGCGATCTGCCGCAAGATCGGCTGGGAACCGGGGCCCCAAGGCATTCAGGGAGACGAACGCGCGTTCCTCGAAGCCTATTACGCCCAACTTCGCGCGCGGCTGGAGAAAGGCATGCGCTTCGGCAAGCGCAAGGCCGACAAGCATGCGGGGGACGGCTGAGGCGCCGCCCCCCGCGCCTGGAGGGTTACTTCATCTTCATGACCTGGAGCAGCATCGTTCCATCGACATGGCGGAACTTCGCGCGGTTGCCCGAGGCGGCTTCCATCTGCGCGTCGCTCTGCTTGACGTTGTCGCGGATCATCTGCGCACGACGCTCGCCCTCGGCGCCATCCGGAATGCTCTTGAAGCGGCGGATCAGGTAGAGGTCGGGCTCGCCCTTGCGGGGATTGACGTTCGAGAGGATTTCCCAGCCGGTCTGCCAGCCCTGCTTGACCGCAAAGTCTTCCTGCGCCTTGTAGTACCCGGCGAGGAAGGTGGCATAATCGAGGTAGTGGCCGTCGTCGATCGAGACGCCGGTGACGCTCATGTAATCCCCGCCGGTGAACGGATCGTTCTGCGCCAGCGCGGGAAGCGGGGCGGCGAAGGCAAGGGTGAAGGCGGCAAGAACCGCGAGACGAACGCTTTTCATGATTACATCCTCCAATGGCGAGGCGGCGAAATCGCCGTCCCGTTGCGCTATTGGAGTCGGGCGACCCGGTGGATTTGTCCCCTGTGGCCGGCCCCTGTTGCGTGAGGGGAAAGCTATGCATCACTGACACGCATGTCAATTCAATCGCCGGCGAAGATACCCGTTTCGCGCAGCCCGCTGCTATCGGCCCGCGCGCGGTACATGCCCGGCGTGTTGAAGGCGAACGCGGTGCTGCCATCGGGCGCGGCGACGATCACCCCGCCGCTGCCGCCCAGCGCGCCGACTTCGGCGATCACCGCGTCGGCGGCGTCTTGGGCGGTCTCCCCCTTCATTCGCATACGCGCGCAAATCTCGTGCGCTACCCCGGCGCGGATGAAGTATTCGCCCGCCCCGGTCGCGCTGACCGCGCAGGCGCGGTCGTCGGCATAAGTCCCCGCGCCGATCACCGGCGAATCCCCGATCCGTCCCCAGCGCTTGCCCGTCAGCCCGCCGGTCGATGTGCCCGCGGCGACATGGCCCTTCTGGTCCACCGCCACCGCGCCGACGGTGCCGTACTTGAGATCGACGTCGTACCAGCCGAGCTTCTTCGCTTTCAGTTCCTCGAGCTGGCGCCAGCGCTCAGGGGTGGCGAACCAGTCGGGATCGACCTGTTCGAGCCCTTGTTCGCGGCTGAACTCGTCCGCCCCCGGTCCCGACAGGAATACGTGCGGGCTGTCCTCCATCACCGCGCGGGCAAGGCGGATCGGGTTCCTTGTGTGTGTCGCGGCGGCGACCGATCCCGCAGCGCGGGTCGAGCCGTCCATGATCGAGGCATCGAGTTCGTTGGTGCCGTTATAGGTGAACACCGCGCCGCGCCCGGCGTTGAATTTCGGGTCGTCCTCGAGCAGCACGATCGCCGCCTCGACCGCGTCGAGCGCGCTGCCGCCCGCGGCAAGCACCTTGACCCCGGCATCGCGCGCCATGGCCAGCGCGGCACCGTATTCGGCCTGCTGCGCGGGGGTCATCGATTCGCGGTTCATCGTCCCCGCCCCGCCGTGGATCGCGATCGACCAGCGCGGTGCTTCGGCATTGGCGGAGGTGGCCATCAACAGGGCTCCCAGTAGCAAGGCGAGGCGCATTGCACTCTCCGTTTGGTTGCAGATGCGACGATCCCTAGCCGCGACGCCGGGCAAACGAAAGAGCCGGGGAATCGCTTCCCCGGCTCTTGTTTGTTGGCGACGGCGTCAGGCGATCAGGCGCCCGCGACTTCCGCGGTGTCGATCTTAAGCCCCGGTCCCATCGACGAGCTCAGCGCGACCTTGCGGACGTACTTGCCCTTGGCGCCGGCCGGCTTGGCCTTGACGATCGCATCGACGAACGCGGCGAAGTTGGCTTTGAGCGCATCGTCCGAGAACGACAGCTTGCCGATCCCCGAGTGGATGATCCCGGCCTTCTCGACGCGGAACTCGATCTGGCCGCCCTTGGCCGCCTTGACCGCCTCGGTCACGTTGGGGGTGACGGTGCCCAGCTTGGGGTTGGGCATCAGGCCCTTGGGGCCGAGCAATTTGCCCAGTCGTCCGACCACGCCCATCATGTCGGGGGTGGCGATGACCCGGCCATAATCGAGGTTGCCCGCCTGCATGTCTTCCATCAGGTCTTCGGCGCCGACCTTGTCGGC
>JAUYQH010000144.1 GCA_030697365.1 Novosphingobium sp. | reverse complement strand
CGCGAAAGCCGATGCCGCTACGGTCGGCGTGCAGCGTCGCCCGTCGGCGCGAGCGCGGCGGGGAGAGGTACGCGGGAGCCACTACTCCGGGCTCCAGCCCCTGCCCAGAGGCCGCGTTGGCGACACGATCGAAGACGAATTCGGCGAGAGCGGTTTCGCTGAGGTGCTGCAACTGGCAGGCGCCGCAGGTCCCAAAATGGCGGCACGGCGGCGCGGCATGGCTGGGTCCGCGAACGACCGTACCATCGGGCCTGACGATGTCACCAGGCGCAGTGAAAGCCACGTGCCGTCCGCTCGCCGTGATTCCGTCGCCCTTGGCGGCAACGCGCAGAATGACCTCGTCTTCGCTCACCGGAGCGCCGCGGCGACCGCGCCTTGCACCGCATCACCCAGCTGCCCCGCGGTGAACGCCGGCCCGGCGATCCGCGCCGCTTCGCCGTGAAGCCACAACGCTTCCTCCGCCGCCCGCAACGGTTTGCCGTGAACCGCAAGCCTGCTGACGAGAATTCCGGCGAGTACATCGCCGCTGCCCGCCACCGACAGCCAGCTCGCCGCCGCCGGGGCGCAGACCAGCGTGCCGTCGGCCGCCGCGATCAGGCTGTCGGCGCCCTTGAGCAGCACCACTGCACCCGTGGATCGTGCAACCGCCAGCGCCCGTTCACGGCGCAGACCGGTACCGGGCAGGCCAAAGGAGCTTTCGAGTGCGGCGAGCTCTCCTTCGTGCGGGGTGAGCACCGCGTGGGTGAGCGGGGCGTCACCGGGAGCGAGCAAAGTCAGCGCGTCGGCATCGATCACCGCGGGTGTCCGCGACGTCAGCACCTCTCGCAACCGCGCCCTGGCGCTGTCATCGCGGCCCAGACCAGGGCCGACGAGGACGGCGGAGATGCGCCTGTCCGCCAGCGCCTTGCCGCGCGGCTGGCGGTCGGCCACGAGCTCCGGGGGCAGCGCCTCGCCCGCACCTTCGCCCAGCAGCTTCACATAGCCCGCCCCGCCGTGCATCGCCGCCTTGGCCGCGAGCAACGCCGCGCCCGGCATCTCGCCCGAGACGATCCCCAACAGCCCCCGGGTATACTTGTGTGCGCCAGCTTCCGGGGCAATCAGGCGGGGCCGCGCCTGCATTCGCGCTGCGCCGGGAACCTCTGCGCAACCGATTTCGACGAGCCGCCGCTCGCCCATCGCCGCCATCCCCGGCAGCGACCAGTGCGCGAATTTCCACGCGCCGAGCGCCACGGTGAGGTCATACCGTGGCAGCCCCTCGTTGAGCATCGCGCCGCTGTCGCTCTCGATCCCGCTTGGCAGGTCGATCGCCACCGCGGCGTGGTGATGGCGCGCGAGGCGGGAGATCAGGTCCGCCCAATCGCCCGGCAAGGCGCGGGTCAGCCCGCTGCCGAACAGGCAATCGACGAACACCTCGCCATGGCGCGGCGCGGCCGCGTCGATAATCGCCCCACGATAGAGCGAGCGAGCGTTGCGCGCCGCATCGGTGCCGGACTCGTGCGGGCTGATTACCGCGACGTCGCCGCCGCGTTCGCGGATCAATTCGGCGATCACCCAGCCGTCTCCGCCGTTGTTGCCCGGCCCGCACAGCACGGTCACCGCGCGCCCGCCCGACAGCCGCCAGACCCACTCCCCCGCCCCGCGTCCGGCGATGTCCATCAAAGCCTCGACGCTGGTCCCGGCGTCGATCAGCGCCTGCTCGGCCCCGCGCATCTGAGCAACGGTGAGGATCGTTCGGCCCGCGATCGGCGTCATTCGCCGCCAACCTGGTCGGACGAATCTCGCGGTCTCGCCACCTGGACCAGATAACGATCCCCCTCGATGGCAAGTTCGGAAAAGCCGTTAGCGCGTGGCACGACTATAGCAGCGTAGGCTCCATCGATCGAGCGGATGCCCTGGCCTTCGACCGGCTCGAAGCGGCGGAAACCACCGTCGGGGCGGTGGATGCTGAACCGCGGCCCATCGCGCTCGAGCAGGCATACTTCGGCGAAGTCCTTCGCGCCATCGAGCGCGCATGCGATACGTTCGCGAGGTGGCTCGGGCGCGCTTCCACAAGCCGCGAGCGCGATCGTCAGGCCAGCGAAGGCGACGAGCCGTTCAGATATCCGCATAGACATGCGTTTCGGCCTTCGCGCCAGGGTGCGTCAATGCGCCCTTGCTCGCCGGGCCGACGTTCTGCGCATAGCGCCATAGCGCGCCCGCCTGATAGTCGTTCGCACGCGGACGCCACGCCCTGCGGCGTTCGGCGAGCGCCTCGTCGGACACCAGCAGGTCGATCGTCCCCGCTTCGGCATCGATCGCGATCGTATCGCCGTCCTCGACCAGCGCGATCGGCCCGCCATCGGCCGCCTCGGGTCCGACATGGCCTATGCAGAAGCCGCGGGTCGCGCCGGAAAAGCGCCCATCGGTGATCAGCGCGACCTTCTCGCCCATCCCCAAGCCATAGAGCGCCGCGGTGGTCGAGAGCATCTCGCGCATGCCGGGTCCGCCCTTGGGGCCTTCGTAGCGGATCACCACGACCTCGCCTTCTTGGATCTGGCGGTGCTCGACCGCGGCGAAGCAGTCTTCCTCGCAATCGAAAACCCGCGCGGGGCCGGTGAACTGGAGTCGGTGCATCCCGGCGACCTTGACGATCGCCCCGTCGGGCGCAAGCGAGCCGCGCAGACCGACGACCCCGCCGGTGGGAGAAAGAGGATTATCGAACGAATAGATCACCTTCTGGTCGGTTTTCCAGGTGATTTCCTCGATATTCTCGCCCAGCGTCTTACCGCTGACGGTCATCGGCGAAGGATCGAGAAATCCGCCATCGAGCAGCGTCTTCATCACCATGTAAACCCCGCCGGCATCGTACATGTCCTTGGCGACGTATTTCCCGCCGGGCTTGAGATCGGCGACGTAAGGCGTCGACTAGAAGATCGCGGCGACGTCGAACAGGTCGAACTCGATCCCGCATTCGCTGGCCATCGCGGGCAGGTGAAGCGCGGCGTTGGTCGATCCACCGGTCGCCGCGACCACGCGCGCGGCATTCTCGAACGCAGGCAGCGTGCAGATGTCGCGCGGGCGAATGTTTCGGGCGAGCAGTTCCATCACCTGGCGCCCCGCGGCGCGCGCGACGTCTTCTCGCGACTTGTACGGTGCGGGGGCCATATTGCTGTTAGGCAACGACAATCCGATCGCCTCTCCAACGCAGGCCATGGTGTTGGCGGTGTATTGCCCACCGCAGGCGCCGTGCCCGGGACAGGCGACTTTCTCGAGCGCGGTCAGATCCTTGAGCGGGCAGTTGCCGGCGGCGTGCTGGCCCACCGCTTCGAACACGTCGACCACGGTGACGTCTCGGTCCTGGTAGCGCCCCGGCAGGATCGAGCCGCCGTAGACGAAGATCGACGGCACGTTGAGGCGGAGCATCGCCATCATCATGCCGGGTAGCGACTTGTCGCATCCGGCGAAGCCCACCAGCGCATCGTAGCAATGCCCGCGGACCGAAAGCTCGATCGAATCCGCGATCACCTCGCGGCTGACCAGAGAGCTTTTCATTCCCTGATGGCCCATCGCGATGCCGTCGGTCACGGTGATCGTGTTGAACCGGCGCGGGGTGCCGCCGCCCTGCTCGACGCCCTCGCGGCAGATGTCGGCCTGGAAATCGAGCGTGGTGTTGCACGGTGCGCTGTCGTTGCCGGCCGATGCGACCGCGACGAACGGCCGCCCGATCTGCTCCTCGGTCATCCCCATCGCATAGTAATAACTGCGATGCGGCGCGCGCTCGGGGCCGACCGAGACGTGGCGGCTGGGCAGGTTGGCTTTGTCGAACTGGTGGGTCATGGAGGATTCCTCGGCTCACGCCCGCCTTTGCGGGGAGCAGCGGACTGGTCAACCCTCAAACCCACTGTCGCCCCTGCGCAGGCAGGGGTCCATCCAAGCTCTCGAGCGGCACGAACTTCGCAATGGGGTGCCGTCGGTTGGGCCCCTGCCTGCGCAGGGGCGACG
>JAUYQH010000132.1 GCA_030697365.1 Novosphingobium sp. | reverse complement strand
CTGTCATCATCGGCTGCGATGACGGTGAGCGGTGCGGGGGCGACTTCGGAAGCGATTTGAAATACTCTTAACATATTGAAACCTCACATCGTTGCTGGTGAGGTCGTTATGCTTGAGGTTGCGCTGGAATGCGGGTGGCTTCGCTGTGAAGGGAGGTGGGGAGTGCTGGGAATTGTGCGGCATTGCTCAGCGGTAAAGGCGATGCCGTGACGCGCCTCGCCCAGGAGTTCAGCCACTTATTGAGGCTCCAAGGACCACATTGAGATGGGGCCAAAGCGCGGGGCTAGGTCGTTTTGTTGGACAACCGCCGGTCCGAAATGCGCCTGCCTTCCGGTCTTCCAGCGAGCTACCTGTCGATCCCAAAGCCGCCGTCCGGCAGTTCGGCGTTGCGGCGGCAAACCTATTCTTGTCCGTGAACTGCCAGGGGGAGCGTGCCGAGGCGCACCTCGACGCTACGGTATCTTGGTGAAACGGCCTCAGGCTGCGTTGCTGATGTCGTCGCGTTTGGCCGGTGAAGCCGGCCAGTCGACCGAAATCTGCGGCTCGTAACCCGCCACCAACCGAGGATAGCCGAGCAGGAAGCCCTGCACTTCGTCGCAACCCTCGCGGCACAGCACGGCGAGCTGGCTTTCGGTCTCTATGCCTTCGGCGAGCACCGGGATCGACAGGCTCTTGCCGAGCGCCAGCACCGCACGGATGATCGCGACCGCCTGGGGGCTGTCCTCGAGCTCGGAGACGAAGAACCGGTCGAGCTTGATCTTGTCGAACGGAAAGGCGCGCAGCGTCTCCAGCGACGAATAACCGGTGCCGAAGTCGTCGAGCGCCACGCCCACGCCCATCGCCTTGATCTGGCGCAGGACGTGGAGCGCGCGATCGCGGTCGGCCATTGTCGCGGCTTCGCCCCGACCGCCGACGCAGGCTGCCCGGTTGGTTGCACGCTGGACGATGCTCAATTCATCGCCAGCTTGACGCTGGTACATCCCCCCGCCATCCGCCGCCGTCGCTGCCCGGCTGATATGCACTGAGTGCGGATCGCGGCAGGTTAGGCTGGGTCCGGCGTTCGGAGACTAGCGCATTGACTGGCTTGCCCCTGCTCGAACGGGAACAACCTTCACAGCAGCTTGTTCAATCTTCATGGACGCCACCGTAATTGTCGCGGCCACCTTGCTCCTCCTGATCGTTGCCGGTGTGACCGCCCAGCTGATAAGCTCATTGAACGCCGGGCGGAGAGCGCTTCGTCGCGCGAAAAGGTTGGCAAACCGCAAGCCGTTGTCGCTGATCCCGCCGCAAGTCAAAGTCCCAGCACAGCCTCTGCTCTGATTGGACACACAAGGGCAGGAGGATTTGACGCGATGTTCGCAATCACTTCGGTGATGCCTACATTGGGTCATTAACTGTCAGGGCGGGGATCATAAGCCAAGGGCAGCTATCGCAGTCGTCGCGCCCATCACTTGCCTGTCTGCTCTCGTGGAGAGTTTCGGGCGCCGGCAGGCGTATTCGGCAGGGTCGGGGTAGCCGAACACCCCCTAATTGGCTTTACCCGGATACCGATGTGCGCGCAAAAGTAGGACTTCCGGCTTTCCAACGCCCGTCTACTCGCGTTGACAGGCCCGACGGGCCTATCGATCACGGATCACCCAGGTCAGTGCAAATCATCTCCCAGTTGAGCCCCGCATCGACAGACCAGACGATTCCGCGCCGGGATCTCTCAACCCAGCTGCGCAACGTATCCGGGAAGCGCGTGTGGTCGGGATTCCACTCGATCATGTCAGGGCCTGTGATGAGGCGACTGCCCATACCCAGGCCGAAGCTCTGATCGAGTATGTCCATAGCATCGTCTCGATCTCGGCTGAGAACGAGCATTGGCCTTAGGACGACATTTTTGATACGGAGTATATTCATTTCGATTACCTCGCTGCTGGTTGACCAGTTTGAGGTAGCGCAAATTATGATACGTGTCGGGTGGCTTCTTGTTGGATTTAATACGAATATTAACTGAGGTTATGGCATCATGGGACCGTGTCACCCGATATTTTATGGCCCAGCGTCCTGTAGACACTTGCACGAGCGATCCTAAGTTGTTTAGCGATGTCGCTGGGTCTGGTCCCGGATTCATGAAGGCGTCGGACGTCGTCTACTGGCACTGAAGGCTTACGGCCCTTGTAGACCCTCGCAGCCTTGGTCTTGGCGATACCCTCCATCTCGCGGCGACCCCAGCTGACCCGTTCCCTGTCATCGAGCAACCCTTCAAGCCGATATGTATCCATGCAGCGGAACGACCGCTTTCTGGCGGAAGAGCGGACCGGCAGCCGACCCCATTGCCGACATTCTAGTCCGCCTGACCTTGTCAACCAAGGGCGGGCCGAGGGTCGTAGTGATTTTCTTGCTCTACGATCTCTCCGCCCACGACGTGGAAGACGTCATTCACCCGAAGCATTGCACCGGCAGGGTTAGTGAGTTGGAGGAAGGCTCTGCCGCACGCCCATTCGCCGTCGGCAAACAGGTTCTGCACCTCGACCTCGCCTAGGATTGGGAAAACCCCTTCTAGATACTCGATTATCGCTTTCTTCCCCCGGATTGGCTGGTCCAGGCCATTCGGTCCGAGAGGCGCCCACATAATGGCATCATCGGCATACGGTACTGCGGACAAGTCCTTGCGATTAAGGCCATCGAAGTAGGCCCTAGCTACATCCTTCAGGTTGCCCATTCCTTCCTCCTTTGGTGACTGCGTCCCGAACAGGTGATGTTGGCGTGCAGACCTTATACCAACTTGCCGCTCTCTGGTGAAGCGGGGCAGCCTTGATACCGGATTGACAGATATGCTTGAGGTTGCGCTGGAATGCGGGTGGCTTCGTGGTGGGAACAGTTGGGAAGTGAATTGTGGGGAGTGGCTTAGGTACAAACGTAAGAGTCGGGCCGGGCCTCGCAGCAGGGAAGGCGAGCGGTCAAAGTTCGCCACGGTTTGATGGCTGTCAATGTGGCCGTTGCCGAGCTCCCGACTTGAAGGGTTGGACGAATTCGATTTGATTGAGGCCGCCTGGCTGGTAGTACCGGCCAGCGGGGCGAGCCCCGATCACGCCGCCCAAGGTACTGGGGGAACTGGCGCTTTGAGTGTGGCTTGAGACAATTTGGTCCCAAGAGTGTCTTTGGTAATCCAGGGCCGTCCATTCGGCTCAACTCGAGGGCTTCAGGATGATCGATAACAATAATGACCTCGTTCAGGCCCGCAACAAATACGCCTATCCTCCATTCTCCCTGAGGCGCGGCGTATCGGCGAACGAGTCAGACGCCGAGCTTTGGGGCCAGTCAGTGGTCATGTGCGGGCCGGCGGAATCAGACGCCCCCAAGTTTGCGGGCTATTCTTCGTTTGAGCTCGATCAATACCATCATGGGCTGCTGAGATCTGAAGA
>JAUYQH010000108.1 GCA_030697365.1 Novosphingobium sp. | reverse complement strand
GGCGCAGCATCGCGCTGTCGTCCTGGAACGACGTGATCGGCTATTGCCGCACCGGCATGGCGTTCGCCGACAAGGAGCAGTTTCGCATCCTGTTCCTCGACAAGCGCAACCAGCTGATCGCTGATGAGGTGCAGCAGACCGGCACCGTCGACCACACCCCGGTCTACCCGCGCGAAGTGATCAAACGCGCGCTGGAATTATCCGCCACCGCGCTCATCCTGGTGCACAACCACCCCTCCGGCGACCCGACGCCGTCGCAGGCGGACATCCAGATGACCAAGGCGATCGTCGACATCGCCAACCCGCTCGGCATTTCCGTGCACGATCACATCATCGTCGGCAAGAACGGGCATGCGAGCTTGAAGGGGCTGCGGCTGATCTAGTGATATCTTTTAAGTCCTGCCCGAGAACGGAAGCCGAAACCATGATGCTGGAGTACAGGGCAGACACGGCAATCGTCAGAATGCTCCCGGTGGGCATGGCTTTGTGCTTCCTCGATCTCCTCATTCACCGACGATCTGCAATGTGGTGCCGACCGTCGCGTAATCGCCCGGACTCCAGGCAGCCTGCTGGCGGCTCTCGACCGTGGCCAGACCGGCGGTGGCAGAGATAGCCGTTCGAATGTTCATGGCGATGTCTCCTGGTGCGCGTTCAGTGCTGGTGGGGGAAGCAGCTATGGGGACGATGCGGACCTTTGCACTTCATGTGAATTTTCCTTGCTTGAAATGAAATGAGGTTCAGTTAGCGCTGTCCGCCGACCGCACGTGAACTTGAGCGTCGGAGCGACCTCTGCCGCGCCGTCAGGGCTTTACAGCCAGCAGCGATATGCTCTTCACGCCAAACTTCTTGCTTGCGCCCTTGGCGTTGTCGGAGATGAACTGGTATTGCGGATTGTCTTCCAACTGATCCACCCGCAATCCGGCCGCCTCGATCATCTGACGATAATCATTCTGCTGGGCAGCGCCGCCGATGCAGGCGGCCCAAAGCGTCGAGTTGCAGACGATGCTTTCGGGGAGCTGCACCTCCGTCACGATATCCGAGATCGCGAGCCGACCGCCTGATTTCAGCAGCCGTCCAGCCTCGCGGAATACCCTGGACTTGTCGGTAGCCAGATTGAAGACGCCATTGCTGATAACAACGTCGGCGAGACCGTCCGGCAACGGAGCTTCCTCAATGTAACCTTTGACATAGGTCACGTTCAGGAAGCCGCCGCGATCACGCAGCCGCTCCGCCTTTGCTCGCTGCTCGTCCGTCATATCGACGCCGGTGACTTTTCCGCGGGAACCCACCATCAGCGCGGCAATGAACGTGTCCATTCCCGAACCGCTGCCGAGGTCGACGACCATTTCTCCCGGCTTGAGATCGGCGAGATGAAAATAGTAGCCGACGCCGGCAAACGACTCGATCGCCTCAGCAGGCACGCGGTCGAGGTCGGCCGGTGCGTAACCGAGACGTTCGGCCATCGCGCGACCCATCTCGAAGTGAAATTCGCCATGCGGGTCCTCGGCGACGCTGCGATACATCGCCTTCACCTTGGATTCGAGGTCCTTCGGGTCGAACGCGGTGGTGGTCATGATCGGGATCTCCTGTTGCAAGCTGGGCGGGTATCGGCAGCGGCGGCTGTCGATCCTTCGACAGCCGCCAAGCGGTTTCGAAGGTCAGAAGCTGAGAGTCCCGGCTCCGGCCTTGATCAGCTCGTGGATTTTGCTGGAGCCGGCGATCTCCACCCCATCGATGAGGTCGGCCTGCTCGTAGCCGCGCGCCTTGACGCAAGGTGTGCAGGCCCATAGGCGGCCGCCGCGGGCGAGAAAATCCTTCACCAGGGCTGCCAGCGGATCGAGCGGGGGCACGACGGTGCTGTCGATGGCGCGCTTGCGAACCAGATCGACTGCGGCGCTGGTGAGGAACGCCGAGACTTTCAATCCCGCCGTCATTCCGCCGTTGGCGATGGTAAAGCCGACCGAAGACAGCTCATGATCTGCGCCGTGCGTGAAAAGCACGACCAACTCCTGGGAGGATTCAGACATGTGGTTTCTCCTGTGCTAACGGTTTGTTGAGGGGATATGGACGAAGCCGCTCCACCGTCGAACCGCGGACGAGCAGTTTCGCGGAAATGTTTATTGGGTCTTCTTGCGCGGATCGTCGTTTGGATTGACGTAAGTCAGACTCCAAGGCCCGGTGCTGTTGAGCTGGATCACTGTCTCTTCGTCAGTAAAGGCAAAGTGAGCCATGCCGGGAGGCATCGCCAGGAAGCTGCCCGCGCCCAGAGGCTGCGCTTTTCCTTGATCGGCGGCCTCCCCCATGCCCAGCCGGAACGTTCCGGAAATAACGGTGACAATTTCCGGCTTCGGATGGGTATGCGGCGCGAGCCGATAACCTTTCGGCAGCTTCAGCCGAAGCACAAACAAGCCTTCCTTGCCCGGGTCACCGTAGAGGATGGCGGCCTGTGCTCCGGGCGGTATGGAGGGTGGAGCGGGCGACCACTTAATGTCACTGGCGCCGACGATGGTGTGCCCGTCACCAGCCTGGGCCAGCGCCTTTGGGACGGAAACGGCAGCCGCCGCCGCGAGCCCAATCGCGACAGTCACCGCAATCCTGAAGCTCGCCTTCAGCTTCAGGGCGTCCCGCATCGCCGCGCCACGGAGCGCCGTGACTTGCGTGCGGTAGAAATCGACATCGATAACGTCGTTCTCAAGGTGGCGGTATCCCGCGGCGTGTGGCATGGTGTGCTCCGTCTGGTGTCGATCGCGCTATTCGCAATCGATCTGGACGCAGGATATGCAGCTCGGGCATGAAAGCTTTGAGAGACGCTTGATTTTCTCGCGAGAAGCGCCTGATTCTCACCCGAGAACGGCGCTTGCTGTCCATGAGGAGGCCCGCGTGCAGCTTGCCTTTGGCGACTATGTCCTTGACGGCGCAAGGCGAGAGCTCAGGCGAGGCACTGAGCAGATTGCGCTCGAACCACAAGTTTTCGATGTGCTGCTCTACTTGTTGCAGAACCGCGAGCGACTGGTGACCAAGGACGATCTGATAGCGGCGGTATGGAATGGCCGGATCGTCTCGGAATCCACTCTCACCAGCCGCATCACCGCGGCCCGGAAGGCCGTCGGGGACAGCGGCGAGCAACAGGCTCTCATCAAAACGTACGCCCGAAAGGGCTTCCGGTTTGTAGGCGACGTTAGAACCGGGCGCGAAGGCGAGGGAGGCGGCGGCCAGCCAGAACAAACTCAAGCCGTGCCCGCGACGCTACCTGGGGCGGACCCGGATATTGCCGCAGACCTTGCCCGCCACCCCGCCAGTTCGGCCGCTGCCCTCAAGTGGGGCGGGAGGCCTGCGGTTTTGGTACTGCCGTTCAAGAATTTGAGTGGTGATCCGGAGCAGGATTATTTCTCGGACGGAATCACGGAAGACATCATTACCGCGCTGTCCAAGTACAGATCTCTGGTCGTGATCGCCCGCAACTCGAGCTTTGCCTTCAAGGGCGCGGGCGGCGATGTACGCCAAGTCGGCCTAACGTTCGGCTCCGAGTACGTGGTTGAGGGCAGCGTACGGAAAATCGGGCAGCGCGTACGTATTACGACGCAGCTGATGGAAACCGAAGGCGGAAGGCAACTCTGGGCGGAGCGGTACGACCGCGACCTCCAGGGCCTTTTTGCGCTCCAGGACGAAATCACGACCACTATCGCGGCGAGGATCGAACCCGAGGTCAGCGCCGCCGAGCGGCTGCGTGTCGAGCGAAAGGCTATGCCGGCGCTGCACGCATGGGACATGTTCCGGCTTGGGACGAAGCACTTTTACAAATCGACTGTGGCCGACAACCTGGAAGCGCAGCGGCTGTTTCGCCGCGCCATCGAACTCGATCCCAATCTGGCCGACGCATACGGCTATCTGTCCTACTCGATCGTCCTCAGCATGATATATTTCGAGGCCGAACCGAACAAAGAGAGATTGCACGATGCGGTTGCGATCGCAAAGAAAGGCGTCGAACTTGATGAGCAGGATGGGTTGATCCGGTTCATGTACGGGCGCGCGCTATTGGCCACGAGTGCTTATGGGGACGCGCTAGCCGAACTGGAAACGGCAGTCGAGTTGAACCCTTGTCTCGCGCTGAGCTATTGCGGTCTCGGCGACTCACTTGCCTATGAGGGGCGCGTCAGCGAGGCGATCCCCTACTTTCAGAGAGCGATCGAGCTGAGCCCATACGATCCCCTGCGTTGGGCGTTTTACTCGTACCGGGCGCTTGCACACATATTTGGGCGGGAATTCGAGCTGGCCGGCGAGTGGGCGCAGAGAGCGACGCGGGTGCCGAACGCGCACTATTGGGCCTTCGCTCACCGCGTTTCCGCTTTGGGCCATTTGCAGCGGCCGGATGACTTGCGTACCGCCGTTCCTGAACTTCTGCAGCGCAAGCAAGACTTTTCGTGCAGCTTCGCGCGGAAGCGGCTGTTCTATATCAAGAACCCCGGCCAG
>JAUYQH010000106.1 GCA_030697365.1 Novosphingobium sp. | reverse complement strand
GGCATGACGCACGATTGCGCCAGCGTGACCCATCAGATCGGAATAGTCCTCCACCATCTGCACAGGATGGCCTGCGTTGCGCAGGGCGTCGATGGCCTTGTTGTCGAAGCGAGATTCGAGCCGCAGGGCGGTGGTTTCATCGCCCCAGGTACGGCCGAGCAGCCAGCGCGGCGCGTCGATGGCGTTGATGAGGCTCGTGCCGCGGCGGGCGTAGCGGGTGAACAGGGCGGCTTGCGTTTGTGGCTGGCCTTCACCGCCCATCGTTCCGTAGGCCATGACGCGGCCATCGTCGAAACGGGCGAGCGCCGGGTTGAGCGTGTGGAACGGTTTTCGGCCGGGCATGAGGGCGTTCCATCCATCCGGGGCGAGGCGGAAGCTGGACCCGCGGTTCTGCCAGAGAATGCCGGTGCGCGGCATGATCACGCCGGAGCCGAACTCGAAGAAGATGCTCTGGATCATGCTGACAACACAGCCATCGCTGTCAGCGGCGCCGATCCACACCGTGTCGCCCGGGCCGTGGCTGCGCGGCCAGGGCGTCGCCCGCGCCGGGTCGATGGACGAGGCCATGCGAGCAAGTGCGGACGTATCGTCGAGCAGTTTCTGGCAGTCGAACGACATGAAAGCGGGATCACCGATCTCGCGGTTGCGGATGGCGAAGGCAAGCTTGGTGGCTTCCACGAGGCTGTGAATGTAGGCGAAGTCCGATTCAGTCGCGGCGGGGAGACGGTCGGCCAACGCGAGGATGACGAGCGAAGCGAAGCCCTGTGTCGGCGGTGGCGCGTTGTACACGTCGCAATCGCGAAGGCGAACAGACAAAGGAATCTCGATGGTTGACTTGTGCGCTGCGAGGTCGTCGGCTGATAGCGGTGCGCCGACTTCGGCGAGGTCGGCGGCGATGTCCCGCGCAAGTGGGCCAGAATAGAAAGAGCCAAGACCGTTTGCTCCGAGCTGTTCGAGCGTGTGCGCCAGGTGTGGCAGAGCGAGGGTCTTGCCGCCTTCGCCAAAGACATCGCTCCAACCAGGAACGGATCGTAGCTCTGCGTCTTTGGCGGCGATGTTGCGTTCAAGATTCGGGGCAATTTCGGCGCCGTCGCCGGCGAAGGCGATTGCGTCGCGCAGCAGCCGCGGCAGTCCCAGTCTTGACGCGCCTTCGAGGCCCAGCGCCGCCTTCCAGCTCGACACAGCGCCGGCCACGGTGTTGGCGGCGATGGGGCCGCGCGAGGGGATACGGTCGTGGCCGTGATAAAGATCGAGGGTCGCAACAGCGCCAGCAGAGCCGCAACCCGTGATCGCGATGGGCGCCTGGCCGGGGCGATGGATCAGCCAGAAAGCGTCACCACCGATGCCGGTCATGTGGGGGTAAGTGACGCCTAATACCGCTGCGGTTGCGATGGCGGCTTCGATGGCTGTGCCGCCGTCCAGCAGGACAGAAAGGCCGGCTTCGCTGGCGCGACGTTCGGGCGCCACGACCATGCCGCGTCGCGCCGTGCCATTTGAGGCGGGTTTCGCTGTCATGGCTCAAGGATTTGCGGGGCGAGGCGGAAAGCGCAAGTCTCAGGATTGGCGTTTGCTCCGGACGCGGCCATCATGGGCGCAAATTGTGCGAGGGGCTCGCTTGGGCAAGTTGACGACACATGTGCTGGACACGGCCCGCGGCTTGCCGGCAAGCGGAGTCGCGATCCGGCTGCTGAACGCTGTGACACGTGAGCTGGTCCGCGAAACGCGCACGAACGCGGATGGACGCTGCGATGGGCCCTTGCTGGAGGGCGTATCGTTCGTGACGGGCAAGTATGTGCTGGCGTTCTCGGCGGGCGACTATTTCCGGGCGCAGGGCATTGCTCTTCCCGACCCGCCGTTTGTCGATGTGGTCGAGATCGCGTTCGGCATAGCAGACCCGAACGGACATTATCACGTGCCTCTGCTGGTCTCGCCCTGGTCGTACAGCACGTATCGCGGCAGCTGACTAAGGGAGTGGGACGACGCTACAGTCAAAGCGCTGTCCGGTGCGCCTACGTCGCGGATCAAAAGGGGAGCGCTTACACACTCTCGTCTTACGGGCGCCGATTCTCTGCCCAACGCCTACAGTCGGGCGGTCGCTGCGAACCCTGACTGTGATCTCATCTCCTGTCATGCCGCCAAGCCCTTTCTCGCGAGACCTGAAGCCGACACTTCAGCATGTGACTCATAGGCGTAGACCAAAAAGCATCCAAACCGCTTTTTCGGGCTATGAGCGTGCGGAAGCGGGTTGGCGCCAATCTGAGGCGGGCGAGGGAAGCTGAGGGGATCACCTCGCGATTTAGACGGGCACAACAAGTTCAGAGTAGATCGTGAGCCCGCCATCCGTCGTAAAGAGTTGGGCGGGCTCGCTCATCGCTTGGGCTACAAGAAGGCGGTCGAACGGATCGCGATGATGCGGCGGAAGCGACGCGACCTTCAACGCGGCGCTCGACCGAACTGGCAATTCGACGAACCCGCTTTCTTGGGCCGCATCAAGAATCTCTTCCGGCGAGACTCGGAAATCGGCCTTGCCGAGCGCTGACTTGATCGCGATTTCCCAGATGCTGGCGGCGCTGAACAGAACCTCATTGTCCGGATCTTCGAGACTCGCTTGCGTCTCTGGTTTGAGCCGAGAGGGATCGATCAGCGATCGGATGGGGACGTTGGTGTCGAGCAAGATACGCATCATTGCCGTCCTTCGAGATCGTCGAGGAGCTCGCCCGGGAGCGGGGCGTCAAACTCGGGCGGTATAACCGCGCGTCCAGCGAGCAGGCCGAGCTTTCGTTTTCGCTTTTCCGACTGCTTCAACGGAACAAGTTTCGCCAATGGCTTGTCGGCCTTGGCGATGATGATCTCCTCGCCCGCGGCGGCCTCGTCCACGAGGCGCGATAGATGGGTCTTGGCGGCATGGATGTTGATGGTTGTCACGGCGATTTCTCTCCCAGACTTAGTTTAGTCTAGTTCAAAGATTTCAAGAGGCGGATAGCGCAGGCAGCCTGCCTGCAGACGGGCTTTGATCTACTGAGCCCAAAACCCGACTTAGGGAGCCGTGGGCCGAGGCGCGGTGGACTGATGCTGCTTCAGGCGTAGCCTATCACTGACTAACATGAAGTCATTGCATTCGAAGGGTTGCCATGAGCGCCATGACCATTCGGAACATCGACGACGCGCTGAAGCGCCGGCTCCGCATTCAGGCGGCGCGGCATGGAAAGTCGATGGAAGAGGAAGCCCGCGACATTCTTCGTGCAGCTCTTTCTATCGAATCTCCCAACCTGAGCGACCTGGGGAAAAGCATTCGAGGCAGGTTTGCAAAATTGGGGGGCGTGGATCTGCCCGATCTCCCGCGCGAGCCAGTACGTGATCCGGTCGACTTCGAGAAATGATCATTCTCGAAGCACCGATGTATCTCGTGGATGGCATGCGTGGTCGTGACGCGGCGTGTACGAACCAACCTATCAGGGATCCCGATGAACGTTGACGATCGGCTGGTCTACCCCGCGCTGGCATGCGGTGATCGACCGAGCGTCGGCATATTGACCGGCGCATTGCGCATAGCATTGCTCGACCGCTCCGCGCTCGGCGCATAGCGTCCCCTGTATCTGCGCCAGTTGCCGGAGCACCAGCTCCTCCGATGAGGGCCGAAAGATGAGCAGGACCAGCAAGACAATTGCCGCAGCTATGCCCGCTCCGATCAGGAAGTCCGCCAGCGTCGGCCCCGCTTTTAGCTGATCAAGGAGCTTCATAAGGCGTCCCGCTCTCACCGGCGGTAAAGCCGGTCCAGCCCCGTCCCCTATCGAATTTATAGTCAGACAGGCTCGTTGGATGTAGACTTATAGTCTACACCTCAAGTCGCCGACAAGCGCTTAGTCGGAAAAATCATCATGAGTCGTGACTCATAGGCTGTAGACCAAAAAGCATCCAAACCGCTTTTTCGGGCCATGAGCGTACGGAAACGGGTTGGCGCTAATTTGAGGCGCGCGAGGGAGGCTGAAGGCATCAGCCAGGAAGAGCTGGCGGATCGCTCGGGCCTTCACAGGACCTATGTCTCGGGTGTTGAGCGCGGGATTCGCAACCCAACCGTGATCGTCCTGGAGAAGATCGCCAAGGCGCTGAAGGTGAAGACATCGTCTTTGCTGGACTAACTTCGGCTCTCACCCGGTCCCGAAGTTTCTAGCCACGCCAATAGTTCGCGATGTCCTTCGACCAGCGCCAGGACCGAGCGAACGGCCTGCTCGATGGCGGGCTGCGGCTGGGTCGAGAGCTGACGCTCCGCTGCAAGCGCGGCCAGATCCTCAAGACGCCGGGTGATTTCCGCCATAAGCGCCTGCGCCAGATCGACGACGGCGCGGCGGTCGTCTGGGTCGCCCTCTGGGCCGGTCTCTCCGTCGCGCGATGTCATCGCTTGCCGCCCGCTCTTGATGTGGAAACGGCGCCCGGGCGCCCGGCGCCGAGGTAAGACACCACCTTCCTCAACCTTCGCCGCTTGGCGGAGCGCCGCACGACCCGCCCGTTCATCTTCTTCTTCCATCGCCCGTTGCGATTGGTTGGGAACGTGCCCGCTTGCGTCCATGGCTTGGTGCGGCGGAGTTCGCGTCGGCGCTTCTGGCCGATCTCGCCGCGGACCCTTCGGCCGTGCATCGAGGCGGCGGTGTCATCGATGGTCTTCTCCCGCGCACAGCCCAGACAGAACAGGGCCCGGTTGGAGAGATCGTTGGAGCCGCCGCTGTCCAGCGGGTTCAAGTGCTCGTCGATGATCTGGTCGGCCTTGAGCTTCTCGCCGCAGGCCGGACAACGGCCCTCCTGCTCAAGCATCAGCTGGGCGAACTCGATCCGGGTAAGACGCTGGCGCGGTACTGGCTTCACCGGGGTTCGTGTCGGAGCAGGCACGCGTGGAGCCATGGCGTCAGGCTCCCGCCGGACCGGTCGCACGTCGCCCACGACGTTTGCGCCTTGGCGGGACAGGCGGCGCGGCCTCGCCCGCCGCCCACCGGGCCAGCTGCTCGCCGTGGCTCTCCGACAAAGGCTCCGAGGTGGCGAAGATCCCCTCGAACTGCCGCGGCAGCTTGATGGCGGCATGCTCGCCGGGAAGCTGACTGGCCCAAGTCGGTGTGCCCTGAACACCCGGTCGCAGCAGCGCGCAGCAGGTCAGCTCGAACAGAAACTCCGGCCCGGCGACCGGCGTGAACCCCATCTCTGTGACCTCGGCGGCTTGCGTCTCGCGCGCCACCCGTGTGCGCTCGGAGGCGCGCATGCAGAGGATGATGTGGGTCTTGAGCCGAAGGAGGCCCGACAGCAAGGCGCGCCGCGCCGTCTTGGGCCGGCGCCAGGCCGCAGCGGCGAGGCGCTGTTGCTGTACTGGGTCCGAGCCGGCAATGCGGTCGAGCTCGGCGGTCACGGCGTCCAGCATGCCGCCTTCGCCATCGTGCTCGTGGGAAAGCGAGTCGACGATGATGACCGCAGGGTTGGTGGCCGCCGCCGTATGCAGGGCATCGAGATAATCGAGCGAACCATAGGGCGGGGCGAAGTCGATATGGCTGAAGGCGAACTGGTCAGCATAGTGACGCGCCCTGCGGTTCTCGGTGTCGATGACGACGATGCCGCTGGAGCCCCCGCTCGCCTGCGAGGTGCGGGCGATGCCCGTCGCCAAGCGCAGCGCCGAGTAGGTTTTGCCTGAGCCTGAGGGACCGGTGAGGCCGAGCAGCAGGGGTGTGGGCTCGCGGATCGCCGGCTGAACATCGAACAGGCGCCGTCGTGCGAGCGGGTGCGTCGAAGCTACCGGTGCGGGCGATGCGTCGGCGACGCCGACCAGCGCGAGGCCCGCCTCGGCGAGGGACTGGCTGAGCGGAGGAGACACGAGGCTCATAGCGCGCCTCCCGAAGGCAGGGCCTCGAGCATGGCCCGCTCTTCCCACCGGCTGAGCTCCCAGGGCGGCGGACAGGCATGGAAGGGTTGCTTGGAGTAGCCGGGGAACGCGCCATGCTTCAGCGCCTTATCCCAGAGCATGCCGGCCGCCTGCCATTGGGCCCGGCCAAGCGCCATGAACGCCTCGGTCATCTCGATGGGAGGCGACAGGGCGTAAGGCGCCTTCTGTTCCTGCCACTGGAAGATGAACCGGACTCGGCCTTCGAGCTCAGGATGCAGCGCCTCGACCGCCTCGACATAGGCCGCCGCCTGGATCTGGAGCCCCATGTCGGCGATGCGCCGCTCGCAGGCATGCGCATCGACCGCGCCTTCTGTGGTCTTGTAGTCGACGATCAGCACTCGCGAGGCCGAGAGCGTGTCGATCCGGGCTCTGCGCCAGCCCATCGCGCCGCGCCGCCAGATAGCGCTCTGCTCGCAGTGATAAGCCCCGCCATGGAGGTCATGGAACCTCTGTCGGGCCGGGTCGATCATCGCGGCAAGGCCGGCGTTCTCCTTGGTCAGCAGGGGAATGCGGCCCTTGGCTCGGGCCGCATCGCGCGCTTCACGAGCGGCGGCGGTGCGCCAGTCGTCGGCCTCGATGACCTCGATCGCCCGGCCGCCGAGCAAGACGCTGTGGGCGGCGCTGCCGCGGTCAGCGGCCGATCCAAAGACGCTCTCTTCGAACAGGGGCGATCTCGGATGCGCCCGCCAGGCGTGCATCAGCGACTTGTTGATCACTATATTGGCGATGCTCGAGGACAGCGATGGCAGGGGACATGGATCGGCGTGATAGACCGCGTCCTCGAGATTATGCCAGCCGGTGGTGAACACGGGCGGCTTTGCTGCGGACATCGACGAGGCAGCGGACGCTGGCGTTGCTGGCGGCGTTGCGATGGTCGCTCGTTTGCGAGCGCGCGGCGCGGCGTTGTCGGGTTGCTGCGGCGCGGGCGGTTGAGAAGACCTCTCCATCACGCTTCCTCCAGCTGGCGAGGCTGGGCGGGCGCGGGCAGGGCGGGCTCGGGCTGCGGCGGCTCGACGGTAGCGGCTGCGTCGATGATCTGCGGCGTCGGCGGTCGTGGACGTCGTCGCCATGACGGTCGCGCGAAGCTCAGCACATCGACAAACGAGCCATACTCATCACGTCGGCTGTGGCGCGATAACGGGGCAGAAACTCTCCTGGTCATTGATCGTCCTCCTCATCTAGGACGACGACCACCGCTCTGGTGCTGAGTGAAGTCCAGTCGAATACGATGTCGCAGCGCGACATTCTCGCGGAAGCCCTTGCAACCTTGCCAGCCTGCCGAGGCTGAGCCACAACGTCGTTTGAGGCGTTGCATTCGCGACACGGCTGCGAGGGAGAGCCGGCCGCACCTCGAACGTCGTCTTATAGGTTAGCCGCGTCGACCGGCCGCTTCGAGATCGAGCTCGCGGTCCAAAGGCGTTAGTCTCGCGATCTGGGACTCATGGTGGATCGTGCCGCTCTCGGAGAACGCGATCGAAGCCTCGAGCGCCAACTCGTCACCTTCGGCACCTGGGGTAGGCGGCGGTGAAGCGCATTGCGCCACCGGCGAATCGGAGTTGCACGCTGAAAGACCAGGCACTGGTCCCCGGGCCCGAGACATCGAGCGTGTCGATACGCGTCAGCCGTTTCAAGCGAAATAGTGGCTGATCCGCAAACTGGTTTGGCCCGAGCGCCAGTGTGCTGCTTTGACCTTCAACACCAGCAGCTTTCCTGCTTGAGGGCAGGGCAACGTGATCATCGGTGCAACATCACGCCTCGGGAGTCTCTGAGGTATTAGCATGTCTGCGATATTGTTCCCGTGTAGGCAGCTTTTGAAATGGCGGTCGTCCGCCAAGTTTGACGTACTCTACCTTGGTCATGGGCCATGCTTGGCCTCCGGCCAGCACCCGAACACGGTTACGTTCTTCTCGATACAGGCCTTGTGGTTTCCAGACTTCAGACATGCGGAACCTCCCGATGCGTCTCTACAAGCATACACTGAATCGGGAGCCATGTTGACTGCCAGCAAGCCAGCAAAATGGCAATTTGGACGCTACCGCGAACGTACACTCCGCCGACGTAGGACGCCAGTCGAATAGGATGTTGCAGCGACGATTGTGGGGGGCAGCATTGCAGACATGTTCGATCAGAAACTCCAGCCGTTGTTTGAAATCTTTTGGCCGGCGCAAGAGAACCTGCAGCCCAAACAGTCGCACCTTTCACCGTCGGTCTCACGTCAAACCAGCTTCCTCCAAAGGCTTCTCGAAGGCAAAGGGGTTCGTGCGAGATCGACAACTACTCTGTGGCAGCCGCGTGCGCGAACATCCGTTTGGTCTTGGCTCGCCGCCTCGCGCACCCTGCAACTGGCGCGAGACGCGATCCCGCTATCGGTAGGAATATATGGGACCGGACTTACTATTCAGCATTAGTCGCAAATTGACTCGATCTCGTTAGCGCGAAGTCGCAGTCTTGAATTTCACAATATTTGATTCCGCGCGCATCATCTCTTCGATCTCTTCCTGCGGCGGCCTAAGGCCTTCCAGATAGCGTTGCATCACCATGTCTGGAGAACCGATCGCGATGATCTCGCCGCGTTCCATCCACACTGCCTTGGTGCAGAATTTTTGAATTATCTCAGCTGAATGGCTAGCCACGACCATGATCCCTGCGGAGGCAAGCATCCTCTCCATACGCTCGCTGGCAGCTTGGACGAATTGCGCATCTCCAGCGCCGAGCCATTCGTCGAGCAGCAGAATATCGCCGTGGATCGCGGTGGAGATGGCGAACATCAAGCGTGCGCGCATGCCGTCGGAGTATGTTCGGACAGGTAGGTCAATGAACTCGCCCAGCCCGGTCCATTCCGGAATTTCCTGGTGCGCGGCCCGGATCTCCGCGCCGGTCGCGCCAAGCAGCATTAACGGCAGCGAGATGTTCTGACGTCCGGTCAACTCCGAATTCACGCCTAAGCCGCGTTCGATCAGCGGGACGACGCGGCCCTTGATGTCCATCTTTCCTAGTTGCGGAAAGGTCACTCCTGCGATCACGCGCAGCAGCGTCGATTTGCCTGATCCATTGTGGCCCACCAGCCCGACTCGATCTCCGTCTGACAGGTTCATGGTAAGATTTTGAATTGCTTGGACGCGAACGTTGCGTCGGTCCTTCGCTAGACGTGAACCGACGGCCTGTTGTAGCAAGGATATCTTCAACGACCGGCTGGTTACGTCGTAGATCGGGTATTCGAGAGAGATGCCTTGAATGCGAATGTGCGCCATCGTCACATCCACATATAGACGCGGCGGCGCGTCACTGACAGCACTAGGATGGCGGTGAAAAGGCTCACCACGAGAAACAGACCCACGAATGCCCAAGACTGAGGCGCCACATCGTGCCCGAGTAGTGGCGCACGCACAATTTCGATTAAGTGAAAAATAGGATTGTACTCGACGATGGCCACCCGGCCTCCCACCTGATCCGGCTTCCAGATAATGGGTGTGAGAAAGAAGAGAATCCCTAGGACGCTCGAAATTACCTGCGCCACGTCACGAAACCTGAGGCAGATTGGCGCCAGGATAGATCCCAACAGAACGCCAAACACGGCGTAGACGGCGACGCCGCTCAGAGCGTGAAAGGCGGTGAGTTTGAACGGCGCTTGGAGAATCACCAGCATGACCAGAACGGTAAGTAGGTTGTGCGCGAAAATGATGCCGTTCCGCATCATCGAGCGTCCGGCAAGGCCGACAACCGAAACGGGCAGGGCTCGCAAATACGTGTCGTCGGTCAGCACCACACAGCTTTCGTTGATCATGACCGAAAGGTAGTTCCAGCACAGCAGGCCGATGGAGAGATAGACTAGGTACTCTTTGAAATCGGTCTTGAATATTTGCGAGTATAGCAGGCTCATGCCGATGATCATCGCGGCAAGGCTAAGGCTGATCCAGAAGGGTCCGATGACGGACCGCTTGTAGCGGAGCGCAATGTCCTGTTGGGCAAGGCGCATCCAGACGGGCCACGTCACCAGCCCGCGCCAAATGTCGTAGAGACCCACACCAAGTCCACCGCGGGAAAAGCCACTAGCCAAGGATCGTTGCCTTTCCAAAGCCGAGCCGCCCGCTTTCGCCTTGTTACCGCCGAACATTTAGGTGGCCTGGCTCCGGATTCTCGGAACCCCGTCTTAGAGCAGGAGATTTGCCCTATCAAGCTTACGAACTGCCATACCCCATTCGTGGGTCAACAATGCAGCCGTCTTGGATCAGGCTAGGTCAGTACCCTGTTTTGCCACATTCCGAAGCTCTTCCCACAGGGGCGGCGCACCGGTGCACAGAATCGACGTCGCAGGCCCAAGGCCGCTCCAGTGCGCGCCGGCAAAGCTGGCAGCATGGCCGCCCGCCTCTCGCACCAGTAGAAGTCCTGCGGCGAAGTCCCATGGCTTGAGCAGGGGGCCTGGCAGAACAAAAAGTCGCACTCGCCGGAGGCCATGCATTTGAGCTCGTGGCCGGAACTCCCGAGTGTCTTTAGCGTCACGCCCCGAAGAGTAGGTCCCGGGCTGGGACCGAATCCGAGGCCGGTCGCATGGGCGAGGGGCGGCGGGGTGCGGACGAATAGGCGGGAGCGCGGCCCTTCAAGTTTTCCGCGCCAAGCGCCTTTGCCCTCCATGGCGAAGACGAGCTCGTCCTTTACGGGGTCGAGGATGAAGGCGAGATCGGCGGGGGCAGCTGGGTCGTCAGCGATGCGTCTTCATGCGCGGCCTCTTCGCCGACGATCAGGGCATCGGGCCAGACCGCACGGAGGTCGGCGGTGATGCGGCGCTCGGCTTCAACGTCGGCCTCGGTGACGAGATCGCCAAGGCGCTCCTTGGGCCACGTGGAGAAGTCGCGGGAGGCAAAGCGCGGCAGAATCTCGGTCCGAGCCGAGTCGCGCATACTGGCGCAGAGGTGGGAGAGGGCTTTTGTGTGTGTGTGTCGATCATGGGGGCCGAAGGTTTGTCGCTTGCGAGCAGTAGGCGATCGGGGCGTCGTTGAGTAGATAGGAGTCTGGATTCCTCCACTGGGGATTCGGCGCCCATAGAGGAGAGGGGATTGGCAGAACGACCGACCTCCCAGCCTCGCGTCAGCCTCGTCGTGCGTACACAGGGCCGCCGCCTCCGCCTGCTGGAACGGGCACTGGCGAGCATTCGCCGGCAGTGCGAGCCGTCTGTCGAGGCGATCATTGTCGAGGATGGGTCGTCGGAGGCTGGGGCGCTGGTTGAGGCGATGAACGCGAACGGGTCGGTGATGTTTCGAGAATTGCCGATTGCGGCGTCGGGCCGATGTGTCGCTGGCAACAGGGGGCTGGAGGCCAGCCGGGGCGAGTTCGTAGGCTTTCTTGACGAGGACGATGAACTGCTGCCGGATCATGTGTCGCGACTCGCGGCGGCGCTCGATGCGACGCCGGGTGTTGATCTTGTCTATGCCCGCGCCAATGAGGTGGTTTGCGGCGGGCTGGTGAGCGATGAGGTTCGGGAGCCGGAGACTTTGCCGCCGGGCCAACTCGTGCCGTTCTCCAGGACAGCGCTTTGGCGGCACAATCAGTTTCCGATACAGGCGGCGCTGTTCCGCCGTTCGCTTTTCGAACGGGAGGGCGGGTTCGATCCTGCTATCCAGCTGCTTGAGGACTGGGACCTGTGGATCCGGTACAGTGCTTGCGCGGACTTTCTGGCGATTGACGCCGTGACATCGCTGTTCCGTTCGCCTCGGGAGCCGAGCCTCATTGAGGCGCGCGTGCGCGAGCATAGGCCGTGGATGGACGTGCTCCGGCTCAAACATCGCGACCTGATCGCGCCGCATCGCTTCGAGGATGTGGTGCAGCCGCCCCCACCGCCGCCACAGACGCCGACGTTTCGCCAGGCCCTTGGCATTGGCCGTAGGGCGCTGGCGCGCAAGCTCGGGCTCGGAGGCAAACAATGACCGGTGCGGTTCAAAGCGCTTTGTGGAAAGTGCTGCGCAGGAAAGTCTTGTTCGCGGATTCGCCGCACATCGAACTGTCGGCCGAGGATGTGGAGTTGCCCGACGGTCGCGTCGTCGAATCCTATTACCAGATCGGCTCGCGCCCTTCCTGCGCTGTGGTGGGAACCACGCAGGCCGGCGAACTCATTATGGTGCGCCAGTACAAGCATGGGGCGCGGAAAGTGTGCCTCACCTTCCCGGGCGGGCGGCTTGAGGAAGGCGAGACCCTGATGGACACCGCGAAGCGGGAGCTGCGCGAGGAAACGGGCTATGAGGGCGATCACTGGCGCTCGCTCGGCCGCTTTCCGATCCATGCTAACCAGCGGGTCGGCGAATGTGAGCTGTTCCGGTGCGAGAATGCGCGTCAAGTAGTTGCTGCAAAGCCGGGCGATCTTGAGGATATGGAGGTCGTTCTGGTATCCGAGGCCAATGCGCGCGTCGCCCTGGCTTCCGGTGAAATCGGCCTCCTGGGTGATGCTGCGGCGCTGGGCCTCGCCCTCTCGGAAAACCCCAATGCACGGCTTTGGCGCAGAACCGGATAAGGCAGATCGCGCAGCCTTTCGCGCCGTGACAGACGGGGATGTTTTGGCTACAAGGCGGCGCGTTCGGAGGGGCGGCCCCTGAGGTCGGCCCTGTCCCGGGTGGGAACCTTAGCTTAAGTGAGCGGACATGATTTCTGATAAAGTGCTGAATTCCTTCAAAGGTTCGAACTGCGTCGTGACTGGGGGCACGGGCATGATCGGCCGGGAGGTCGTCCGCACGCTGTGCGACGTGGGCGCGAATGTGAAATGCGTGTCGCTCGACAACATCAAGGTTCACCCCAAGGCGGACCACGTCTATGCCGACCTGACAGACTACAACGTCTGCAAGGACATCACCAAGGACATGGACCATGTCTTCCATATCGCCGGCATCAAGGGCTCGGTCGATGTCACAAAGTCGAAGCCGGCGAGCTTCCTCGTTCCGCTGCTGATGATGAATACCAACATCCTGGAGGCTGCGCGCCTGAACAAGGCCAAGCGCGTGCTCTACACCTCCACCATCGGCGCCTACGCGGCGGCCGAAGTGTTCAAGGAAGAGGACTACAGCGAGAGCCAGCCGCCGATGGACCACTATCCGGGGTGGGCCAAGCGCATCGCCGAGATGCAGGTGCAGACTTATCGCGTGCAGTACGGGCTAGACAATTTCGCAATCGTACGACCGTGCAACGTCTATGGTCCTGGCGACAGCTTTAAGCCTGAGTCGGCAATGGTCATCCCCTCACTTCTGATGCGCATTCAACGCAAGGAGAATCCCGTAGTAATCTGGGGCGACGGGAGCGCGATCCGCGACTTCGCTTACGCCACCGACTGCGCCGAGGGTTGCATTCTTGCGCTCTATCACGGCACACGAGACTCATTTGTGAACCTCGCAAGCGGAGATGGAATCTCGATTAAACATCTAGTCGATACGTTGCACGAGTTCATCGATTTCAAGCATGAGTGGGACACGACTAAGCCCGCTGGTTTCCCACGCCGCGTGATGGACATCACCCGCGCCCGAGATTGGATCGGCTACAATCCTACGACCACTCTGCGGGAGGGCCTCGAAAAGACTTGGAACTGGCTTCAAACCAACGCGGATGAGCACGTGAACCGCAAGAACTACTTCGCGGAGGCGTAAGAGGTGTCGCAGGCTGACGGTTAATTTCGGCCTCGGGTTTGGATTTCCAAGGCCAAGGATCGAGTCACGCGGCAATTTCTTCTGGACACGGCGTTTTGCCGCAAGGATAATCCGCGTTCGTGGCGGACGTTGGCCAGACACCGCGGCTGATAGGGATAGCGTCCCGCCGTTGGCGCAACGCGCGTCGTTCGTTCGCCTGAGCTGTCCCGGACCTGTGTAGAGATTGCCGCGAAATGAGGAACACGTTGATTCGTGCGTTGAGACGGGTGACACGCTCCGACGTCATTGATGCGCTGAATGCGAGTCTGGCTGAAACAATACAGAAACTGGAAACGCGCGAACAGGCTCACCTCGACTTCGCACGAGTGCGCGACGACCAGTTGGCCCAGTTGAGTCGCGATCTCGCCGAGCGTCGCGAAATTGCCGAGAACCTGGTCCGAAAGGTGGATGAGACGCAGGCAGAGCGCGACGGACTCACCGGGCGTTTGAACGCGATCATTGGCGACAAGAACGCGTTAGAGCAACGCCTTGCCGAGTCAGTCATTCGACTGGAAATGCGCGAGCGGGCGCATCTAGATTTCGCACGCGTTGGCGATGAACAGCTGGCGCACCTTGAGATTGAACTGAAAATCGCCACGGAGCGCCTGGAGGCGCGCGAGCAGGCTCATTTGGCCTTCGCACGCGTTCGCGACGATCAGCTGGTTGCCCTGCAGGAAGAGGTCGGCTCGATAGCCGGGGAACGCGACGAGCTGGGCCAGAAAGCTGCAACGATCGGAGCGGAAATCGACAGGCTCCGCGATTGCCTGGACGCCGCACAGCTTGCTCGCGATGAAGCCATTGAGGAGCGACGCCAGCTCGGTGATGCGCTCACGGCTCTTAGCGCTGCGTTTGAAGCGTTGCGGATGTCTACCGAAAAAGCCGAGGCCGCCGGCCGGATCGAACTCGACCTTGCCCGCGCTGAAGTTGCTGCGCTGCGGTCCGAGGCCGAAGCAAGCCAGGCCGCGATGAGGAAGACAGATCACAATCTGAAGGAATGGCAGACGGACACGGCCGCCAAATTGGAGGCAATGTCAGTCAAGGCGCAGACGCATTTGGAGGAGGCTGCGGCTACTGCCGCCATGGTCGGCCGCACACAATCCGAACTCGATCTCGCCATTCAGCAGCTTGGAGCCGCCAGAGATGAGATCGAACGACTGGGTCGCAGCGAGCTTGCGCTTATCGCTGAACGCGATGGACTCCGCGCCGCCCTTACGAGTTTCTCGCAGTGGAGAGCGCCAGAGAGCGTTGAGGCGGAATTGGCATCGGTTCGGCAGAGTCTGACCACAGAGATGAATGCGATATCGGCGGAACGCGACGAGTGCGCTGCTGAGCGCAATTCAGCATTGGCGGACCGCGAGAAGTTGCATCAGCAGAACCAATTGATGGAATGCGAAGTCCGGGAGGCTGAAGTGTCAAAGCGCTTGGCCCGAACCATTGGGTTGCTTCGCGCGAATGGTGCACGCAGGCGTCTGATTCAGTCGCTTCTTCTCAATCCGGTGACCGGAGTGGCTGATCGACGGGCAGTGTTCACCTTGCACAAGACGGCCAGTAGTTTCGTTTGGAATCTGATGAGTTATCTTGCTGATGTCCTCAATTTGCCGGTTCATTCAGCAAATGCTTCTGGAGCGGAATATCTGAGCGACGAAATCAATATCCGCTCCAACCTCGGCGTCGTAAATAGCCTGAGCGGATTGTTTGGCCCGTTCCGAGGCTATGTAGATTTTCCTGCCGATACATTTTCGCGCTCAATCGTAATCCTGAGAGACCCTCGAGATGTGTTAGTGTCTCTCTATTATTCATGGACGTACTCGCATCCTATCGAAAGTATTCGCCTTAGCCTCGTGAATTCAAAGGGCGAACTATTCAATCCTACCCCAGAGCAGAGAGACAGTTGGAAGAGCGCGGGCCCTGACGACTTTGTTTTGGAGTATGCCGGCTTCGTCGAAAAAAATATTCGTCTCTACCTTGAGAAAGTTCTCCCGCGCCCCGGAGCGAGGTTGCTATTATACGAGCACTTCGTTGCAAATCAGAGCGAGTGGCTCAGGCGCTTTCTCGTTGCTCTCGGTGCCGGCGAAGCCGATGCTGAATGGTTGCTGCCGGGAATTTTGGAACACTTCTCGCAAGAGTTCTTGCCGCCTACTGAAGATAAAAATCGACACATCCGTCAGATGTTGCCCGGCGACCACCAGCGAAAGCTGACACCCAGCACAATTTCGCTCCTGGACAAGCGCTTCGCTTTTTACTTCGAAGCGCTCGATGCGCAGAACGGTGTTGAGTTTATTGGCGACAATACTGCTGAATTGACAACGTCTGCACCCGGAGAACAGGCTATGGCCCGGCTGCCGGTTCGTTCGGTCGCGCAGTCATGACGGGTGCGACGTCAAAGTTTTGCCGATCGAGCCGTGTTGGTGCCGGCGGTCCCAACTATTCCGCTGCCATGCGGACTAGCGTCTTGGCCGTCTCGAAACGACGGCGGATTAAATGAGCAGAGCCCGAGGGCGTCGTTGCGACATCGAACGCCGCGCCGCGCTCGGCTTCATCTTCAGCCTGTTGGAACACGCGACCGGGATAGGTGTCGGCCTGCTTTTGGTCCCCACGGGCCAGGATTCGCCCGAGGAAGACTCTCATGTCCGCCAGATCTGTGGGCGAGCGGCGGCGCTCATCGACTAGGATGACGCCGCCGCCAGGCGCCAAGTGGTTCAGAACGGTCGCAAGCACCAGTTCGAAGTTGTCATCAAAACTTGCCCGCTCAACGATCGCCAATTCGATCGGTCCGATATGCGGATCCGAAGCAATCAGGTCTTTCATACCCGGAACAGCGGGTCCGCTCACGATGCGCGCGAAACCACGATGCCCGTTGGCCGAAAGATGCGAGCCGAGTGCGCCGGGCGTTGTTTGGGTGCCTGCCAAGTCGCCTTGTTTCCAAGGTTGAAGGAAGAAGTATTCGATGCCGGGGTGAAGCTTAGTTAGTATCGTAAGTAGCGGCAGGCGAATGTCGCCGAAGAAGAATGCGTTGCGTGGAAATTCGTAGGTGGCGAACGAGAATGCGATTCCGATGGCGTCGCGGGTGGTCTGATTAAATGGCGCGTCCTTATCGTGCATTAATGCAGTCCATGACACGAAGTCGTCGACCACGCTGCCGACTACATCGCTCGACACGCTGACTTGGTAGCTGAGCGGGGACCACTCCGGCGTCTGCGATGGCCGCCCCTGTCCGCTGCAGCGCCGCTCCGCTAGTTCATAGTCTCTAAGACCCCAGTCGGGTGGATTGGGATGCGGGTCGTAAGTCAGCAGCATCGCATTAATGCTGTTCGGGTCGCGCTGATGGCTGTTCCCGGTAGAGGCATGATGCTCAATGTGAAAGGCAACGACGCCATAATAGCCGAGATCCATCCAGTTGTATTTCTGGGTGACGCGCAGCATCAATTCGTTGTCGCTCCAGCCCCAGGCGCGGTCGAGCGTCTCGTTGTATCCACCAAATTCGAACCACATGTCACGATGCATCAGCTGCCCGGCGGAAAAGCCTCCGAGGCAGTCGGCTGCCGGCAACTCCTTGCGCCGGGAAGCGCTGATCCTTTGCAGCACGATGTCCCAAGCCGCGACGTTCGGCCGTCGCGCACTGATCGCTCCGGGGATCTGATGGCGCGGAATAGGGTAGATGAGCCTCTCCTTTGGGCCGAAGGCCGGAAGCGAGCCGTCGAGCACCTTGAGCAGGGAAGCGAGGGACTGAGCGGGCATAATACTGTCGGAGTCCGCCAGCATGATGAATTGACCCGTGGCTCGCCGGACGCCGACATTCACCGCACATGTGGTGAAGAACGCAACTTGCATGAACCGCCGCTTTGCATCGTTCGGCGTGACGATCACAAAACGCACGAGCGATGCGGCATCCGTAGAGAGTTCGACTTCGTCGGATAACGGCTTGCCTTGACTATTCCAATCGACGAAGACGACTTCCACATCGCCCAGCCTACCGAGACTGCGGAGATTTTTCGCAAGGTGATTGAGCGATGTCTGAAGCCGATAGCGGTAGTTCCCTAGATAATCGTCATTACGCCCGACGACGATGATGGACAGGAGTTTGGAGTCGCTCATTGGCTGCCAACCCGGCCCTTAGAAATGCCCTGCGCGGCCATCGAGGCTGACGACCCATTGGATTTTTCCGTATTGGCGATCGATGGCGCTGGCAGTGCCGAGAGGCCAAAGCAGCGACGCATCATGTCAACATAAGCAGCTTCCAGATCGCGCGCGAACCGGACTGCATCTCCGAAGCCATGCTTCACCATCATCTCGCGCAGGTTATTGCGGTAGCGCACGATTCGGTCGGAATCGGCAGCCAGGCGTTTTGCAATGTCGACGTAGTTCTCAGGCGTGTTCGCTGCGAGTTCCTCGCAGCCCGAGGCATGGAGCAAGGAGGCACCGTAGGCCTGCGGAAAGCGGTCGCCCTTGAGCGAAATCACCGGCACGCCCATCCACTGCGATTCGGCGATTGTGTTGCCCCCACAGTACGGCCAAGTATCGAGACTGATGTCGACTTCGTTGTAGTTTTCCTTGATTTCTTCGCGCGCTCCGCCTGGCTGCAAGCGAAGGCGATGCGACGGGATTCCCCAACGCGCGAACCGGCGCTCCATGAATTTCCTGTTCTCAAGCGACGCGAGCCCCATGTTCCTGAGGAACAGCCGCGAGTCCGGAACTGCCTGGAGAATGTCGGCCCAAAGTTTGATGACGGCGTCGTTGACTTTCGACTGACTGCCAAAGCAGCCAAACGTGATGTAGCCATTCTTCAGATGTGGAGGTGCATTGACCTTCGGGAATTCGTCCCAATCATAGTTGAAGACAAAAAAAGTGCTCGGCAGGCGATACACCTTCTCGGTGAAATGGGGATCGATCCCCGGCGGAGCGGCGATCGGGTCAGCAAGGATGTAGTCTACGTTCTTTACGCCACTGGTGCCCGTATGGTTGAGATAGGACACCTGCACGGGCGCACACCGAGCTCCCATAGTCCCAAACCTGTGATGCGGCGAGAAGCCGGTTAGTTCGATGAAGATGTCGATCTCGTCCTCGCGAATCTTCCTTGCGAGTTGGGCGTCGCTCAAGGCATGTACATCGAAGAAATCATCGAAGTGCCGGGTGATCGAGTTGTCGCAAGGGCCGAGCGAATATCCAACAACTGAAAACTTATAGCGATCATGCTCCGCAATGAACGGAATGCCCTGGCCGCGAATAGTCGCCGAATTGAACCAGCAGCACGCATAGCCGATACGAATTTTGCGGTCACCGACGTAGGGTCGGAAGCGAACATAGTCGTCATCTTCAAGGGAGACTGCGTGATCGGCACTCCATTGGAGGTGCGGCTCAAGCATCTCCTTGTGCCCAATGTAGGGCGACTTGAGCATAGCCTGCACCCGCAGTGAGTCGATTAGGTGGTTCTTTTGCCCCTGATGCATCGACCAGTATTCGATCGAGTGATCAACTTGGCCTCGGTCTTCATGCCAGCGCGCGAGTTGGTCGGCGAGGTTGATGAAATGTCCATCATAGAATTGCGCCACACGATTGAGATAGACGCCGACGGTTTCACCATCGCGCAAAAGCGGCTTGGTCGACATTCAGAGGCCCTTTCCATAATCCGCAGGTTGCGCAACGGGCGGAGGCAATGTGGGTGAAGCCGTCGCGCCGGCAGTGAAGACTGAGGCTGCGACTGGCGACTGAGAATATTCTGGCGATATGGACCCAGCAGGTAGCGCCATGGCTAGCGGATCGGTGATCGACGGTGAAAGTATCGAGTCGATTGCAGCTTGGGGGCCGGCGTCCTGCCATTCTGGCTGATGACGGTTGAACTCCAGCAGATAGTCGGCATCGACTATCATCTTAAGGACTTTTTCCGCTTCCGGCGAGCGCCAAGCCCGGAAATGGTTATAGAGGTTTTTGAGCTGCAGCAGGCAGAACACGTCGCGAAGTCCATAATTCTCGCCAAAGTACTTCCCCTTTCCGAAGAGGTGATCGCGTAGGATTTGGAGACGCGCGGCCATCTCCTCGGCAGCGCGACCGCCAGAC
>JAUYQH010000097.1 GCA_030697365.1 Novosphingobium sp. | reverse complement strand
GAAGGCTATTCCTACGACCGGCGCACGGCCCACGCACTCTATCGGCAACTCGTCGTTCCCGTGGCGCCCGTATTGGAGGGGAAACGTCATGTCTTCATCGCGGCGGCCGGGTCGCTCACGGGAATACCGTTCGCTATTTTGGTTACCGAGGAACCCCAAGGCGCGGACGATGATGCGCAGGCGTTGCGGACGACAAGATGGTTCGCGGACGCGCACGCGCTCATCAACATTCCGTCGATCCAGTCGCTCGAATTCCTGAGGCGCTTTGGCGGCACTCCGCGGCCGTCCGGAGACTCTTCCGCGAGCTTTGTCGGATTCGGAGACCCGGTGCTTCATGGCCAGGCCATCGTGCGGGGGCGGGGCGTTGCAAACGTTTCCCCCGCCTTTTACAAGCGTCAGACCCGATCGGCAAGCGGCCTCGCGGACATCAGCCAAATCCGGCAGCTGGCCCGCCTGCCCGGCACGGCCGTCGAGCTGGAGAACATGCGGTCCGCGTTGCGGTCACCCACGACATCGCTCTTTCTCGCCGGACGGGCCACGGAACATGCGCTTCGAGCAATGGACCTGTCGGGAACGCGAGTGCTGGCGTTGGCCACCCACGGGCTAGTGGCTGGCGAAGTCATGGGCTCGTCCGAACCCGGCCTGATCTTTACGCCACCCGACATTGCCACTGACCAGGATGACGGTTTCCTGGCCGCATCCGAGGTGTCGGCGCTGCGGCTGGACGCCGATTGGGTGATCCTCTCCGCCTGTAACACCGCGGCGGGGGACGGGTCCGCGGGCGCCCCCGGATTGTCGGGTCTGGCGAGAGCCTTTTTCTACGCGGGCGCGCGAAACCTGCTCGCCTCGCATTGGCTGGTGGTGGACGAAGCGGCGCCCCGTCTCACCGTCCGCACGATCGAGCTGATGCGGGAGAACCCCGCCCTCAGCCGCGCCGAGGCCCTGCAGCGTTCGATGCGGGAAATCCGGGACGATAGGTCGCGTTCCGCCTGGGCGCATCCTGGCGTCTGGGCGCCGTTCAGCCTGATTGGCGATGCAGCCAGATGAGACGGAGGCCGGTTTTCCACTGGTACAGGGCAGCGATGACCGAACTCGGCTGCGAGCAGAAGCAGGAGATTGGCAGCTGCGCTGCTTCGCTCAATCTCTCCAGCCTCTGACATCTAGCACCTACATCGACATCGCGGTGCCGGTGTGCCGAATCAGGGCGGGTGAAGCGAAGTAATTGCCGGCAAAGCCTCCGGCCACCAGGCGCTGGGTTGTTTCGTGCACGCGCACCTTTTCGGTGGGGGTTTTCATTGAGAAACAACTGGCTAAGGCAAAGCGCACCAGTGTGCCGGTTATGTGCTGCCGGGCCACGAGAGGGGAAGCGCCGATGATCCGTTCCGAACTGCTGAAGGCGCTGGCTAAGGAAAACAGCGGATTGTGCGGCGAAGAGGTCGAACGGGTCGTCGATGTGGTCTTCGACGAGATCGCCCAGCGCCTGGCCGACGATGGCAGGGTCGAACTGCGCGGTTTCGGTGCGTTTTCCACGCGCGAGCGCGATTCGCGCCGCGGCCGCAACCCGCGCAACGGCGACGCCGTCGAGGTACCCGCCAAGCGGGTGCCCTTTTTCAAGCCAGGCAAGGAAATGCGCGCCCGATTGAAACCGGATTGAAATCCTGATCTCAAGGTCGGACCGCCTGAAGTCACTCACCCCCGATCACGCGGTCAAGCAACCGGAGTTCAAACGCGAGAAAGTTCCTATGCAATCAGCATACCGAGAATGAGCGTCAGAACCACCAGCAGCAGAACGACCAGCATTCCAACGGCAAGTCCCGTCAGATCACGCTGGAGCCTCCTGCCAGGCAAGGTCGTCTTCGCTTCGTCTTGCAACCTGAAATTCGGAGACATCAGCAACGAGGCGCTGACTGCCGACTGCGGCAGCATCCCGACAAACTCACACCCCGCGAAACTCCCGCGGGTCCAGACGATGCGCGCCGTGACCGCCCCGGCTTGCGGAAGCTCCACGTCGATTGTGTCACCCTCGCTCATCTCGATTGCCGAGTGCACAAGCATGCCGGTGCGAGACAGGTCTTCGATGGTGGCTGTTAGCGCGCTGTCCCCGTTGCGCGCCTCGGTAACGAGTTTGAGCCGTGCCTATCCGGTTGAAGCAGACACCCACCAGATGTAGTGTCCCCCTGTGAGTTGCGTGGGAGAGAGGCATCATGACGGCGATGGACATTTTCCAGCGTGACGATCTGACTTTTCCGCGGTCGCTGCCCGAGTTTCAGCAGCGGTTTCCTGATGACGCGGCGTGCGCGGCATATCTTGAGCGCACCCGCTGGCCTGACGGCTTCACCTGCCGGTATTGCGGTGCGAACGGCGAGCCCTTCCGCATTGCCACGCGGCCGGGGATTCTTGAGTGCCGCTCGTGCCGGCGCCAAACTGGCCTCCTGGTTGGCACTGTCATGGAGCGTAGCCATATGCCGCTCAGTGTCTGGTTCTGGGCGGCCTATCTGGTTGCCAGTCAAACGCAGGGCATGTCGGCGGTGCAGTTCCAGCGGCAACTCGGTCTGAGCCGTTACGAAACGGCCTTCGGCATCCTGCACAAGCTGCGCGCCGCCATGGTGCGACCCGATCAAGACCGGATCGGCGGCGTGGCGGGCGAACATGTCGAGGTGGACGAAACCTGGGTTGCCGGCAGGACGCGCGGTGAAGGGCGAGGCGTCCACCACAAGACACTGGTGGCCGCTGCCGTCGAGGTCCGTCACCGCAAGCCGGGTACGGCCCAGGACAAGCGTAAGGATGGTCGTATGATGGCCGCGTTCGCCTTGCCATCGCACCTGACCGCTCCGCTGAAGCGTTGTGCGGATTTGTCGGAAGCGCCGTCATGCCGCGAACATTGGTCGTCACCGATGACTGGACCGCCTATCGTTCCCTGCGGACGCGGGGCTACGACCACCACGCCATCGCCGAATGCGGTGACCACGAGGTGGCGGAGCAGTTCCTTCCGATCATCCACCTCGTCTTCAGCAATCTGAAGACATGGCTCAATGGCATCCATCACGGGGTGAGCGCGAAACATCTGCAAGCCTACCTCAACGAGTTCACCTTCCGATTCAACAGGCGGTTCTACCCGTTCAATGCCTTCCGCTCATTGCTCGGAATCGCAGGTGGAGCCGCCGCCCCGACCTACGCCGAACTCTATTCCGGCGACTGGACGCACCCTACATGTAGTGGGTGTCTGCATTAACCGGATAGGCACGCATCATTCCAGCAGCGCAGCCGCGCCGATGCCGAGGGGCGCCGCCAGCTTCTCTACTACGGTTATCGTAGGATTGCGTCGCGCACGTTCGATGTCGCTGACATAAGTGCGATGTATATCGGCACGATCAGCATACTCTTCCTGACTCCATCCCTTTTCGGACCGGAGGCGGCGAAGGTTTTTGGCGAGGCGCTGTCGAACATCCACGCCATCCAAAGAGACGCCTGTGGCCAATCGTTCTACAGACGATCAGTGACATTCAGGTTGACTTCGTGGTGGGCCTCAAGCGTTGGTGCCACTCATGATCGACAAACATACCGGCTCCGACCAGGCCGAAGCCTCCTACTCCTCCAATTCCTCCGTGCGCGAGAAAGTGCTGGAATATCACTTTCTCGCCGCGATCACGCGCGAACTCATCGGGCGGGGCATAGAGTTCAATGTCCTGCGAGGGGATGTCGATTTCAGCGGAAGTGATTTGGTGATCGAGGCCAACGGCTATACCAGACATATCCAGCTGAAGGGCATGATCACCGGCGGCAAATGCGATCGTTACAAGATCAGCAACAGCCTCCGCCTCGCAACTTCCGGATGCGTCGTTAGGCTGGTCCATGATCCCCTGACCTTTGAGATCGTTCGCTACGACTGGTTTGGCGCATCAGCGGGCTCACCCCTGCCGTGGTTCGGAAATAAGTCTGCCAAACATAGCAAGGGAGATTCGAACGGCGAGAAGAAGATCCGCCCGAAACAAACGATGTTGCTGGCGACGAGATTCGAGCAGCTTGCTACCATGACACAACTGGTCGACCGACTCTTCACGCCGGAGGTCGCCCCGGACCGGATGAAGATGCTGAAGCGCGCACTACAGGGGCAGGAGCGTCACTCCGATGCGCCCGGCTGGGCCGACCGCCTACGGGAAGGTTACCTTGACAGCATTCCGGCTGACATAAGGTGGGATAATTCTCACCACCTTGCGACGCTGATCGATGGCTACGGACTGGCAAAAGCCGCGGGATGCGGCGACCCCCAAGACTTCGAATGGCGGCAGTTGACCTTTGCCGAAAAGCATGGGCACTGGCGCGGCGACGCGGTTGATTTGTGGGTCACCCTCTACCTCGAGCAGCGCCGTTGGTACTATTCATCACCATTTGGACCTGACGGCCGGCAGGAAGCGCTGCTTGACGTCCTGTGCGCCCAGCTTCGTTTTTGGCTGATGCGCGAGATGGCTGCCGAGCATCATTCCACCTCGTCGGACTCAGCTGATTTCGCGCCTGATGCAGAAGATCCCTCCACCCCGTCGTAAGGTACGGATTCGCGATATGGCGCCTGTTGCCTGATGGCGGCGAGGCACCACTCGTCCAGCGGCACCGTGCCAGGTACGACTAGCACACCACCCCTCTGTTGTTCCGAGCCAGCTTTGGCAGCAGCCCTGACGCGTTCCATCGCAGTGATTGCTCGGGGGTCGCCCTTTGTCGCCAAAGTGTGAAGCACGCGGAGGCCAGCTTCCTTTTTGGTGATCATTTTGCCCTGAAACTCAACCAGTTCATTGTCCAGCCGGGCCAGGATTTCAGCGTCAGTCTCAACCTTCGCTGGTGCCTTGTTTTTGCCCCGACGCCCGTTTGGGTTGCGGTGTTCGCCCTTCTGGATCCTGCCGCTCCGTGGCGGACATTTGTAACCTACCTTTTCGACTTCACCGTCACTCACCGTCAACAACTCCAATTTTGGAGGGTCGTGCTTATCAATGCCTGTCAGGGCGTTCTTTCAAAACAAATCACGCCCGCGCACAGGCACGAAGCGATGGCGCCGGAGACGGTCCTCGCTGTCTCCGGCGCCAATAGCCTCACTCGAACATCGTTTCGATATCGTCGAACGAACATTCGCTGCCCGCCAGCATCGCCTTCTTGCCCGTAGCCAGCTGCCAGCGCCGTACGGCGACATCGACGTAGAGCGGATCAAGTTCGATCGCATAGCCGCGGCGGCCGGTCTGCTCGGCAGCCATGATCGTGGTCCCCGATCCGGAAAACGCATCTAGGATTACCCCGCCGCGTTTCGAACAGTCCCGGATGGCATCCGCGACCATCGCGACGGGCTTTACCGTCGGATGCATCGCGAGTTCGTCCGCGCGGTTCTTGCCGATCGAGGAAATGCCTTCATAGTCCCATACATTCGCCCGGTAGCGGCCGTGCTGACCGAGGCCGAAGTTGTTGATATGGGCGGCAGTTCCGTGCTTGAACGCGAACACCAACTCGTGCTTCGAGCGGTAGAAGGTGCCCATCCCGCCGTTGGTCTTGTTCCAGACGATCAGGTTCTTGAGCTCGGTATAGACTGCGTTACCGGCCTGCACGATTTCTTCGATGTGACGCCAGTCCATGCAAACATAATGGATAGAACCGTCGGCGCTGTATGCCGCAAGCTGAGCGAGCACCGATGCAAGAAACGCCGTGAACTCGGCCTTGCTCATCTCGCCCGCAGCCATCGCAAACTCGCGATGCTTCACTTCACCAAGCCCGCAGACGTGGCCAGTGATCGGCACATTGTACGGCGGATCGGTAAACACCATCTGCGCGCGTTCGTCACCAAGCAGCGCCTGGTAGACTGCAAGGTCGCGTGCGTCGCCGCAGATCAGGCGGTGCGGTCCCATCTGCCAGATATCGCCAGGACCCGACACGGCCACCTTGCCGACCTCGGGGACCGCGTCCGATCCGCCGGCCTCTCCGTCGAGCGCGTTCAGCAGCGCCTCGAGCTCAGCACCGTCGAATCCGGTCAGCGACAGATCGAAGTCGCTTTCCAGCCCCGCAATAGCGGCAAGTTCAAGCGACAGTAGCGACTTGTCCCAGCCTGCCAGTTCGGCCGTCCGGTTATCGGCAATCACATAGGCCTTCAGTTCCGCCTCGCTCAGCCCCTCGACCAGCGCCACCGGTACACTGGTCATGCCAAGCTTGCGCGCCGCCTCAACCCGTCCATGACCGGCGATGATCCGGTTTTTGGCATCAATCAGTACCGGGCTGACAAAGCCATATTTGGTGATGCTGCGAGCGATCAGATCGATCTGCGCTTTGGAGTGCGTGCGCGCATTGCGATCGTGCGGCACGAGGCATTGGATGGTCCGCTCCCCGAGGGAGCGGACGCCTTTTTCGATATTGTTACTGACCATTGGAAGTTGCTCCAGATTGATGGAGGCGTCCGATTGTCAGGTCACTGGCGCGATTTCTTTCATAACAAACCTTTCCGGCGCTGTTGGGAGATCCTGTTCAACAGCTCGCCGCCGGTACCGCAGCCAAAGCAGCGAGCGTATGCATTGGCGGCTTGAAGGACGGGCGGCAGATCGGTTCGCAAGCGCGCCTTCCCGGCTCGCCGGACGGTCCAGATTTCGTCCCGGAGTTCACGGATCCACTCGTCAGCGAGAAAAAGGGCCATATGCATGACCTTGAAATCCGCTTCGGGACGACCGCGCCTGCGCTTGAGCTGGCCCGTCTGCGCCCGCAACAGCAGGTCCCGCACCAGCGGATCCTCCCGCTCGCAACCCCGATTTGCGTTCATGATCCGCGCGACATCGCCACGGGAGATGTATTGTCCGCGGCGCACCCTGTGGTGCAACCAGCCCAGGTGATCTGGATTGAAGTGGTCGTAAATGGTGAAGGCAGGCATCGGCTTTGCTCCTGATTCGTTGAGGAGCGCCCCATAGATACAGGGCCGATCGCGCGGTCGACTAACGTTTGACGATTTGGAGGAAAAATTTGTCTCGTCGGGCGAACAGGCAGCCCGCAACCCCGACCGCTGGTGACCTCGCCAAGCGTTCCCGGTTCGGCCATTTCCGCCCCAGTTAAGCCAGAATCAGTTCCCTGTTCGGCTGTCCTGGAATTCCCAGTTCTTTGCTGGCATAGGTTCGGAAAAACCCCGGATATCCGGGACAATTTGGCTCTTCGCAAGTGATATCGATCTGCAAAAAACGTGAATAGTCCCAGTTATCGCGGTTAACTGGGAAATTTGGTGGGGAGACCGGTTCGCTCGGAACTGCGTGGCGCGCCACCTGGATCTTTCGGGCCGGCGGCAAACGGTCTCGTCCCGTCCAGGATCCAAGAGGCGCGGCAAGGGGAAGAGTCGCGGGCTTGGCAAGAAGTATTGACAGCGAGAAACCGTTTCGCTCGGGATTACTGGGCGCGCCATGAGCACCAGCCGGGTCAAGGATGGGGAGGAGGAGAAAGCGGAATGGCAGTCGATGAGGGTTCGCCGGGACCGGAGGCGCTGGCCGCCAGCCTGCTGAAATCGCCCCGGTTTCAAACGCTGGTGCGCGCCCGCGCGCGGCTGGCGTGGGTTCTCACCGCCGTCATGCTGATCATCTTCTTCGGGTTCATCCTGCTGGTCGCCTTTGCGCGGGGTTTTCTGGGCCAGCCCGTCGCCAGCGGGTGGACGATGACCCTCGGCATCCCGATCGGGCTGGGGGTGATCGTTTCGGGGATCGTCCTGACCGCGATCTACGTGCGGCGCGCCAACACGCGGTTCGACCGACTAACCCGGGAAATCCGCGAAGAGGCGGGGCTGTGAGCGCAGTGCAGAACGCCAACTGGGCGGCTGTCGCCGTGTTCGGGGCTTTCGTGCTGTTTACGCTCGGCATCACCCGCTGGGCTGCGCGCCAGACGAAGACGACGTCGGACTTCTACGCTGCCGGGGGCGGGATCACGGGTTTTCAGAATGGCTTGGCGATCGCCGGCGATTACATGTCGGCCGCCTCGTTCCTGGGCATCTCG
The DNA here is from genome assembly GCA_030697365.1 of Novosphingobium sp. Classification (GTDB taxonomy): domain Bacteria; phylum Pseudomonadota; class Alphaproteobacteria; order Sphingomonadales; family Sphingomonadaceae; genus Novosphingobium. The sequence continues at coordinate 431 of JAUYQH010000097.1, read as the reverse complement.
GCACAGATCTTTGCCGACGGCTACGACGGCCTGATCTATTCGACCGGCTTTCTCGTCGGGTGGCCGATCATCCTGTTCCTCCTCGCCGAGCGGTTCCGCAACCTTGGGCGCTACACTTTCGCCGATGTAGCCTCGTTCCGCTTTGCCCAGACGCCGGTGCGGATGTTGGCCGCGTTCAGCACGCTTGTGGTCGTATTGTTTTATCTCATCGCGCAGATGGTCGGGGCCGGGCAGCTGATCCAGCTGCTGTTCGGCCTGCCTTACGAGGCGGCGGTGGTGATCGTCGGGGTGCTGATGACGCTCTACGTCATCTTCGGGGGGATGATCGCTACAACCTGGGTGCAGATCGTCAAGGCGGTGCTGCTGCTGGCCTGCGCGACGATCATGGCGTTCGTGGTGCTTGCCGGGTTCGGCTTTTCGCTCGATGCGCT
>JAUYQH010000092.1 GCA_030697365.1 Novosphingobium sp. | reverse complement strand
AGCGCATTGATCGGCACGCTTTCGGGGTGCGGCTCCATTGCCGCAAGCACCTGCAACATGGATGCCCGGTCACGAACCGTTTCGCCCATGCCGATGATGCCGCCGCAGCACAGGTCGATCCCGAAGGAGCGCACCGTTGCCAGCGTGTCCAGCCTATCCTCATAGGTCCGGGTGGTGATGATCCGGCCATAGAACTCGGGGCTGGTATCGAGATTGGGGTTGTAGGCGGTCAGGCCGGCCGCCGCGAGCCGTTCGGCCTGATGCGGCTTCAGCATGCCGAGCGTGACGCAGGCTTCCATGCCTAGGGCGCGGACGCCCTCGACCATCTCGATGACGGCGTCGAACTCCTTGCCGTCGCGCACCTGCCGCCAGGCCGCCCCCATGCAGAAGCGTTCAGCCCCCGCCGCCTTGGCGGTCGCCGCCATGGCGATCACCTTGGCCGGGTCCATCAGCTTGTCGCGGGTCAGATCGACCTCACTGTGATGCGCCGATTGCGGGCAATAGGCGCAGTTCTCCGGGCATCCGCCGGTCTTGATGGAAAGCAGGCTCGCTTTCTGCACCTTGTTGGGATCGTGGTGCCGGCGATGCACTCCATTGGCCCGGCCGATCAGTTCAAGCAGCGGCAATTCATGCAGGCCGATGATTTCGCCAACCAACCAGTCGTGCCGGATTGTCCCATCCATCGCTATCACCAGCCTTTGCCCGAGAGCCGGACAAGCGATGCGGGCAGCACCATGCCGATGGCCACTACAGCGCCGATCTTCACCAGATCGCCCAGCAGGAAGGGCAAGACACCGACGGTGAGAAGCTGGTCCGCCGGAACATAGACCGCGAGCCATGAGGCACCGAACCCGTAGATTGGCAGCATACCGGCCAGCATGGCTCCGAGACGTCCCACCGTGCCTTTGCCGGCAACCAACGTGCCCACCAGCCATGTCGCAGTCAGATAGCCGAGCAGATAGCCGCCAGTGGGGCCGACCATATAGGCAAGACCGATGCCGCGTTCGGGCGAGCCGGAGAACACTGGCAGTCCCGCCGCACCGGCGGCGAGATAGGTCAGGAAAATCGAGGTGGCGATACGCGGCCCAAAGCCGACGGCGAATGCCATGACGGCCATCGTGTGCAGCGTCATCGGCACGGGCCAGAACGGGATCTGCACCTTGGCGGCGAGCGTCATCAGCGCTGCGCCGGCCATGACGGTCACGACCGTTCGCGTGGATATTCCCGGGCGGGCGTCGATCGGTCTTGCGGTGGCGTCGCTCATGACTCTCTCCTTCAGCGTAAAATTAGCTTTAACCCGAACATGTTCGTCCCGCTGCCCGAATGCCCATCAGCTGCGGGGCGGCAATCTCCCCTCGGTGAGCAGCATGTGCGCGGCCGCGTCAAAACCTCGCCATGCGGCAGCGGCCAAAGAGGCGCCGATGCTCACCCGGCGAACCCCGATGGCTGCGAGATCGGCTACGCCGGGATTGGGTCCCGTGATCATGACATTCACCGGCTTGGGACGGACGGCTGCAACGATGCGAGAGATATCCGGCAGCTCGTACACACCGGGTGCATAGAGGCAGTCGGCCCCGGCCTCGGAGTACGCAACGAGACGGCCGATCGTGGCTTCAAGATCCGGCTTGCCGATGAAGTGGCCCTCCGACCGCCCGATCAGCATCACATCTTCGCCGGATTGATCGATGGCGTGCCGTGCGGCGCGAACCCGCTCCACTGCCACCGGGAAATCGAGGAGGTTCCGGCCATCGCGGTCTTCGATCGACAGACCCGCAACTCCGGTTTCGATCGCCATGAGGACGTTTGCAAATACGCCCTCGGCACTATCGGCGTAGCCGGTCTCGAAATCCGCATTGACCGGCAAATCGGTTGCCGCGCAAAGCGTCCGCAAATGGTCTAACGTTTCGTCCCGGGACAATTGGCCGTCTTCACGTCCCAACGACCACGCGTAACCCGCGCCCGTTGTGGCAAGCGCCTTGAAGCCGAGCTTTTCGAGCCTTCGCGCACTCCCGATATCCCAGGGATTTGGAAGAACAAGGCACCCTTCCTGGTGCAGGGCGCGAAAGCGCGCTCGCTTCACAGAATGATGAACCGCCATCTGGCGCCCCTCCCGTTGATACAGGCGGGACTTAGGAGACTGCCGCCGGGCAGCACAAATGAGTAATACTGGGGTATGCGTGAATTGAACTCACGTGCGGAGGATCGCGTGACCGGCCGTTACCAGCCGCCGCGATTCAGCCATTCATCGATCAGCGCCAGCCTGTCGGATCCCCAAAACGGCTCGGAATCCACGAAGAAGAACGGCGAGCCAAATACGCCACGGGCGATCGCTTCATCCGTGATGGCCCTGAACTGCTGCTTCAACATGTCGGAGTCCAACGCCGGTCTGAGCTCGACGACATCGGCGCCGTACTCGGCGGCCGTTCCGAGCACCGCATCCTTGCTGAAGCCATCGACACCTTCACCAAAGTAGCTGTGGAATATTGCCTTGGCGAACGGGATGGCCATGTCCGGATGATGATCGCGCAGCCAGTAGAAGGCGCGCCCCGGCTTGGCGCTATGGGCGGGAAATCCTGCCGGCAGCACGAACGGCGCCGACAGCTTGCGGGCCAGGCGCCGCCAGTCATGCTGCGCATACTCCCCGCGCAGAGGCGTATCCGTCAGCAGCCGCATCCCCGTTGTCGGAAACACCGCGCCGAGCATGAACGGGCGCCACTGCACCGTCCGCCCGTAGCGCTCCGCGACCTCTTCGATCTGGAGGGCGGCGAAATAGGCGTAAGGCGACCCGAAATCGAACCAGAATTCAATTTGATGCATGGTGGACCAAGACTAGCCTTTCATCCCGCCGGTACAATTGAATGATACTGCCGGTTGAATGAAGCCAATTCATCACGCGGCCGCAGCAACCTCCTGCAGGATCCAGGAGCGGAACGCGACAATTCGCGGGTCGTCGGCGCGGCTCTCGGCACCGACCAGCCAATACGAGGTATTGCTGAAGACCGGCTCCCAGACCTCCACCAGGCTGCCCGAAGCCAGCTCCGCATTGACCAGCGGCTTGCGCCCGATCACCACGCCGAGCCCCTGGCACGCGGCCTGAAACGCCATGTGGATGGTATCGAACCGGAGGCCCTTGGCCGGATCGGGCACGGCGCGGCCGGTCTCGCTTGCCCATACCGCCCAGTCCTCGCTGGCACTCGTGACATGAATCAGCGGCGCCTGCTCGATGGCGGCAAGACCGCGCACGCGATCGTAGATCGACGGCGCACACACCGGGACCATTTCCTCGGCAATCAGCTTGTCGGCGATGACGCCCTGCCAGTTGCCCCGCCCCATGCGAATGGCCAGGTCCACGCCGGTATCCGACAACTCCGCACGCTCATGGGACGTATCGATGACGATGTGAATGTCCGGGTGAAGCTCCCGAAACTTGTGCAGCCGCGGCAGCAACCATCGGGCCCCGAATGTCGGGGCCGCACTGATCGAAAGCTGGCCGAGGCTATGCTTGTTAACGATCTTGGCGCTCCCGCTGGCCAACAAGTCGAGCGCCTGCCGGACGATCGGGATATAGGTATTTCCTGCTTCCGACAGCACCAGCCCCTTTGTCGTACGAAGGAAGAGCGGTGCGCCGAGCCACTCCTCC
>JAUYQH010000081.1 GCA_030697365.1 Novosphingobium sp. | reverse complement strand
TCGGCCATCAGGCCCACTGTCTCGCGCCCCGGGAACAGCGCGGCGATCGCAGCGACCCCGGCCTCGTCATGCGCGCTGCCGAACACCGGGACGACCACGAGGTTCGTGGTGATCACGAAGTTCATGTAGCTGGCCGGCTGGATCACCCCGTCCCATTCGACCCGCCCCGGCGAAGGCGCCGCGACCACCTCGACCCCGAACCCCCGCGCGCGGGCCGCGGCGTCGGCATAGATCGCGGCGTTGGGATCGTCGGGTCCGGTCGCCACCGGCAGCGCCAGCCGCCCCGGCCCGACGAAGCGGGCGAGGTTGTCGATATGGCCGTCGGTGTGGTCGTTGATCAACCCGTCGCCCAGCCAAAGAACGCGGCACAAACCCAGATCGCGCGCCAGCCGCGCCTCGATCTCACCGCGCGACAAGTGTGGATTGCGATTGGGGTTGAGCAGGCATTGCTCGGTGGTCACCACCAGCCCGGTGCCGTCGCCATCGATCGCGCCGCCTTCGAGGATCCAGTCGGCGGTGGTGACTTCCAGCCCGGCATCGCGCGCCAGCTCGGCGCCGATCGTTTCGTCGCCGGGCATCAGGTACTTCCCGCCCCAGCCGTTGAAGCCAAAGCGCAAAGCCGTGCGCCTGTCGTCGAGCACCAGCGGCCCGGTGTCGCGCAACCAGACATCGCCGTAGACGCGGCGCTCGAGCGTGACGCTCTCGCTGACCAGCGCGCGCGCCCGCGCCTCGTTGGCCGCATCGCGCACGATCAGCCGTACCGCTTGTCCGCTATCGGCCACCGCGTTGGCGAACGCAGCGATCTGCTCCTGCGCGCGCTCCAGGACGCCCGGCCACTCGCCGGCATCGTGCGGGAAACCGACCCACAGCCAGTCCTGCGGGTGCCATTCGGGCGGTAGTATCATCCGCTGAGCGTCAGCATCCACCAGGCGAGGCGGCGCAGTCCTTGTCGCGGATCGCGCGGAACTCGTCGCCCTGGTTCCAGTTGGGCCAGGTCGATCCCTCGGCCAGCGCGCGGCCCAGGCGATAGAGCAGCTCGGTCTCCTGGACGATGCCGTCCCACTTCCAGTCGGGCGAATACTCGTCGCTCGGCTGATGGTAGCGGTTCTTGGTGTAGTCGTCCGAAGCCGCCCTGCCCGCGGCGACTCCGCCCTCGACCAGATCGAGCCCGCGCCCCACGCGAAACATCGGCACGCCGCGCTTGGCCAGGCTGAAGTGGTCCGAACGATAGTAAAAGCCGCGCTCGGGATAGGCCTCGGGCGAAAGCCGCAGGCCCATCGCCGCCAGCGTCGGCATGAGGATCGCGGTCAGCTCGGACTTGTCGCCCCCGGTCGCGGTCGCGTCACGGGTTCGCCCGACCGGCGCCAGCCCGTCGATGTTGACCCCGCCGACGGTCCGGTCGAGAGGGTAGATCGGGTTGCGCGCGTACCACTCCGAGCCGAGCAGCCCCGATTCCTCGAGCGTGACCGCGGCGAAGATCTGGCTGCGCGGCGTCGGGCCGGCACGGCGGTTCATCTCGGCCAGCGCGACCATGGCGGCGATCCCGCCGGCGTTGTCGAGCGCGCCATTGCAGATGTCATCGCCGCTGGCGTCGGCGTTGCACCGCCCGAGATGATCCCAGTGGCCGGTGTAGAGCACGTACTCGTCCTTGCGCGTGGTTCCCGGCAGCAGCCCGATTACGTTGTTCGAAACATCGTTGCGGATCGCGTTGGTAAAGCCCAGCGAGGCCTTGAGCCCCAACGGGACCGCGCGAAAACCCTTCTGCCCGGCCGCCGCGGTCAGCGCCGCCAGATCCTTGCCCGCGCCTTTGAGGATCGCCTCGGCCACCGGCTTCTGGATCCAGCCGTTGGCCTGGGTCTCGCCCATCGCGTTGTCGTCGCGCCGTACGTAGTACTGCGGCCCGGTCCAGCTCGAATTGACGACGTTCCACCCATAGGCGGCGGGGAAGGTATCGTGGACGATCAGTGCCGCGGCCGCGCCCTGGCGCGCGGCTTCGGCGAACTTGTAGTCCCACCGGCCGTAATAGGTCATCCGCCGGCCCTTGAAGAGCCCGTCCTGCGTCTCCGTGGCATAGTCGGGGTCGTTGACCAGGATCACCGCGGTCTTGCCCTTCATGTCGACGCCCGCGTAGTCGTTCCAGCCCAACTCGGGCGCGACGATGCCATAGCCGGCAAACACCAGCTCGCTGTCGGCGATCCGGGTCTGCGGCGTCACCCGATAGCTGCCCGCGACGTACTCGGTGCCATAGGCGAAGCTCATCTGCGCCGCCGGACCGCTTACCGTCAGCGGCGAAGGGTTCTGCGCGGTGATCTCGACCGTCGGGACTTCCTGGAGCCACTTTCCGTTGTTGCCCGGCTGGAGGCCGGCGGCCCGGAAGCGTGCGATGATCTCGGCGGTGGTCTTGGCTTCGGCGGGCGTTGCCGGGGCGCGGCCCTCGAATTCGTCGGACGACAGCCGCTCGATCACGTCCTTCATCAGCGCGACGGGAACCTCGGGGATTTTCGCGCTCGGCGGTGGGGGGGTGTCCGCGGCGGGGGGGACGGCCGTGCACGCGGCAAGCGCAAGCGCGGCAAGGGAGACGATGGGGCGAAACATGGGCGACCTCTTGGGCAGATTGTGCGCCGGGGTGCCAGACCCCATCCGCCAGCGCAAGCGGTAGCGCTTGAAACCGCATGGCTCAGCGGGCATCGCCCCGCCATGGTGGAAGCGGCCCAGTTTGGTAGAGCGATCACGCGGGCGCGAAGCCATGCGCCGTTTCTTGCGAACGCACTCGAGGCGCTGCCCGAACTCGGCGAAACGCTGGCCGCCGGGAAGCTCGACGAGGCGCTGGCAATGGCGCGGGCTGCGGGCGAGGATGCGCTCGATGTCGGAATCGCGCTGCGCCGTGAGCGGCTCGCGCTGGCGCTGACCCTGGCGATTGGCGACCTCGCGGGAGCGTTGCCGTTGAGCGCGGTCGTCGCCCGACTATCTGCTTTTGCCGATCGCGCGCTCGATGCGGCGATTGCCGACGGCATCCGCCGCCGCGCGCCCGATGCGGAGCCCACCGGCTTTGCCGCGATCGCGCTCGGCAAGCACGGGGCGCAGGAACTCAACTATTCGTCGGACATCGACCCTATCCTGCTGTTCGACCCCGCTACCCTGCCGCGCCGCGACCGCGACGAGCCGGGTGAGGCGGCGCAGCGGGTGGCACGCGCGGTGATTGAGACCTTGGGCCGGGTCGATGCCGAGGGATACGTGTTCCGGGTCGACCTGCGGTTGCGTCCCGCGAGCGAGGTCAGCCCGCTGGCGCTCCCGTTCGACGCGGCGATTGGCCACTATGAATCGAGCGCGCTGGCGTGGGAGCGCGCGGCGTTCATCCGCGCCCGCGCCGCTTCGGGGGATATCGCGGCAGGGGACGCGTTCCTGCACACGATCCGCCCCTTTGTGTGGCGTCGCAGCCTCGATTTCGGGGCGATCGAGGAGATCGGGCGGCTCACGGTCCGCATTCGCGAGGCTTATGCGGGGGGACAGGCGGTGGGACCCGGCTACGACCTCAAGCGCGGCCGCGGCGGCATCCGCGAGGTTGAGTTTTTCGCGCAGACTCACCAGCTGATCCACGGCGGGCGGCGCCCCGAACTGCGCCTGCGCGGGACCCGTGCCGCGCTCGACGCGCTGGCAGCAGCAGAAATCATTGCCGCAGATGATGCGCGGGTACTGGGCGCAAGCTACGACCGCCTGCGCACGATCGAGCACCGTCTGCAGATGGTCGCCGATCAGCAGACCCACTCGCTGCCGACCGACCCTGCGGCGCTCGACGGAGTTGCCCGGCTTGACGGACTGGCCGACGGCGCGGCGCTGGTGGCCGAGCTGGCGGCGATATCCGAGGCGGTCGGCATGCGGTTCGATACCCTGATCGCCAGCTATGGGGTGACCCACGCGGTGCCGGCAGCGCAACCGGGCGATCGCTTCACCGCCCGCGCAGCGGGTTGGACCGGCGACCGCTTCCGCGCGCTGCGCTCGGTCGAGGCGCAGCAGGCCTTTGCCCGCATTCTGCCCGCGCTGTGCGAGGCGCTGGCCGGCGCGCCCGATCCCCAGCGGGCGCTGGTTCGCTGGGAAACGCTACTCGCCGCGCTGCCCAGCGCGATCAACGTGTTCCGCCTGATCGAGGCGCGCCCCGCGCTGCTCGCGCTGCTGGTGCGCGTCCTCGCCCATGCTCCGGCGCTGGCCGACGAGCTGGCGCGGCGGATCGAGCTGCTCGACCCGCTGATCGATCGCAGTGCGTTCGATCTGCCAGGCAGCGTCGCGACAATCGGCGCGGGGCTGCTCCCCCCGCACGAGCGCGAGGCCGACTATCAGCAGGTCCTCGACACCGTGCGTCGCGAGGTGGGCGAGCGCCGCTTCGCGCTGGGGGTTCAGCTGGTCGAGGGGGCCAGCGATGCGCTGGCGGTGGCGGGCGCGCTGTCACGCATTGCCGAAGCCGCGATCGAGGTCCTGGCCGGCGCCGCGGTGACCGAGTTTGAACGCGTTCATGGGCGTGTGCCGGATAGCCACCTCGCGATCCTCGGGCTTGGGCGGCTGGGTGGCGGGGCGCTCACCCACGCATCGGACCTCGACCTGGTGTTCCTGTTCAGCGGCGAGCACGGCGCCGAAAGCGACGGCGCGCGGCCGCTGGGCGCCACGCTCTATTTCAACCGGCTTGCCCAGCGGGTGATTGCCGCATTGTCGGTGCCGACCGCGGCGGGCGCGCTCTATGAGGTCGATGCCCGGCTGCGCCCCTCGGGCGCCCAGGGGCCGATCGCGGTCAGTTTCGCCAGCTTCGCCCGCTACCAGCGCGAGGAGGCGTGGACCTGGGAGCACATGGCTCTGAGCCGCGCGCGACCGGTGTTCGGGGGCGACGAAGACCGGCGCGAGCTCTCGGCGATCATCGGGGAAGTCCTGAAGGTGCCGCGCGATCCCGGCACCCTGCGCACCGACCTGCTCAAGATGCGCGACGAGATGGCGGCGCACAAGCCGCCGCGCGGCCCTTTCGACGCCAAGCTGCTGCGCGGCGGGTTGGTGGACCTCGAGTTCCTCGTCCACTTCCTACAGCTGCGCGATCACATCGGACTGACCCCCGATCTCGGCGCGGCCTGCGATTCGCTGGCCGCAGCGGGCTCGCTTGCGGACAAAGTGCGCGAGGCGCACGACCTGATGACCCGAATGCTGGTGGCCGGGCGGCTGTTCGCTCCCGATGGCGACTATCCGCCGCCCGCCAGCCGCGAACTGGTCGCCCGCGCCGCGGGTTGCGCCGGGTGGCAAACGCTGCTGGAGCAATTCGCCGAGGCGCGCCAAACCGTGGCGGGCGAGTGGCGGCGCGTGTTCGGCCTCGAACTGGAGATGGACCCATGAGCAAGCAGGCCGATGTCGGCGATTCCTTCCCGGCGGTGACGCTGACCGGGGCCGACGGCGAGCCGATGTCCGTCGACGATTACGCCGGCAAGCCGCTGGTGGTGTTTTTCTATCCCAAGGACGACACCCCCGGCTGCACCACCGAGAACAAGGACTTTTCCGAACTCGCCCCCCAGTTTGCCGAGGCCGGGATGGCGCTGCTCGGGGTCAGCAAGGATCCGCCCGCCAAGCATGCGAAGTTCGCCGCCAAATACGGTCTTGTCGCGCCGCTGGCTTCGGATGCCGAAACCGGCGGGCTTTCGGATGCGCTGGGCATCTGGGTCGAAAAGTCGATGTACGGGCGGACATACATGGGGATGGAGCGGACCACCTACCTGGTCGACGGTGCGGGCAAGATTGCGCGCGTCTGGCGCAAGGTGAAGGTCAAGGGCCACGCCGCCGAAGTGCTGGAGGCGGCGCGCAATCTCTGAACCGTCGGTAGCCTCGGCCATCCAAGCGGCGCTGCTCACCGCCGATCCGTTTGCCAAGGTCCGCGCGACCCGCGACGTCGCGCGCCGCTGGCGGCGGGGCGATCTGGCGTGCGCTTTCGAGGTGCCGATGCCCGATCGCCCGGCGCGACCCGCGCGGCCCGAATTGCTCGCGTTCAAGGCGATGCCCAAGCGCGGCCGCGGGCAGTCGCTGCGCGGTCGGATCGCGCTGCTCCACGCGCTGGCGCACATCGAATTCGTCGCGATCGATCTCGCGCTCGATATGGCTGGGCGGTTCGGCGGTACGATGGGCGAAGCTTTCGTCGGCGATTGGCTGGCGGTGGCCGCGGACGAGGCGATGCACTTCGCGCTGCTCGCGCGCAGGCTTGCGGCGCTGGGCTCGGCCTATGGCGATCTGCCCGCGCACGACGGGCTGTGGGAAGCGGCCGAAGCGACCCGCCACGATGTTGCCGCCCGCTTGGCGATCGTGCCGATGGTACTCGAAGCGCGCGGCCTCGACGTCACCCCGGCGACGATCGAACGAATGCGATTCGCGGGCGACGAGGCCAGCGCGCGGATCCTCGAACGGATATTTTCGGACGAGATCCGCCATGTGCGCTGCGGCACAGCGTGGTTCGGCACTGTCTGCCAAACACGAGGAAGCAATCCCGCCGCCACGTGGCAAACCCTTGTCGAAAAGCATTTTCGCGGAGGGCTGAAGCCACCATTCAACGACTCAGCGCGTCAGGCAGCCGGTTTACCGCGCGAATTCTACGCCGGTATTGCTTTGTAAACCATCCACCGAGATACCCCAACGTACGAGATGGGCGGGGGGTTCCGATCTATCTCCGGAGTACCGGTTCACACTGCGGCGGAGTGCCGCGGCGGGGTGAAGCGATTGCCACGCAACAGGGGTTGCTGCGGCCCAATGTCGTTGAAACATCAACGGCAAACGGTCGAGATAGAATGGAACTGGGTCGCTGATGTTCGATTTTTTCATCCGTAAAGGGCTTGGCGCGCTTGCAGCGCTTGCCATTACGGTCGGCGCCAATCCCGCGCTCGCCAACTCTTCCGCAACCGCCGATATTGCCGCACCGCTCCGCGCCGCGCAGGCTGAAAAGCCCACCGCGCTCGGCAATCGCGACGATCAGTTCAAGGCGCTGTTCAGCCGCTGGCAGTCGCTCGACGGCAGCACCACCGCCAAGTCTTCGGTTTCGATCCCGTCGCGCATGCCGGTCGAAGGCGTTCGCCTGAGCAGCGACTACGGCACACGCATCCATCCGGTGCTCGGTGGCCGTCGTGGCCACAAGGGCATCGATCTGGCCGGCCCGACCGGCACCCCGATTTATGCCACCGCCGACGGCATCGTCAGCCGCGCCGACTGGTTCTCCAGCTACGGGCTCTATGTCAGCCTCGAGCATGGCGGCAGCCTCCAGACCCGTTATGGGCACATGTCGCGGCTCAACGTCGCGGCCGGCCAGCGCGTCCGCAAGGGTGAGATCATCGGTTATGTCGGCTCGACCGGCCGCTCGACCGGACCGCACCTGCATTATGAAGTCCGGATCGCCGGCGCGGCAGTCAACCCGGTTCCCTATCTCAACGCCGGCACCCATCAGCTGGCGCTCGCTTCGGCTGATTCCTCGCTGGGCCAGGGTGGTCCCATCGAGAAGTAGCCTCTCGGTACGAACCACCGCATCGGAGAGGATGCGCGAAAGGGGCGGAAGCCGCAAACGCGGCGCCGCCCTTTTCCTTATGGGAAGATAGGGCTAGCCCGGATCGGATCGCGCTGTCTTAATCCTTGGCACTGTTTAAGCGAACGATTAACCTGCTCCCGAATTGCCGCCTCAAGATGCGCGGCGTGGGGAGAGAGCATGCATCCTTCGGTCCACGCCAGGGCAAACCCCGACAAGCCCGCAGTCATCATGTCGCGCAGCGGCGAGACGATAACCTACGGCGATCTCGACCGGCGCTCCAACCGCGTGGCGCAGCTGCTGCGCAGCCGCGGGATTGGCGTGGGCGCCACGATCGCGTTGTGCCTTGAAAACCATCCCTGGTACCACGCGCTGGCGTGGGGTGCGCAACGCTCGGGGGTCCACTACGTCGCGATCTCGAGCCGACTTACCGCGCCCGAAATTGCCTATATCCTGGCCGACAGCGGCGCCAAGCTGCTGCTCGGCTCGGCCTATCTCGCGCCCACGCTCGAAGAAGTCGCCAAACTCGCTGCTGACGTACCGCAGCTGCGCCTCGACTCCCCCGGACCAGCCAGTCTCGACCAGGCGCTGGCAGAAATGCCGGATACTCCCATTCCCGACGAGCGGGCGGGGATCGACATGCTCTACTCCTCGGGCACCACCGGCAAGCCCAAGGGAGTCAAGCTTCCGCTCCCCGAAGACCCCGCGATCGTCCAGACCAACCCCCTGGTGACGCTCGCTTGCGCGGCGTTCGGGATTACCGGTGATTCGATCTACCTGTCCCCAGCCCCGCTCTATCACGCCGCGCCGCTGCGCTGGTCGATGACCGTCCACAAGCTGGGCGGGACCGTGGTGGTGATGGAAAAATACGATCCCGAAGACGCGCTGGCGGCGATCGAGCGGTACAAGGTTACCGACGCGCAGTTCGTGCCCACGCATTTCGTGCGAATGCTCAAGCTGCCCGAAGCGGTCCGCGCCAAGTACGACGTCTCGACGCTCAAATGCGCGATCCACGCCGCCGCGCCGTGCCCGGTGCCGGTCAAGCGGGCGATGATCGAGTGGTGGGGGCCGGTGCTCTACGAATATTACGCCGGGACCGAGGGCAACGGCTTCACCTTCATCACCAGCGCCGAATGGCTCGAACGCCCCGGCTCGGTCGGGCGCGCGCTGACCGGGATCGTCCGCGTCTGCGACGAAGCCGGCGACGAACTGCCGCGCGGGACCGAGGGCCAGATCTTTTTCGAGCCGACCGAGGGCATGGTCCCGTTCGAATACCACAACGATCCCGCCAAGACCGCCGACGCACGCAACCGGCACGGCTGGTCGAGCCTCGGCGACGTCGGTTACGAGGACGCCGAGGGCTATGTCTATCTGACCGACCGCAAGAGCTTCATGATCATTTCGGGCGGGGTCAACATCTACCCGCAGGAGATCGAGAACCTTCTGGTTACCCACCCCAAGGTCGCCGACGCCGCGGTGATCGGCGCGCCCGACCCCGACATGGGCGAAAAGGTGGTGGCGGTGGTCCAGCCGCTCGACATGGCGCAGGCGGGGCCGGAACTGGCCGAGGAGCTGCGCGCTTATCTCGCCCCGCAACTCTCGCGGCTCAAGATGCCCAAGCAGATCGATTTCATGGAGCAGCTTCCGCGCGAAGCGACCGGCAAGCTCTACAAGCGCCACTTGCGCGATGCCTACTGGGCCGCCGCCGCCAGGGAAACCGCATGATGGCCACGCTCGCCGCACCCGTCGCCTCACCCGAAGTCGCGATCGCAGTGATCGATCCCAAATCCTATGCGGCGTGGGATCCATTGCTCGACTTGTTCGATACGATCCGCGCCGAAACCCCGGTTCTGCGGATCGAAGCCGGCGACGACAGCTTCGAGCCGTTCTGGCTGGTCACTCGCTACGATGACGTGATGCGCATCTCCAAGGACAACGCGGGCTTCCTCAACGCCCCGCGCCCGACGGTGCTGACCAGCAGGGCGGGCGAAGCGCTGGCCCGCGCGGTCACCGGGGGCAGCCCCAACCTGGTCAGCTCGCTGGTTTCGCTCGACGCCCCGATCCATCCCAAGTTGCGCCGCCTGACCCAGGACTGGTTCATGCCCAAGAACCTGGCGAAGATCGAAGCCGAGATCCGCGAACTGGCGCACCAGACCGTGGACCGCCTGGTTGCGGCTGGCGAGGGTGGGCCGGGGGAAACAAAGGTCGTAGATTTCGTCAAGGAGGTCTCCGCCCCCTACCCGCTCCACGTGGTGATGCAGATCCTCGGCGTGCCCGAGGCGGATGAGCCACGGATGCTGTTCCTGACCCAGCAGATGTTCGGCGGCCAGGACGAGGATCTCAACAAGTCGGGGGTCGCCAATCTTCCGCCCGAGCAGCTGCTCCAGATCGTGGTCGGCGCTGTTCAGGATTTCGAGCGCTATTTCGACGGGCTGGCGCAATCCAAGCGCGAACACCCCACCGAGGACGTCGCCAGCCTGCTCGCCAACGCCGCGCTCGACGGCGAACCGCTCAACCCGCGCGATCTGGCGGGTTACTACATCATCCTCGCCGCGGCGGGGCACGACACCACCTCGGCCTCGACCGCGGGGGCGATGCTCGCGCTGTCGCGCGATTCGGCGCAGTTCGCGCGGGTCAAGGCCGACCGCAGTCTGCTCCCCGGGATCGTCGAGGAAGCGATCCGCTGGACCACCCCGGTCCAGCACTTCATGCGGATGAGCGCGCACGACACCGAGATCGCCGGGGTTCCGATCAAGGCCGGCGACTGGCTGATGATCAACTATGTCGCGGCCAATCACGATCCCGCGGTGTTCGACGATCCGCGCCGGTTTGACGCGGCCAGAAGTCCGAACCGCCACCTCGCGTTCGGCGCCGGAGCCCATCAGTGCCTCGGCCTTCACCTCGCCCGCCTCGAAATGCGGATCCTGTTCGAGGCGCTGCTGGATCGGCTGGAGAGCGTGGAGCCTGCGGGCGAGGCGAAGCGCGCGAGTTCGACTTTCGTCGGCGGGCTCAAGACGCTGCCGTTGCGAATCACCCCGGCCTGATTCGCGAACCCTTGGTTCAGGTTGGCCGCTGTCCCGATGAACCTTGGACCACTTGGACCACGGTACTGGCCTTAAAAAATCTCCCTTCGCATGGGGGATCCCGGTGACCGGGGCGGTGCTGGGCAAAACGAGCACGCATGGCGGCATACGACCGGCTTAACGGTTGCAGCCCATGTAGGAAAATTGTTCCTTGGTTGCGTTCCATGCAGTGGGCCGAAGACGCTGCCGCTGCGGATCGAGGCGCTAGAACGGGAAGACGATCGGGATGACCGCGCAGGCCACCACCCAGGTGATCAAGTTCAGCGGCAGCCCGACGCGCACGAAATCCATGTAGTTGTAGCCGCCGAGTTGATAGACCAGCGCGTTGGTCTGATAGCCGAAGGGCGTGGCGAACGCCGCGCTCGCCGCCATCATCACCGCCGCGATGAACGGCTTGGGGCTGACCGCCAGCCCTTCGGCGAGCGCCACCGCAACCGGGGTCAGCAGCACCGCCACGGTCGCGTTGGACAGCAGTTCGGTGAGGAGCAGCGTTGCGCCATAGAACACGATCAGCGCGAACAGCGGGCCGAGCGGGCCGATTCCATCGACCAGCCGCTCAGTCGCGGCATTGGCCAGCCCGGTCTGTTCCATGGCCAGTCCGATCACCACCATGCCCGCGATCAGCATCAGGATTTCGGGGCGCAAGCCGCGGTAGGCGTCGTCGGCGTCTATGACCCGCAGCAGGATCAGCAGCACCGCCCCGGCGAACGCGGTTGCGGCGATCGGCGCCACCCCCATCGCAGCCGCGGTGATCGCCGCGACGAATACCCCGAACGAAGCCAACGCCCGCAACGGCTGGAAGACCATGACCGGAGCGAATACGGCGGCATCGCCGAGCGAACTCGAATGATCGGGCGCAAGTTGCACGGACGATGCGGCGTTTGGGTCCTGCGGCTCGCCGGTGCGGACCAGCCGCCCGGCAAAGAACAGCAGGTAGACGGCGCCTGCCAGAGCGACCGCGACCCCCACCGGGGTAATCTCGAACATCGCGAACCCCGGCTCGCCGCTGGCGTTGGCCATGTCATTGACCAGAAGGTTGGTCGATGTGCCGATCAGGGTACACGATCCCCCCATGATGGTGAGGTACGACAGCGGCATCAGGAATCGCCGCGGGTCGAGTCCCACGTTCTCGGACACATCGCGGATGACCGGCGCGGCGAGCACGACGATCGGCGAGTTGTTGAGAAAGGCGGACGCAGCGCCGCAAAACGTCATGACCACCCAGATGCCGATCGCTCCGGTCCGCCGGGCCAGCCACACTCCGCCGCGGATCGCCTGATCGAGCAGGCCCGAACGCTCCATCGCGTAGGCAATCACGAACAGCGAGGCGAGGGCGATGATCGCCGGACTGGCGAAAGCGGCCTGGACCTGAATCGGCTTTACCGCTCCGGTCATCAGCAGCACCGCCGCGCCGGTCAGCGCGATCACGTCGGCGCGGAACCGGTCGAGGATCAGCGCTCCGACCACGGCGACGAGCACCGCGAGAGTGATTGCCTGTTCGGCAGTCAGGATGATCGCGATCAAGTCGTCAGGCCGAGCAATCTTTGCGCAATCGCCCGAACCTCGTCGCGCAAATCCTCGCGTTCGAGCGCCACTGCGAGCGTGGCCTCGACGAACCCGGCCTTGCTGCCGCAGTCATAGCGTTTGCCCGCAAAGGTCACGGCATGGAACGGCTGGGCTCCGATCATCCGCGCCATCGCGTCGGTCAGCTGGATTTCGCCCCCCGCACCCTTTTCCTGCCCTTCGAGCGTGCGCATGACTTCGGGCTGGAGGATGTAGCGGCCCGAGACGATGAGGTTGGACGGCGCCTCCTCGACCTTGGGTTTTTCGACCAGCCCCCGCACTTCGGTGAGCGCGCCGCGGCTCGTCCCCGGGGTGATTACGCCATAACTCGAGACTTCCTCACGCGGGACCGCGAGCACGCTGATGAGGTTGCCGCCGACCTCGTCGTAAGCCTCGACCATCTGTTTCATGCACCCCGGGCCACCGTCCGCATTGGCGATCATCAGTTCGTCGGGGAGAAGGATCGCGAACGGCTCGTCGCCGACGATCCCGCGCGCGCACCAGATCGCGTGACCGAGGCCCAGCGGCACCTGCTGGCGGACGGTGGCGAGGTTGCCCGGCTGGATACGGGTCGGCTCGAGCGCCGCCATGTCCTTCGCTCGCTCGCGCAAGGTGACCTCGAGTTCGAACGCAACGTCGAAATGATCGATCAACGCGGTCTTGCCGCGCCCGGTGACGAAGATCATCTGCTCGATCCCAGCCTCGCGCGCTTCGTCCACCGCGTACTGGATCAGCGGCCGGTCGATGATCGGCAGCATTTCCTTGGGAATGGCCTTGGTCGCGGGGAGGAAGCGGGTGCCGAGCCCGGCGACGGGAAACACCGCTTTGCGGATCGGTTTGCGGCCACTCATGGCCTGCTTGGTAGCGGCTCGTCCGCCCCGGTCAACCGGCGCTTGTCCGCCACCCGAATCCCGCTAAACGCCGCTGATGGACAAGATCATCATCCACGGCGGCAAGCGCCTGACGGGTACGATACCGGTATCGGGGGCGAAGAATTCGGCGCTTACGCTGATCCCCTGCGCGCTGCTCACCGATGAACCGCTGACGCTGCGCAACCTGCCGCGGCTGGCCGATATCGACGGGTTCCAGCACCTGATGAACCAGTTCGGCGTCTCGACCACGATCGCCGGGTCGCGGCCCGAGGACTTCGGCCGGGTGATGACGCTGGAGGCGACGCGGATCACCAGCAGCACCGCACCCTACGAGCTGGTCCGCAAGATGCGCGCCTCGATCCTCGTGCTGGCTCCGATGCTGGCGCGCATGGGCGAGGCGACGGTCTCGCTGCCCGGCGGCTGCGCGATCGGCAACCGCCCGATCGATCTCCACCTCAAGGTGCTCGAGGCGATGGGCGCGCAGATCGAGTTGGCCGCGGGCTATGTCCGCGCGATCGCCCCCGACGGCGGGCTGCCGGGCGGCGAGTTCGACTTCCCCGTGGTCTCGGTCGGCGCGACCGAAAACGCGCTGATGGCTGCGGCAACCGCCAGCGGCACCACCCGCCTGCGCAACGCCGCGCGCGAGCCCGAGATCGTCGACTTGTGCAACCTGCTCGTCGCGATGGGCGCCGAGATCGAGGGGATCGGCCAGTCCGACCTCACGATCCACGGGGTCAAGCGGCTCCACGGCGCGACCTATCGCGTGATGCCCGATCGGATCGAGGCGGGCAGCTATGCCTGCGCCGCGGTAATCACCGGAGGCGAGGTAACGCTCGCCGGGGCGCGGCCCGAAGAGATGAGCGCGACCAGCCACGCGCTGCGCAGCGCCGGGGTCCACGTCGAGCCGGTCAAGGGCGGGCTGCACGTCGCCGCCGACGGTCCGCTCAAGGCGGTCAACCTCTCGACCGCCCCCTATCCCGGTTTCGCCACCGACATGCAGGCGCAGCTGATGGCGCTGCTGTGCCGGGCGGAGGGGACCAGCGTGCTCAACGAGACGATCTTCGAGAACCGCTACATGCACGTTCCCGAACTCAACCGGATGGGCGCGCAGATCGAGACGAGCGGGCGCACCGCGATCGTCCACGGCGTGGCGCGGATGCACGGCGCCGAAGTCATGGCCACCGACTTGCGCGCCTCGATGAGCCTGGTGATCGCCGGGCTGGCGGCCGAGGGCGAAACCCAGGTCCACCGCCTGTACCACCTCGACCGCGGGTATGAGCGGCTTGAGGAGAAGCTGGCGCTGCTGGGCGCGGAGGTCGAGCGGGTGGGGGGGGATTGATCGCCCCAGCGCCCGTCATACCCACCTACCCCGCGCTTCTCCGCGTGTTCACCCGCGTCGGCTTGCTCAGCTTCGGCGGGCCCGCCGGGCAGATCGCGCTGATGCATCGCGAGATCGTCGACGAGCGGGGGTGGGTCGAGGAGGGGGCGTTCCTGCGCGCGCTCAACTTGTGCCACCTGCTGCCCGGTCCCGAGGCGCAGCAGCTGGCGACGTGGATCGGCTGGCGGCTGCACGGGGTGCGCGGCGGGCTGGCGGCGGGGATGCTGTTCGTGATCCCCGGCGCGGCGGTGATGCTCGCTCTGTCGCTGTTCTACGTCGCCGCGGCCGGGCTGGGGTGGTTCGCGGCGCTGTTCCTCGGGATCAAGGCGGCGGTGCTGGCGATCGTCGCGCAGGCGCTGATCCGCGTCGGCGGGCGGGCGCTGGGGACACGCTTCAAGCTGGTCCTGGCGATGCTCGCGTTCGCCGCGCTGAGCCTGCTCGATGCGCCGTTTCCGCTGGTGATCCTAGTCGCCGCGGCAATCGGGGCGGTGGTTCACACCTGGCGTCCCGAATGGCTGGGCAAGCTCAAGCCGCCCCCGCCCGACGCCGCGCCCACCCCGCGGGGGCGAGTCGCGCGGGCGACCATCGCCACCGTCGCGGTGTGGCTGGCGATCTGGGCCGCGCCGATGGCGCTGGTGGCGTTCACGCTCGGCACCGGCCACGTGCTGTGGGACATCGGCGCGTTCTTTTCCAAGCTCGCGGTGGTCACCTTCGGCGGGGCTTATGCGGTGCTCGCCTACATGGCGCAGCAGGCGGTCGAGACCATGAACTGGCTGAGCGTGGGCGAGATGGCCGACGGGCTGGGCCTCGCCGAATCGACCCCCGGGCCGCTGATCATGGTCACCCAGTTCGTCGGGTTCCTCGCCGCGTTCCGCGATCCGGCGCCGTTCACCCCGCTGGTCGCCGGCGTGCTCGGCGCGGGGCTGACCACCTGGGTGACGTTTGCGCCGTGCTTCCTGTGGATATTCGCCTGCGCACCGTGGATGGACCGGCTCGAGCGGATCCCGCGGCTCCAGGCCGCGCTGGCGGCGATCACCGCGGCAGTCGTCGGCGTGATCGCCAACCTCGCGCTGTGGTTCGCGCTGCACGTGCTGTTCGCGCGGGTGCTGCCGTCGGGGCTCCCCGAGTGGGCCAGCTTCGACTGGCGCGCGGGGTTGATCGCGATGGGCGCGGCGCTGCTGTTGTTCCGCTTCAATTGCGGGGTGCTGCTCACGCTTGGCTTGGCGGCCCTGGCGGGATTGGGGTTAAGCCTGTTGCATCCGTGAGGCGAGCCAGCCGACCAGCCACAGCCGGATCGCGCTGGCGAGGCCCGGCGGGGTCGGGCTGGCGATCCGCTCGGCGTCGATCCGCGCGACGAGGGCATTGACCGGCACCCCCTCGCGCGCCGCCGCCGCGCGCAGGATTTCCCAGAACAGCGGTTCGAGGCTGATCGAGGTCTTGTGCCCGGCGATCTCGACCGAGTGCTTGCGCGGGGGGTGGTAGGGGGTGGTCATGAGCGGCGTCAGCCTACCGCGAGAAACGGCGACGGCAAAGCCGCCGCCTGACGTCAGACGGATTCGGCGGACCCGAGTGGCCCCAGCAATGCCTGATCGCGGGTCACTTGATGAAAAGGATCCACCCTTAGCGAGGCTGGAGGTTGACCTGAGTCTGCGCGGTCAGGCGATTGGCGGTTGGCGTTAGCGTCAATATAGTATTCCGCGAGCTGGTTTGGCCCGGTCGCAGGCAGCGCAACTCGCCATTCACCATCCGGTCGCCCGGTCCGGAAAACGTCAGCTTGATCGTGTTTGTCCCCGGGGTCATGAAATCTTCAAGATCGGAATAAATACCGCTGTCGAAAGTGCCCACATCCTGACCGTTGACATTGACCGTCAGGACCGCCGCAGGGGAAGCGGTACCATTGGCATTCAACCTGGTGCATTGGATGCCCGCTGCGGCGGGGGTGGCGGTGGGCGGGGCTTGCCCCCACGAAACCGATCCCATGAGTCCGGCGCTCGCTGCCGCGACGACGAGAAGTTGGCGCATCTCATCCTCCTTGAATGAACCTCGGAGACTACGCCACGCCCGTCTTGAAGTCCATCGCCATGCACCTTTGCCGGGCCATGCGCGAGAGGCAGGACACCAGGGCATTCTTCCAGGCGCGAGCATTCGCCCCGTCAATACATATGCTGTCCGCCGTTGATGCTCAGCGTCGAGCCGGTGGCGAATCCGCCCTCCTCGCTGGCGAAGAACAGCACCCCGCGGGCGATCTCGCTGGCCTGGCCAAGCCGCCCGACGGGGATCTTGGCGACGATCTTCTCGAGCACCGGCGGGGGGACCGCGGCGACCATGTCGGTGTCGATGTAGCCGGGCGCGATGGCGTTGACCGTCACCCCGAACTTGGCGCCTTCTTGCGCCAGCGCCTTGGTGAAGCCGTGGATGCCGCTTTTCGCCGCGGCGTAGTTGACCTGACCGTACTGCCCGGCCTGGCCGTTGATCGAGCCGATGTTGACGATCCTCCCCCACTTGCGCTCGCGCATACCGGGGAAGCACGCCTTGGCCATGTTGAAGCAGCCGCCAAGGTTGATCCGCATCACCTCGTTCCAGTCGTCGTAGCTCATCTTGTGGAGCACGCCGTCGCGGGTGACCCCGGCGTTGTTGACCACCACGTCGATCGGCCCGACTTCCGCTTCGACCTGGGCACAGCCGTCGAGGCACGCCTGATGATCGCCGACATCCCATCGGTAGGTCTGGATCCCGGTCGCGTCGGTGAACGCTTTGGCCTTGGACTCGTTGCCGGCATAGTTGGCGACGACGGTATAACCATAGTCCTTGAGCGCGGTGCTGATCGCCTCGCCAATTCCTCGGGTACCCCCGGTTACGATTGCCACACGGCCCATCAGTCATTCTCCCAAGTGCGGTTATGCCGGGATGACGCTAGGGAATGTGGGGGAAGGGAGCAAGCCGAACGACGCCGAAATCGCGGCGACGCGGCGCTCAGAAGCGGAACTGGGTTCCGACGTAGACAGCCTGACTGTCTTGCGTGGCGTCAGTCAGCGGCGCCACGCGATCACGCTCGGACGAATAGCGCACCCCGGCGGTGACCGCGAGGTTGCGGGCGACGCGATAGCTGCCGCCGACATCGACCGAGTAATCGCCCTGGCCCTCGAGCGTGCGCGGGGCGCGACCGGGCTTGGCGGTTTCGTCGAGCGCGACACGCGGGGCGAAACGCGGGGCTTCACCCTTCGCCGCGCGGTTATTGCCCTTGCCCGCTGCGAATGAGGCGAGATCGGGCATATCGAACTTCTTGAGGTCCGGCGCGATCATCGGCTGCGCCAGCTTAGGCGCAAAACTTTCATAGCCGCGCGCAATGCCCAGGTTGAATCCGCTGGGGGCGAGCCGGATCGCAGCGATCCCCGGCTGTGATGCAGCCGCCGCGGCGAGCGCCTGGCGCACCGACACGGCTCGGGCGGTTTCGCTATCGACGCGCACTGCGACGGTCACTGCGCGGTTGGCGCGGCCATCGCTGGCGGCGGGGGTGAACTTGAACAGCGGGCTGCTGGCCAAGCGCCTGACATTGACCCGCGCGGCCATCCGCGGATCGACCGAGGCCGGAGTGAACGAGCCGATACTGCCCCGCGCCGACAAGCTGACCGGGCGCGAATCGAAGCCGCTCGAAAATGCGTTGCCGACGTCGGGATGGACGAGCAGGCCCAAGGCGAGCGCACTGGCGGCGACAGCGCCCAGCGCCCGCCCTCCTGCCTTGCCCTGATGACCTTGCCTGCGCATTGTTGTGCCTTACCGTCCACTACCGCGACTCGCCGGGGATGTTCCCGGGGAATCGAGCGAACGTTACCTTGGTCACCCGGACATAGGGATTTCAACCTAAAAATCCACATTCCCCTCCCGTCTGGGGCCTTTCGATAAGATGTGTTGCATAGTGTCCACAGACTCCCGGGCAGGTTCATTTCGCGTTCACCGCGGGGACGGCCAATGCCGACTAGGGCGAACGGGCTTGCCGCCCGCGCGGGAGCGATGATAGAGCGCCCGCGAAGCCCGAGGCCGGCGGCGCCAGTCCGTGCCTCTTCGCCGTTCAGAGACAGGATTTTTGCGTGACCCTTAGCCGTATCCCCAGCCGCACCTCTTCGCGCGTCGTTTTGGTCCGCGCCGCCACCGTTGCCCTCGCCGCGGCGCTGCTCGCTTCGTGCGGCGGCGGGCAGGATCGCCCCAAGGCCGATCTCGCAGCGAGCAAAGTGACCACGATCGGGGTCAACAGCTACCTGTGGCGCGCCAGTCTCGAAACGCTGTCGTTCATGCCGCTGGTTCAGACCGACAGCAACGGCGGAGTGATCGTCACCGACTGGTACACCAACCCCAGCAACCCGTCTGAACGGGTCAAGGTCACGGTCTCGATCCTCGATCAGGACTTGCGCGCCGATGCGCTGCGCGTCGCCGCCAGCCGCCAGGTCGCGCAAGCCGGTGGCTGGGTCGACGCCCCGGTTCAGGCGGCAACCGTCCAGAAACTGGAGGACATCATCCTGACCAAGGCCCGCGACTTGCGCCGCAGCGCGGTCAAGGGCTGAAGTTCCAGCTTTCGAAAGACCGTTCGCCCGCTGAGTCCTTCGACGAGCTCAGGACATGCTTGTCGAAGGGCCGTCCTTTCCTCTAGCGACGCGGGAAGAAAAGAGCTGTCCTTCGACAAGCTCAGGACGAACGGGTCTGGGTTAGCCACATGAGTTCCGAACGCTTCGACCCCGCCACCGCCGACAGTCGCTGGCAGCGCGCCTGGGACGCGGCGCAGACCTTCCGCGCCGATTCCGCGAGCGAGAAGCCGCGCTCTTTCGTGCTCGAGATGTTTCCCTACCCCTCGGGGCGGATCCACATCGGCCACGTGCGCAACTACACGATGGGCGACGTGCTGGCGCGGTACAAGCGGATGCGCGGGCATGCCGTGCTCCACCCGATGGGCTGGGACGCGTTCGGGATGCCGGCCGAGAACGCGGCGATGGAGCAGGGGGTCCACCCCGGCGGCTGGACCCGCGCCAATATCGAGGCGATGAAGACGCAGCTCAAACGCCTCGGTTTCGCACTCGACTGGAGCCGCGAGCTGGCGACCTGCGAGCCCGATTACTACGGCCACGAGCAGGCGCTGTTCCTCGATCTTTATGCCGCGGGGCTGGTCTATCGCAAGGAATCGGCGGTCAACTGGGATCCGGTCGACCAGACCGTGCTCGCCAACGAGCAGGTGATCGACGGGCGCGGCTGGCGCAGCGGCGCTCTGGTCGAGAAGCGCAAGCTCAGCCAGTGGTTCCTCCAGATCACCCGGTTCGCCGATGAATTGCTCGCGGGGCTGGGGGAACTGAAGGACTGGCCCGACAAGGTCCGCCTGATGCAGGAGAACTGGATCGGCAAGAGCCAGGGGCTGCGCTGCACCTTCCGCTTCGTCTCGAGCGATCACGGGATCGAGGTGTTCACCACCCGCCCCGACACGATGTACGGCGCCAGCTTCGTGGCGATTGCCGCCGACCACCCGCTCGCCCGCTCGCTGGCCGAGAACGCTCCCGAGCTCGCCGCGTTCGTCGAGGAGTGCAAGCGCGGCGGGACCACCGCAGCCGAGATCGAGACCGCCGAGAAGCGAGGGTTCGCCACCGGTCTTTCGGTCGAACACCCGCTCGACGCGGATTGGCACTTGCCGGTCTATGTCGCCAACTTCGTGCTGATGGACTACGGCACCGGGGCGGTTTTCGGCTGTCCCGCGCACGACCAGCGCGACCTCGATTTCGCGCGCAAGTACGAGCTGCCGGTGCTGCGTGTGGTCGCCGACGGCGATCACACCGGCGAGACCTTTACCGGCGATGAGGCCTACACCGGACCGGGGCGGATCGTGAATTCGCACTGGATGAACGGGATGACCGTCGACGAGGCCAAACGCGCGGTCATCGCCAGGGCGCAGCACGACGGCTGGGGCCAGGCCGAAACCCAGTGGCGGCTGCGCGACTGGGGGGTCAGCCGCCAGCGATACTGGGGCACACCGATCCCGTTCATCCATTGCGACGCGTGCGGGATCGTGCCGGTGCCCAAGGCGCAACTGCCGGTGGTGCTGCCCGAGGATGTCGATTTCCAGACCCCCGGCAACCCGCTGGTTTGCCATCCCACGTGGAAGCACGTCGCCTGCCCCAAGTGCGGCGCCGCGGCCGAGCGCGAGACCGACACGCTCGACACTTTCGTCAATTCGAGCTGGTACTTCCTGCGTTTCGCCAGCCAGCCCGCGGACAAGCCGTTCGACCGCGCCGAACTGGCCAAATGGCTGCCGGTCGAGCAATATATCGGCGGGATCGAGCACGCGATCCTCCACCTGCTCTACGCGCGGTTCTGGACGCGGGCCTTGCAGCACATCGGCCTGATCGATTTTGCCGAGCCGTTCGCCAGCATGTTTACGCAAGGGATGGTGACGCACGAGACCTATTCGCGCGACGACGGCGGACGCGAGGTGTTCTTCACCCCCGGCGAAGTCGAGCGGCGCGGCGATGGCGCGACGCTCAAAGCCGACGGGTTGCCGGTGGCGACCGGACGCGTGATCAAGATGTCCAAGTCGAAGAAGAACACGGTCGACCCGGACGAGATCGTCGCCAGGTACGGCGCCGATGCGGTGCGCTGGTTCATGCTCTCCGACAGCCCGCCCGAGCGCGACCTGCCGTGGTCGGAGGCGGGGATCGAGGGCTGCTGGCGCTTCGTCCAGCGGCTGTGGCGGCTGTTCGGGCAATACGATGCCGCAGCGACCGGCGCCGACCTCGCGCTCGACCGCAAGCACCATCAGGCCGTCGCCGCGGTCGCCACCGACATCGAGGCGCTCGGCTTCAACAAGGCGGTGGCGCAGATCTACGGACTGGCCAGCGCGATCGAAAAGGCCGCGCCTTCGGCCAGCCGCAGCGCCGCGATCCGCTCGCTGTTGCTGCTCGCAGCGCCGATGATGCCTCATCTGGCCGAAGAGGCTTGGGCGCAGATGGGGGAATCGGGCCTGATCGCCGATGCCGCCTGGCCGCCGGTCGATCCCGCGCTGCTGGTCGAGGACGAGGTGACCGTCGCGGTCCAGGTTCGCGGCAAGCTGCGCGATACGCTGACCGTGGCCAAGGGCACCGCGCGCGAGGAGCTCGAGGCGCTTGCCCTGGCCAGCGACAAGGTCCAGCGTGCGCTCGATGGAGCGGCTGTGAAGAAAGTGATCGTCGTGCCCGACCGGCTGGTCAACCTGGTGGCATGAACCGCTGCGTGTTCCTCCTCGCGCCGCTCTCGCTCACCGCCTGCGGGCTCCAGCCGATGTACGCGGGCGGCGGCAGCGGGATGGTCGCGCAGGCGCTGGCCGATGTCTCGGTCACCCCGATCGAGGGCCAGCAAGGCTGGCTGGTCCGCAACGCGCTGGTCGATCGCCTCGGCACCGCCGGGGCTTCGGGCGCGCGTTATCGCCTCGACGTGCGCCTCGACGACAAGCTCGAGGGTCTTGGGCTGCTCGGCAACGACACAATCGCGCGCGAGCGGCGGACTTTGCGCGCGCGCTATCAGCTGGTCGATGCGCAGAACGGCGCCGTGCTGCTCGACGCCACCGCCGGGTCGGACGCCGGGATCGACGTGGTCAGCTCCGAATACGCGACGATCGCCGCCGAGCAGACTGCGCTGGAAAACCTCTCGCGCGTCGTCGCCGACCAGATCGTCACCAGGGTTTCGCTGCGGCTGCGCTCGGGCGGGGACAGCGCGGGCCGGTGAAAGCCACGCGGTGAAAGCCACTCAGGCGAACTTCGCAGCCACCGCCGCGCGCGCGGCGCGCGAGTGCCGGACGTTCTACTTCTGCGGTCCCGACGAGGCCGGCGCGCACGATGCGGCGCAAGCCATCGTCGCGCTGCTCCCCGCGGGGATCGAGCGGATCGAACTGGGCGGGGCGGACCTGCGCCGCGATCCGGTCCGCCTGTCGGACGAGGCGCGCTCGACCTCGCTGTTCGGCGGCGCGCGCTATATCTTCGTGCGCACCGCCGGGGACGAGACTTGCGAGGCGGTCGAGAACCTTCTGGCGGACGAAGTCGAGGCCTGTCCGGTGCTGATCGTCGCCAGTTCGGCGACCGACAAGAGCCGCGTGGCCAAGCTGCTCGCCGACCGCAAGGATGCGCTGGTCGCGATGTTCTACGCCCCCGACGCCTCCGCGGTGGCGCAAGCGGTGCGCTCGATGGCCGACGCTGCCGGGGTGCGGATCGACGGCGCGCTGGCCGAACGGATCGCCAGGGCCTGCGCGCTCGATACGCGGATGGCTCGCAGCGAGATCGAGAAGCTCGCGCTCTACCTCGACGCTAGCCAGCAGGCGCCCAAGACCGCCGACGTGCAAGCGCTCGACGCTATCGGGGCGAAGAACGAG
The DNA here is from genome assembly GCA_030697365.1 of Novosphingobium sp. Classification (GTDB taxonomy): domain Bacteria; phylum Pseudomonadota; class Alphaproteobacteria; order Sphingomonadales; family Sphingomonadaceae; genus Novosphingobium. Next base: position 11,735 of record JAUYQH010000081.1, on the reverse strand, counting down.
GACGACGGTTTCCAGCCGATCGTCAACTGCGTGCTGGGCGGAGACGTCGGGCGCCTCTCCGGCGAACTAACCCGGCTTCGAGAGTTGTCGCTGAGCCCCGTGGGGCTGCTTCTGGCGTTCGAGCGCCGCGCCGCTCAGCTGGCCCAGCTGGCGGCGCGGATGGGGCCGCGCGGCGATGTCCAGCGTTTCATCGAGGGCGAGCGCCAGGCGCGCCGGGTGTTCTTCCGCGATGCGCCCGACCTTCTCAACCAGCTGCGTCGCTGGCGGGGCAAGCGGCTCGACCGGCTGGTCGCGCGGCTGGTTTCGCTCCACCGCGAACTGCTTGCCAACAGCCAAAGCGCCGAACTGCTGCTTGCTCAGGGATTGACCGAGATAACGCGCGCCGCCGCGGCGTCCGAGCGGCGGCGCTGACCCTTCGGTGAGTCAACGCACGTTCCGCCTGCCAACCTTCCGCAGGGGTCCTGCTGGTCCTCCGCCCGATCGTGGCGCTGGCAAATAAAGCTGCTGGCGGCATCTCAGCCGACGAACTGATCGGCTAGGAACGGACGAGATGGGCCAAACGGCGTAAAACCCGATAAAGCTCTATTCTTGCACCTTCACCAGACCAGACAAGATCCCAATCTTGATCGCGCCCGCAAGCGATTTCTGCTCGATTTTACTCATCAGGTTGGCACGATGGATTTCGACGGTACGGGGACTGATCCCCAGTTTTTCCGCTATTTGCTTGCTCGAATTGCCATCGCCAAGATAGCGCAAGACTTCCGTCTCGCGCGGCGACAATTGGCTTACTGCTGAACGGGCGCTCTTCTGAGTATCGAGCGGTTTTGAAGATTCGCTCAGAGTTGAGATGGCCTCATGGATCGCGCTGATAAGATGGTCTTCCGAGTACGGCTTCTCGATGAAATTGACCGCACCAAGCCTCATCGCGGAAATCGCAGCGTCCATATCACCGTGTCCTGAGACGATGATCACGGCAAAACGCTTCAAATGCTCGGGGTCGATCGCCGCGACCGTTTCCAGCCCGCTCAACCCCGGCATGCGAAGATCCATGAGCACGCAACCTGGCTCGAGATGCGACAACGAATCGAGGAAATCCTCACCGGAAGCGAAAGGATGTGGATCGAAACCCTGCTCACGCAGTACAAAAGTCGTCGATCGTCTGACCATCAGGTCATCATCGACCACGTAGATTTTTTTAACCATAGTCTGCATCGTGAGGCCTGTTCTTCCCGAAGGTCCGACTCAAATATCTCGTACTTTTATGAATAGCTAGGAATCGAGGCCCGGGGCAAGGTAAACTTGAAACACGCCCCCGAGGGGGAGCGGTTTTCTCCCCAGATTTTCCCGCCATGCGCCTCGATAATGGTACGGCAGATCGACAAGCCGACTCCCATGCCGCCCTGCTTGGTCGAGTCGAAGGGTTTGAACAGGTTGGCGAGTGACTCTTTGCTTAGACCCCCTCCCTTGTCTGAAACTTGGACTTCGGCCCAGTCGCCCTGTAACCGAGATCGGATGACGATCTGGGGGTGCGCGGAGCCGTCCATGGCGTCGACTGCATTGCGCAGCAAATTGACGATGACTTGCTGGATCTGAATTTCGTCGACGAGTACTGCGTCCGCCTCCTCGGCAATGTCGACGCGACATTCGATCCCCCGCGAGGCAGCATCGATCAACCCGATCGCAACGGCGTCGTCGACAATGTCGGCAAGCGAGTGGACCTGCCGGCGTATCGGGGATTTTTCGACCAGCGATCGCATGTGCCGGACGATGTCGGCGGCGCGCATGACCCCCGCGTCGATATCGTCGAGCGTGTAGCCCACGACCGGCGACAGTGCAGGCGAGTGGGAGGCGAGCAGCCTCCGCAGGCCGCGGGCAAAGTTGGCCACCGCAGCCAGTGGCTGGGTCAGTTCATGCGCGATGGTCGAAGTCAGGGCGCCCATCGCCGAAAGCCGAGAGGCATGTATCAATTCGGCGCGCGTGCGCTCCAACTCTTCCTCAATTTTTTGAGTTTGGTGATGTCCCGCATCGCGCCGTCGACTCCCGCGAAGCTGCCGTCTTGCCCACGCAGGGTATGATATGTGACTTCCACATCTAACACTTGGCCATCGGAGCGGACAATCGAGCGGACCTCTCGGCCGCTGTTCAAAGCATCCGCCCCAGCGAGCGCGTGGCGAGCGCTACTTTTGTTGGGATCGGCGCTAAAGTCGAACACCGAGCGACCGAGAGCCGAAGCGATCGGTATGCCCATCAACTGCTCCCAAGCCCGGCTGAGATAGGTAAAACGGCCACTCGGGTCGGTTCGAAACGCGACGTGTCCGGTGGACTGCAGGACCGCTTCAAGCTCATGCTGGCTTTCAGCCAGCTGCGCACTCAACCGCGCTTTCTCTGCCAGCGTGGCTGCGACCGGCATCACGATGACCAGGCAGATGGCCGCGAACTGCTGGATCTTGAGATTGCGGGAAAGGGGGTCAAGCACCGATCCTTCGCCAGGGTCGTAGCGGAACGCGAAATACTCGGATCCGATCGCGACTGCTATCATTATGCAAAGAGCCGCTGCAGGTACGCCGAGCCGCAGACCGATAAACGTGATAATCGTCAATGTAGGAAGCAGCGGCGTCAGCGTGCTTTTAAACATTACAAATATAAATAGGGAAGATAAAGCAATGACTCCCAAGTATTTAACCCATTTTGTTAATGGTCCGTAGTCGTTATTTCGTAGTTTCATGATTGCGGGGGCTAGCGAAGGCGCAATAATGAGTGCTCCCAAGGCGTCCGCGAAGAATTGCTGTATGAAGTAGTCATAGCTGAAGTCGCCATCGGTTGCTCGCATGAGCAACAGGCGAAGCGGCGCTTCGAGCCCGAGGTTGACGAGAGCCACGATCAGGAAAAATCGTCCAAAGCTCACCAACGATGCGAAATCGAGGTCCAACTGGCCGGTCCGCCCCAGTATCGATCTTATGGCCAACGCGGTGACGACCTCCACTGCCGCCCCCGATGCGGCCACGGGCAAGGCCGCCCCCCCACCAGCAAATCCGACGAAAACCGAGACGAGCCCGATTGGGGGGACCCGCCACCGGTTGCCGTCATGCGCGAGCAACAGCGCTGACAACATCAGACCGCTCGAAACCGACACCGCAAACGGCGCAGAGTAGCGCGCCGCTAGAGCCGACTCCATCAGCGCGACGACCCCGCAAGCGAGCGCGACCAAACACGGCAAAATCGTATCTAGTCGGCGGAAATGAACCGCCCGACCTCGGCTGTCCCCGTCCATAGGATCCCCCGGATGATTGCTCTCTTATCGCCGATAATGCTTTAGGTACAACTTGGAACTGGGCCGCGACAGCAACCCGGAGCGGTGAGCCTCGCTCGCCGCCTCTTGCCCGCGGCGGGGGCCGCGCTATGGCATCTGCAAGGGAGAGTTAGTTGCGCGCGACACCGGATTTCGATTTCGCCCTGGGCGACGATGCGGAGATGATCCGCGAGGCCGCGGGCCGTTTCGCCGATGAACGGATCGCCCCGCTGGCCGCCAAGGTCGATCGCGAGGACTGGTTCCCGCGCGAGTTGTGGCCGGCGATGGGCGAACTGGGGCTGCACGGGATCACGGTCGAGGAGGAATGGGGCGGGCTTGGCCTGGGCTATCTCGAGCACGTCATCGCGGTCGAGGAAGTCAGCCGGGCGAGCGCCTCGGTCGGGCTGTCCTACGGTGCGCACTCGAACTTGTGCGTCAACCAGATCCGCCGCTGGGGCAGCGACGAGCAGAAGGCGAAGTACTTGCCCCAGCTGGTCAGCGGCGAACACGTCGGCAGCCTCGCGATGTCGGAGGCGGGGGCCGGTTCGGACGTGGTTTCGATGAAGCTCAAGGCCGAGGCGGTGCAAGGGGGCTACGTCCTCAACGGCACCAAGTTCTGGATCACCAACGCGACCCATGCCGATACGCTGGTGGTCTACGCCAAGACCGCGCCCGAAGCCTCCAGCCGCGGGATCACCGCGTTCCTGATCGAGAAAGACTTCGCCGGGTTCAGCATCGGCCAGAAGATCGAGAAGATGGGGATGCGCGGCAGCCCTACCGCCGAGCTGGTGTTCGACGATTGCCATGTTCCCGAAGAAAACGTGATGGGACCCCTGCACGGTGGGGTCGGCGTGCTGATGTCGGGCCTCGATTACGAGCGTGTCGTGCTCGCCGGCTTGCAGCTCGGGATCATGCAGGCGTGCCTCGACTGCGTAATTCCCTATGTCCGCGAGCGAAAACAGTTCGGCAAGCCGATCGGCGCGTTCCAGCTGATCCAGGCCAAGATCGCCGACATGTACGTCGCGCTGCAATCGGCGCGGGCCTATACCTATGCCGTCGCGAAAAGCTGCGATGCTGGGCAGACCACCCGGTTCGATGCCGCCGGGGCGATCCTGCTGTCGAGCGAGAACGCTTTTCGTGTCGCGGGCGAGGCGGTTCAGGCACTGGGCGGCGCGGGCTACACCACCGACTGGCCGGTCGAGCGCTTCCTGCGCGACGCCAAGCTGCTCGACATCGGAGCGGGGACGAATGAGATCAGGCGGATGCTGATCGGGCGTGAGCTGATTGGGGCGGGGGCGTGAGCGGGCCGATTCTTTCCACGTCGCTCAACCTCGACAGCGATGAGGCGAAGCAGCGCATCGCCCACAACCGCGCGCTGGCCGAGGCGTTGCGCGCGCGCGTCGCCGAGGCGGCGCTGGGCGGGAACGCCAAGTCGCGCGAGCGGCATACGGCGCGCGGCAAGCTGTTGCCGAGGGAACGCGTCGAACGCCTGCTCGATCCGGGCTCGCCATTGCTCGAACTGGGCCAACTCGCCGCCGACGGGGTCTATGGCGAGGACATTCCCGGCGCCGGGCTGATCACCGCGATCGGGCGGGTTTCGGGCCGCCAGTGCATGATCGTGTGCAACGACGCGACGGTGAAGGGCGGCACGTATTATCCGCTGACGGTCAAGAAGCACCTGCGCGCGCAGGAGATCGCGCGCGAGAACCGCCTGCCGTGCATCTATCTGGTCGACAGCGGCGGGGCCAACCTGCCGCACCAGGCCGAGGTCTTCCCCGACCGCGACCACTTCGGGCGGATCTTCTTCAACCAGGCTCAGATGAGCGCGCTCCAGATCCCGCAAATCGCCTGCGTGATGGGCTCTTGCACCGCGGGCGGGGCCTATGTCCCGGCGATGAGCGACGAGAGCGTGATCGTGCGCGAGCAGGGCACGATTTTCCTCGCCGGCCCACCCTTGGTGAAAGCCGCGACGGGCGAGGAGATCAGCGCCGAGGACCTGGGCGGCGGCGATCTCCACGCCAAGAAATCGGGCGTGGTCGATCACCTCGCCGAGAACGACGAGCACGCGCTGACCATCGTGCGGGATATCGTCAGCCACCTCGGCGGCGAAATAAATAGGGACAGTCCCCATTTAAATCGCGAGCCGCGCGCGCCCAAATACGACTCCGAAGACCTCTACGCCATCGTCCCCGACGACGTCCGCGCGCCGTACGACGTCCATGAGGTGATCGCCCGGCTGGTCGATGGCTCCGAGTTCCACGAGTTCAAGGCGCTCTACGGCTCCACCCTGGTCTGCGGCTTTGCGCATATCTGGGGCCAGCCGGTCGCGATCCTCGCCAACAACGGCGTGCTGTTCAGCGAATCCGCGGTCAAAGGCGCGCACTTCATCGAACTCGCCTGCCAGCGGCGCATTCCGCTGCTGTTCCTCCAGAACATCAGCGGGTTCATGGTCGGCGGCAAATACGAAGCCGAGGGCATCGCCAAGCACGGCGCCAAGCTGGTCACCGCGGTCGCTACCGCCAGCGTGCCCAAGCTGACTGTGGTGATCGGCGGCAGCTTTGGCGCGGGCAACTACGGCATGTGCGGCCGCGCCTACGGCCCACGCTTTCTGTTCACCTGGCCCAACGCGCGGATCAGCGTAATGGGCGGCGAACAGGCGGCGTCGGTTTTGGCCACGGTCCACCGCGATGCCGAGACGTGGACCCCCGAACAGGCCGAAGCGTTCAAGGCCCCGATCCGCCAGAAATACGAGGACGAGGGCAATCCCTATTACGCCACCGCGCGGCTGTGGGACGACGGGGTGATCGATCCGGCGCAGACGCGCGATGTGCTTGGGCTGGCGCTGGCTGCGGCGTTGAATGCCCCGGTCGAGGAGGCGCCCCGGTTCGGGGTGTTTAGGATGTGATAGCCGTTGTTCTTAAGAACACCTTCAAATGGGTTGCGATCGTGATCGGCACTTTGGTCGCGATCATTGCGTTGATGATCCTAGTGCTTTGGTTTTCCGTAAATCAAAAGACAGAAGCCCGGATTATGAGAGCACTAACATCGCATTATGCGCCAGCTGTCGTGGATGTCAAAGATAGAGCAGATTGGAAACTGGGCGGCTCTGACTGGAGTTTCGGCGGACAAGTCTGTTTTCGAATCGCTGTCCGTCAAAACGGTGACCGTTCTGTAGAAAGGGTAGCCATGGTGGCGGACGGCGATGACGGGGGCGCTTTCGAGTTCGCTAGAGAGTATACATCGATGGCTCAATGCAAGGCTGACTTCTGGCGTGGTTAGGGACTGTCCTGGCTGCGTCTCAATCCTCCCCGAGCTTGTCTCGGGGAGGGGGACCGCCCGGCGCAGCCGGGTGGTGGAGGGGCAGGCGCGCGCGCGCGGCGTCGATGATGCTTTCGGCGCTCGTGGCGGCATCACGCAGCACATCCCCAGCGGGGATGCGAAGCGTTGCAATCCCGGCCTCGGCAAAGAAGGTGTCGCGTGCAACGTCACGCTCCGGCCTGTCGCCCATATCATGCGCCTTGCCATCGATCTCGATCCCAAGCCGCGCATCGCTGCAATAGAAGTCGAGGACGAAATCGTCGCTGCCGTGTTGACGGCGGAACTTGAGGCCATAGGGGCGGGTATGAAACACGCGCCACAGCAGCACTTCGGGCAGCGTCATATTACGGCGCAGTTTGCGCGCTTTCCGCACGGTGCCCGGCGCGGGCTTCGGCGCAATGTCTTTCAGCATCGCAGTTCCCCTCCACCATGCTTCGCATGGTCCCCCTCCCCGAGACAAGCTCGGGGAGGATTTAGGTAGCGCACGATGATCACCTCGCTCCTCATCGCCAACCGGGGCGAGATCGCCTGCCGGATCATCCGCACCGCGCGGCGGATGGGTATTCGCACGGTCGCGGTTTATTCGGATGCCGATGCCAAGGCGCTGCATGTCCGCTCCGCCGATGAGGCGGTGCATATCGGACCCTCCCCCGCACGCGAATCCTACCTCGTCGGCGACAAGATCATTGCCGCCGCGCTCGCCACCGGGGCGGAGGCGATCCATCCCGGCTATGGCTTCCTCTCGGAGAACGCCGAGTTCGCCCAAGCGGTGATCGACGCGGGCCTGATCTGGGTCGGACCCTCGCCCGCGAGCATCCGCGCGATGGGGCTCAAGGACGCGGCCAAGGCGCGGATGATCGCCGCGGGGGTGCCGGTGACGCCGGGGTATCTCGGCGAAGACCAGTCGCCCGAACGCCTCCAGACCGAAGCTGACGCGATCGGTTACCCGGTGCTGATCAAGGCGGTCGCGGGGGGCGGGGGCAAGGGGATGCGGCGGGTCGAGAGTTCCGCCGAATTCGACGACAACCTCGAATCGTGCCGCCGCGAGGCCGCCTCCAGCTTCGGCAACACCGACGTGCTTTTGGAAAAATACATCCTCTCGCCGCGCCATATCGAGGTCCAGGTGTTCGGCGATACCCACGGCAACGTCGTCCACCTGTTCGAGCGCGACTGTTCGCTCCAGCGGCGCCACCAGAAGGTGATCGAGGAAGCCCCCGCGCCGGGGATGGACCCGGCCACCCGCGAGGCGATCTGCGCCGCTGCGGTGCGCGCGGCGCAGGCGGTCGACTATGTCGGCGCGGGGACGATCGAGTTCATCGCCGATGCCTCGGAAGGGCTGAGGGCGGATCGGATCTGGTTCATGGAAATGAACACGCGATTGCAGGTCGAACACCCGGTGACCGAGGAGATTACCGGGGTCGACCTGGTCGAATGGCAACTCCGCGTGGCGAGTGGCGAGCCTCTGCCGAAGCGGCAGGACGAGCTCGCAATCAGAGGCTGGGCGATGGAAGCGCGGCTCTATGCCGAAGACCCGGCGAAGGGGTTTTTGCCGTCGATCGGCAAGCTCGACCTGTTCGAATTGGGCGATGTCCCCGGCGGGCGCGTCGACACCGGGGTCGAGCAGGGCGGCGAGGTCACCCCGTTCTACGATCCGATGATCGCCAAGGTCATCGCCCGCGGCGACACCCGCGACGCCGCGCGCGCGGCGCTGGCGGCGATGCTCGATGATACCGCGGTCTGGCCGGTGCGGACCAACGCCGCGTTCCTGATCGCCGCGCTGGAGCATCCGGACTTTGTCGCCGGGACGGTCGATACCGGGCTGATCGGCCGCGAGGGCGATGCGCTCGCCGCCGCGCCCGAACCTTCGAGCGAAGCGCTGGCCGACGCGGCGCGCGCGCTGACCGGCGACCAGCCGCTCGCCGGGTTCCGGATGAATGCGCCCCACCGTGCGGTCGTCCACGCCCTGCTCGACGGCGAACCGGTCGAATTGCCGCTATCCGGCCCCGGTGAGGACGAGCGCCGCGACAATGTCCTGCTCGCCGAGGCGGGCAGCGTCTGGCGGGTCGCCGCGTGGCGCGACGACGGTGCTGGGCACCACCACGCTCACGACGGCGACATCCTTTCGCCGATGCCGGGCAAGATCATCGCGGTCGAGGTGGTGCAGGGGCAGGCGGTGACCAAGGGCCAGAAGCTGCTCACGCTCGAGGCGATGAAGATGGAGCACACCCTGACCGCGCCGTTCGACGGGACGGTCGCCGAGCTTGCCGCCACGCCGGGCGCGCAAGTCCAGGTCGAGGCGCTGCTGGCGCGGATCGAGGCGGTGGAGTGAGCGATTCTCCCCGTCCCGGGGAGGACCTGGTGTTCCGCGATGCCACCCTCGCCGATCTTCCCGCCATCGTCGCCCTCCTCGCCGAGGACACATTGGGCGAAAAGCGCGAGGACCCGTCGCTGCCGCTCGATCCCGCCTACGAACGTGCCATCGCCACCATCGCCGCCAACCCCGACCAGCGCCAGATCGTCGCGACCCGCGACGGCGTGGTTATCGGGACGATGCAGCTGACTTTCATCCCCGGGATCGCCTTCCGGGGCGCGTGGCGCGGGCAGATCGAGGCGGTGCGGGTGGCGACGAGCTTGCGCGGCGGCGGGATCGGCGGGGCGATGATCGATTGGGCAGTCGAGCAATGCCGCGCTCGCGGCTGCGCGATGGTCCAGCTGACCAGCGACAAGTCGCGGACCCGCGCGCACGCCTTTTACGAACGGCTCGGCTGGACGCGCAGCCACGAAGGCTTCAAGCTCAAACTATGAGCGACATCCATGACTGCGCGATCGTCGGGGCCGGACCGGCGGGCCTCACCGCGGCGATCTATCTCGCCCGGTTCCGGCGCCGTGTGGTGGTCTATGACCGGGGCGGCAGCCGCGCGGCGCTGATCCCGACCAGCCACAACCACGCCGGATTTCCCGAGGGCATTTCCGGCAAGGACCTGCTCCAGCGGATGGGCGAACAGGCGGCGAAATATGGCGCGGACTTGCGCACCGGCGATGTCACCGACGTGCGTGCGACCGGCGCCGACTGGGTGCTGGCCACTCCCGACGGCCCCGTGACCGCACGCAGCATACTGTTCGCCACCGGGGTCGATAACCTCCGCCCGGAAATGAACGAGACGGTTCACCGTGCCGCGCTCGATGCGGGGAAGCTGCGCTATTGCCCGGTCTGCGACGGCTGGGAGGCGGGCGGGCCGGAGTTCGGCGCGCGGATCGGCGTGGTCGGGGCGGAAAGCCACGGCGTCGCCGAGGCGCTGTTCCTGCGCACCTTTACCCCCCAAGTCACGCTGTTCACATTGGAGGAGTGCGAACTCCACGAGAAAGACCGCAAGGACCTGGCCGAACATGGCGTCACCTGGGATGCGCGCCCGGTCGCGTCCTACGATTTTTCGGGCCCGCACGTCCGCCTTGGGTTCGCCGATGGCGAGGCGGTGGAAGTCGACACGCTCTATCCCGCGCTCGGCTCGGAACCCAACGTCGGGCTGATGCACGCGCTCGGTTTGCGCACCGATGGCGACGACTGCGTGATGATCGACCGCCACCAGCGCCTCGGCGTGCGCGGGCTTTACGCTGCGGGTGATATCGTCACCGGGCTCGACCAGATCAGCGTGGCCATGGGCCACGCCGCGATGGCCGCGGTGACGATCCATAACGATCTGCGCGAACGCGATCGCGAGACGTCTGCCTGACCGAATGGCGCCCGACCCGCTGGCGGTCTGCGAAAGCGCTGCTAGGAGGAGAGCGGGGGAGAGGCATGGACGACAGCGAAGCAAACATGGACGATCCGCGGCCCGCGTTCCTTTCGCGGGTGTTGCGGCGGTTCCTGCTGTGGTTCTACCGCACCCGCGGGTGGACCGCGACGGGCGCGCCGCCGGCCGACGGGCGCGGGGTGATCATCGCCGCGCCGCACACCTCCAACTGGGATTTCGTCAACTTCATCGGGCTGACCGATGCGCTGGGGGTCAAGGCGCACTTCATGGGCAAGAAGGAGCTGTTCCGCTGGCCGCTCAACCGCTTCATGCACGACATGGGCGGGGTGCCCATCGATCGCGCCACCAGCAAAGACTACGTTGCGCTGATGATCGCCGAGTTCGGCAGGCGCAAACGCTTCCTGCTGACCGTCGCGCCCGAGGGAACACGCGGCGCGGTGCGCACCTGGCGGACGGGGTTCTACTACATCGCGCTCGGCGCCAAGGTCCCTCTGCTGGTAGGGATGATGGACTATGGCACCAAGACCGGCGGACTCGGCCCGGCGATCTGGCCGACCGGGGATTATGCCGCCGACATGAAGAAGGTGGCCGAATACTATCGCAGCGTAACCCCGCGCAACCCGGCGCGCGGGGGCACCGACTTCGGGTTGCTGGGGGGAGAGCGGAGCGATGCTTGAGGGATTGCTGGCCAACGCCGCGCTTATCGCGGTGGTGATGACTGGGCTGTGGCTGATCGCGGTGCGGATCAGGGACGTCAGCTTCATCGATGCGGTGTGGGGCGGCGGGATGGCGCTGCTCGCGGTCGCGAGCTGGCTTCAGCTGGGCGACCCCGGTGCGCGCGCCACGCTGATTATGGTCATGACCGCGCTGTGGGGGGCGCGGCTGGCGCTGCACCTGTTCGTGCGCTGGCGCGCGCATGGCGAAGACCCGCGCTATGCGAAGATGCTGGCCAAGGCCAGGGAGCGGGGCGCGTATGCCGGAGGCGCGCTCAAGATCGTCTTCGCGCCGCAAGCGGTGCTGCTGTTCCTCACCTGCCTGCCCGCGCAGATGGGGATCCTTGCCAGCCCCGACCCCGCCCCGCTGGGGGCGCTGGCGTGGACCGGGCTCGCCCTATGGAGCGTAGGGGTGTTCTTCGAATGGGTCGGCGACTGGCAGCTGTCGCAATTCCGCGCCGATCCGGCGAGCAAGGGCAAGGTGCTCGACACCGGGCTGTGGCGCTTTACCCGCCATCCCAACTAGTCGCCCGTGAAAAACTCATAACGTGCTGATCAGGAACTGGAAACTCGGCATTTGAAGTATTGGGAATCGCAAGGTTTTGGTCGATTTGGTGGAAAACCTTGCGAATTCGCGCGCGCCCGCACGGAGGGGCTGGCGCC
>JAUYQH010000080.1 GCA_030697365.1 Novosphingobium sp. | reverse complement strand
CCTTCGATCATGGCGACATAGCCCCAGAACACCCCGATCCGCATCTGGTCCTCGGTGTTGCGGCCGAGCACCGAATTGGTCAGCGGCTTCTCGATCGCGATGCGCGGCAGCTTGGCGGCGGCCGAGACCAGCGCCTCGAGGCTGAGGTTGATCCCCGGCGCGATGATCCCCCCTTTGTAGGTGCCGACGTAATCGATCGCATCGAAGGTGGTCGCGGTGCCGAAATCGACGATGATCAGGTCGCCCTGGTGCGCATCGTGTGCAGCGACGATGTTGACCGCGCGGTCCGCGCCGAGCGAGCGCGGCTCGTCGACGTCGGCCTGGAAGCCCCACCCTTGCGGCCCCTGCCCGGCGATGATCGGGTTGAGCCCGAAATACTTCTTCGCCAACACATCGAGGTTGTGGAGCGCGCGCGGGACAACCGTCGAGACGATGATCTGGTCGATGCTCGCGCGGTCGAGATTCTCGATCGCCATCAGCTGGATCAACCACACTGCATACTGATCGGCGGTGCGCCGCGGATCGGTGGCGATCCGCCAGCGCGCGCGAATTTCCCGGCCTTCACAGACCGCGAAGACCACGTTGGTATTGCCGACATCAACCGCGAGTAACATTGCCGCCAATCATCTCCACATCGCCGGCGTGGATAGGCCGGACCGTGCCGTCCGCCAAGCGAAGAAGCGCCGCGCCATCGGCCCCGAGCCCGGCGAAAGTTCCGGCGATCCGGTGGCCATCGGCAGCGTTGACCGACAGTGGTGCACCGAGCCGATGCGCGCGGGCGAGCCATCGTGCGCGCAGATCGTCCCACCCGCCCTGACGCCAGCGGGCGAGCGCCGCAGCGAAGTGGTCGCAGAGCAGGTCGGCGAACTCCTCAGGCGCGACCGCTGCACCGTGGCCCGCCAGACAGGTGGTCGACCGTCCCGGCACGTCGGGCGCCCGCGACAAGTTCACCCCGACTCCGATCACCACCATGTCGCCCGCGCGTTCGAGCAGGATGCCCGCCAGCTTGGCCCCCGACACCAGCAGATCGTTCGGCCATTTGAGCATGACTTCGGGCGCGCCGGGTATCTCCGCTACGGCTTCGGCCACCGCCACCCCCGTTATCAGCGCAAGTGTGTGCGCAGGCGGATCGGCGGGTCGCAGGGCGACGACGGTGGAGCCCATGAAGTTGCCCGCGCTGTCCTCCCACTGCCGGCCCGCCCGGCCTTTGCCCGCGCTCTGGCGTCGCGCGACCAGCCAGTCGCCCTCGCGCGCGTCGCGGCCCAGCGCAATCAGGTCGGCGTTGGTCGAGCCGGTTTCGGAAACGATCCGGATCAAGCCGCGAGGAACAGCGCAGCCGCGGCGCTGTCCGCCAGCCCGCCGATCCACCGCGTCAGCAGATAGCCCAGCGGCGAAATTGCCAGCGTGGTCAGCGCGAGGATCGCGGTGTGGGCCCAGTCGCCCGTGCCCTTCACCACGTCGGCAGCGTCGTCGAAGTACATGATCTTGACGATCTTGATGTAATAGAACGCGCCGATCACCGAGGCCGCGATGCCGATCGCGGCGAGCGCGATCAGGTCCGCCTCGACCGCGGCCTGAAACACCACGAACTTGGCCCAGAAGCCGAACAGCGGCGGGATGCCCGCCAGGCTGAACATGACCGCGGCGAGCGCCAGCGCCAGCCACGGGCGGGTGCGCGACAGGCCGGAAAGGTCGGCGATGGCCTCGACCGGGGCGCCGTTTTCGTCGCGCAGCAGCAGGATCGCGACAAAGCCCGCCAGGGTCGTAGCGACGTAGATCGCCAGATAGACCAGCATCGCCGAGGCACCCGCAGCGGTAACCGTGGCTAGCCCGATCAGGATGAAGCCGACGTTATTGATCGAACTGTAAGCCATCAGCCGCTTGATGTTGGCCTGGCCGATCGCGCCGAGCGCGCCGATCACGATCGAAAGCAGCGCGGCGAAGATCACGATCTGCTGCCACGCCGCCGCCTGCGCGCCGAAGGCCTCCATAGCCACGCGCATGGTCAGCGCCATCGCCGCAACCTTGGGTGCAGTGGCGAAGAACATCGTAACCGGCGTCGGCGCGCCTTCGTAAACGTCGGGGGTCCACATGTGGAACGGCGCGGCCGCGATCTTGAAGGCGAGGCCCGAGAGCATGAAGATCACCCCGAACAGCGCCCCCATACCCATCTCGCCGCCAAGCACGCCGCGGATTCCGGCGAACGAGGTGGTTCCGGTGAAGCCGTAGACCAGGCTCATCCCGAACAGCAGGATCCCGCTGGCAAGCGCGCCGAGCACGAAATACTTGAGCCCCGCTTCGGCCGAACGCTCGTCGCTGCGCAGAAACGCGGCGAGGACGTAAGCTGAGAGCGAGTTGAGCTCGAGCCCGATGTACAGCGTGAGCAAGTCGGTGGCCGAGACCATCAGCCCCATGCCCAGCGCGGCGAACAGCACCAGCAAAGGAAACTCGGCGCGCATCGCCTTGACCCGGTCGAAGAACGCTGGCGCGACGATCAGGGTGACGCCTGCCGCGCCATAAATCAGCAGCTTGGCGAACGAAGCGAAGGCGTCGGCGCGGTACTGGCCATAGAACGCTTCGGTCCCCGCGCCCGCTGCGCCGCTGCACAGCGCGGGAGCGACGAGGAACGCGGCGGCGGTCAGCGCGGCGACGCAGAGGATCGAGATCAGGCGCGAAGCCCTGTCTCCGCCCCATGCGGCGACGAGCAGCAGGATCAGCCCCGCGACGCTGAGCGTCTCCTCGGGGGCGATCAGCCAGAGCCAATGCTGGAGGTCCATCAGTGGGCCTCCTCGTTTGCCGTCGCAACGGCGGGTTTGGCCGCGGCAACCTTGATCTTGGCGTCACCCGCCGGGCGCGCCTGCGCCAGCCGGGCATCCAGGGCGATAATGTCCTGGCGCATGGGCGCGAGGAAGCTTTCGGGATAGACCCCCATCCACAGCACAGCGGCAGCGATCGGTGCCATCATCAGCCACTCACGCGCGTCGAGATCGGGCATCGCAGCGGCATCGGCGTTCTTCTGCACCCCGAATATCACCCGGCGGTAGAGGTAGAGCATATAGGCCGCGCCGAGGATGATCCCGGTGGTGCACACCGCGGTGACCCAGCTCGACAATTGATAGATGCCCGCGAGCGCGAGGAATTCGCCGACGAAGCCGCTGGTCCCGGGCAAGCCGACGCTGGCCATCGTGAACAGCATGAAGAACAGCGCGTATTGCGGCATGTTGATCGCCAGTCCGCCGTAGCGGTCGATCTCGCGCGTGTGGAGCCGGTCGTAGATCACCCCGACGCTGAGGAACAGCGCACCCGAAACCAGCCCGTGGCTGAGCATCACGATCATTGCGCCTTCGAGCCCCTGGCGGTTGAACGCGAACAGCCCGACGGTGACGATGGCCATGTGCGCGACCGAGGAATAGGCGATCAGCTTCTTCATGTCGTGCTGCACCAGCGCGACCAGGCTGGTGTAGATCACCGCGATCATGCTCAGCGCAAAGATCACCCAGGCGAGCTGCGCCGACGCTTCGGGGAACATCGGCAGCGAAAAGCGGATGAAGCCGTAGCCACCCATCTTGAGCAGCACCCCCGCCAGGATCACCGAACCCGCGGTCGGCGCCTGGACGTGTGCGTCGGGCAGCCAGGTGTGGACCGGCCACATCGGCATCTTGACCGCAAAGCTGGCGAAGAACGCCAGCCACAGCCAGGTTTGCGCCTGCGGGGGAAAGTCGTAGGCCATCAGCACGGGGATGCTGGTCGTCCCCGCCTCGTTGACCATCCAGAACATCGCGATCAGCATCAGCACCGAGCCGAGCAAGGTGTAGAGGAAAAACTTGTAGCTCGCGTAGATCCGCTCGGCCCCGCCCCAGATGCCGATGATCAGGTACATCGGGATCAGCCCGGCCTCGAAGAAGATGTAGAACAGGAACAGGTCCTGCGCCGCGAACACGCCGATCATCAGCGTTTCCATCAGCAGGAACGCCGCCATGTATTCGCCGACGCGGGTCTCGATCGATTTCCACGAGGCGCCGATGCAGATCGGCATCAGGAACACGCTGAGCATGATCAGCAGCAGCGCGATCCCGTCGATCCCCAACGCCCACTGCATCCCCGCGAACAGGTCCGCGCGCTCGGTGAACTGCCACTGCGCACCGCCGATGTCGTAGCTGGCCCACAGCACCACGCCGAGCGCGAGGTCGATCAACGTGGCCGCGAGCGCGATGACGCGCGCGGTTTGGGCATTGCTAACGAGGCACGCGACGCCGCCCACCAGCGGGATGAGCAGCATCAGGCTGAGGATGGGGAATCCGCTCATCGCGCGATCACCCAGCTGACCGCGCCGACAAGCCCCACGAGCATGATCAGCGCATAGCTGGTCAGGTAGCCCGACTGGAGCTTCACCGCACCGCGGCTGCCCTGCTGGACCAGCCAGGCGAAGCCGTTGGGGCCGAAACGGTCGATCGTGCCCTCGTCGCCGCCCTTCCAGAACAGCCGTCCGATCCAGAACGCGGGGCGCACGAAAATGCGGTCGTAAAGCTCGTCGAAGTACCACTTGTGGTACACAAAATTGTACAGAACCCGGAACTGGCCGACGAACGCGGCGGGGAACCCCGGATTGCGGATATAGGCGCCCCAGGCGATGGCGAGGCCAGCCAGCATAACCGCGGTCGCGGTCAGCTTCACCCAAAGCGGCACCTCGTGCATCGCGTGGATCAGATGCTCGTCATAGGCGATCGAGCCGTTCCAGAACCCCGCTTCGTCGATGAAGGCGTGGTGGAAACCGAACCCGGCGAACACCGCGCCCAGGCTCAGCACGGCGAGCGGGATGAGCATCGACCACGGGCTTTCGTGCGGGTGGTAACCGGCGGTGCCGACGGGGTTCTCCACATGATCGCCGTGCGCGTCCTCGGCCGAAGGATCCTCGTGCTCGTGGTGCACCGCGTGCTGGATATGCTCGCTGCCCGCCCAGCGCGGCGCACCCCAGAAAGTCAGGAACATCAGCCGCCACGAATAGAAGCTGGTCAGCAGCGCGGCGAAAGCGCCAATGGCGAAAGCGAACTGGCCCAGCTCAGTGCCGCTGGCGAACGCCGCCTCGAGGATCGAATCCTTGGAGTAGAACCCGGCAAAGCCGAACACGCCGAGGATCCCCACACCGGTGATCGCCAAGGTGCCGGCCATCATCGTCCAGAAGGTGAAGGGAATTTCCTTCCGCAGCCCGCCGTAGAACCGCATGTCCTGTTCGTGGTGCATCGCGTGGATCACGCTGCCCGCGCCCAGGAACAGCAGCGCCTAGAACGCGGCGTGGGTAAACAGGTGGAACATCGCCGCGCCATAGGCGCCCACGCCCGCGGCGATGAACATGTAGCCGAGCTGCGAGCAGGTCGAATAGGCGATCACCCGCTTGATGTCCCACTGGGTGGTTCCGACCGTGGCGGCGAAAAAGCAGGTCGCCGCGCCGATGAAGATCACGAAATTGAGGGCCGTCTGGCTGGTCTCGAACAGCGGAGAGAGACGGCAGACCATGAACACCCCGGCGGTGACCATCGTCGCGGCGTGGATCAGCGCCGAAACCGGGGTCGGGCCCTCCATCGCATCGGGCAGCCAGGTGTGGAGGCCCAACTGCGCCGATTTGCCCATCGCGCCGATGAACAGCAGGATGCACAGGATCGTCATCGTATCGAGCCGCATGCCCATGAAGCCGATCGTCGAACCGGCCATCGACGGCGCGGCATCGAGGATCGCCGGGATCGAGACCGTCCCGAACACGAGGTAGACTCCGAAGATCCCGAGCATGAAGCCGAGGTCGCCCACGCGGTTGACCACGAACGCCTTGATCGCGGCGGCGTTGGCGCTGGGTTTGCGAAACCAGAACCCGATCAACAGATAGCTGGCGAGACCGACCCCTTCCCAGCCGAAGAACATCTGGACGAGGTTGTCCGCGGTCACCAGCATCAGCATCGCGAAGGTGAACAGGCTGAGATAGGCGAAGAACCGCGGCTGGTCGGGATCCTCCTCCATGTAGCCCCACGAATAGAGGTGGACGAGCGCGGACACGGTGGTGATCACCACCAGCATCACCGCGGTCAGCGCATCGACCCGCAGTGCCCAGTCGAAACTGAGGTCGCCCGACTGGACCCATTGGAACACCGGTGTGACGCTTGCGGTCGCGGTGCCGCCCAGGAAGCTCAGGAAGATCGGCCACGACAAGGCGGCGCTGAGAAACAGCGCACCCGTGGTCAGGCACTTGGCCACCACATTGCCGAGCATCCGGTTGCCCAGCCCGGCGACGATCGCGGCCAACAGCGGGGCGAATACGATGATGAGGATCGAAGTGCTCACACTTCAATCTCCCCCGTCGCCCCGGCGAAGGCCGGGGCCCAACCACCCTCGCGGCATTGAGGGTAAGTTGGCTGGATCCCGGCCTTCGCCGGGATATCGGGATAGGGATTAGGCAAAGCGCTCACCCCCGCATCCGGTTGACGTCGTCGACCGCGATCGAGCCGCGGCCGCGGAAGTAGGTCACCAGGATTGCCAGCCCGATCGCCGCCTCGGCCGCAGCGACGGTCAGCACGAACATCGCGAACACCTGCCCGACGAGATCGTCGAGGAACGCGCTGAATGCGACGAAATTGATGTTCACCGACAGCAGGATCAGCTCGATCGCCATCAGGATCACAATCACGTTCTTGCGGTTGAGGAAGATGCCGAGCACGCCGAGCACGAACAGGATCGAGCTGACCACGACATAGTGTTCGATGCCGATCATGACGACCCCCACAGGTCGTCACCCCGGCGAAGGCCGGGGTCCAACTGAGGACCCGTGCAGAGCGGCACGGTTGGTTGGGTCCCGGCCTTCGCCGGGCCGACGATAAAGGGTGGATTGTTCACAACACCACCCCCTTGCCCACTTCGGGCCGCTCGTTGCGGGTGGCGTCGCCGGGTCGGCGCTGGTTCTGGCGCGAGACGTTCTGCCCGCGCGAGTCGCCGCGCTGGCGGTGGGTGAGGACGATCGCCCCGATCATCGCAACCAGCAGGAGCATCCCCGCGGCCTCGAACAGGAACAGATAGCGGGTGTAGAGCAGCGCGCCGATCGCCGCGGTGTTGCTGACACCCAGCGCAGCGGCTGAAGCGCCATCGGCGGCGCCCAGCTGCAAGGCTCCGGCCTGGTACGCCCCCAGCCCCAGCACCAGTTCGGCCAGCAGGACCAGCGCAATCGCGATCCCCAGCGGGAAGTTCTTGATGAACCCGGCACGCAGTTCGGCAAAATCGATGTCGAGCATCATCACCACGAACAGGAACAGCACCGCGACCGCGCCGACGTAGACGATCACCAGCAGCATCGCGATGAACTCGGCCCCGACCAGCACCATCAGCCCCGCGGCGTTGAAGAACGCCACGATCAGCCACAGCACCGAATGCACCGGGTTGCGCGACAGGATCACGAACACCGCCGATGCGATCAGCAGCACGGCGAACAGGTAGAAGGCGAGGGTTTGGATCAAAGAACTGTACCCGCATCCAAAATACCACCGTCACCCCTGCGAAGGCAGGGGTCCATCGCACTCATCGTGCAAGGCGGTGACGTCGGTTGGGCCCCTGCCTTCGCAGGGGCGACGGACAACTGTGTCGTGTGAAGTGAGGCTGCCCCAAGCATCGCGCGGCCCCTAGCGATACGGCGCATCGGCGGCAAGGTTCGCGGCCAGAGCACGCTCCCACTTGTCCCCGTTGGCGAGCAGCTTGGCCTTGTCGTAGAGCAGTTCCTCGCGCGTTTCGGTGGCGTATTCGAAGTTCGGCCCCTCGACGATCGCATCGACCGGGCAGGCCTCCTGGCAGAACCCGCAGAAGATGCACTTGGTCATGTCGATGTCGTAGCGGGTGGTGCGGCGGCTGCCGTCGTCGCGCGGCTCGGCCTCGATGGTGATCGCCTGCGCCGGACACACCGCCTCGCACAATTTGCACGCGATGCAGCGCTCCTCGCCGTTGGCATAGCGCCGCAACGCATGCTCGCCGCGGAACCGCGGGGACAGCGGGTTTTTCTCGAACGGATAGTTGATCGTCGCCTTGGGCTTGAAGAAGTACTGGAGCGTCAACCAGTGCGCCTTGAGAAATTCCCACAGGGTGAAGGATTTGATGAGGTGGAAGAGGGTCATTTCGTTGTTTCCGTCGGTTTTGCCACATGTGGAAGGCAAAAGCCGTTGAGACTTTCCTGGGTAATGTCGAGATTGGCGCGCTTCGAGGTTCCAACCGTCACTACGGTGCTGAACAAGACATCGGATTGGAAAAGCTGGCGGACATAAACGCTGAAATCGCCCTCTTTCAAATTCATCCTGCGAACTATGCCCTGTCCTCGAGAGAAGCCCTGCAACGTCTCGATGGCGACCGGAGCCTTCATTTGGAAAGTCTGGCCCGGTTTCTTCCCGACCATGTATCCGCGGCCAGCTAGCAGGGTGAGAACGTATTCCTCAATGCCTCGCCGTTCGTTCACGAGCGTGCAAAGGTAGATTTCGGGTTCCGCACCACCGGCAGCCGCCAGTTGAGGGACGGACGCAGACTGCATTGCAAGGAGGGCAAGCACGAAACTCACGCCCCGTACCTCGTGACCATCAAATACCCGCTCACCAGCACCACGAAACCCAGCGAAACCGGCAGGAACACCTTCCACCCCAGCCGCATCAGCTGGTCGTAGCGATAGCGCGGGACGGTCGCCTTGACCCAGCTGAAGATGAAGAAGAAGAACCCGATCTTGGCGAAAAGCCAGATCCAGCCGGGGATCCAATAGAGCGGCGCCCAGTCCACCGGGGGCAGCCAGCCGCCGAAGAACAGTGTGGCGTTGAGCGCGCACATCAGCAGGACGTTGGCGTATTCGCCGAGCCAGTAGAGCGCGAAGCTCATGCTCGAGTATTCGGTCTGGTAACCGGCCACGAGCTCGCTCTCGGCCTCGGTCAGATCGAACGGCGCGCGGCCCGTTTCGGCCATGCCCGAAATGAGAAACATCACCCACATCGGGAACAGCAGCGGGTTGAAGACATAGCCGTTGAAGATCCAGACGTGCGACTGCTGGTCCTTAACGATGTCGTTGAGGTTGAATGTCCCCGCCCACAGCACCACGCAGATCAGGATGAAGCCGATCGAAACTTCGTAAGAAATCATCTGCGCCGAAGCGCGCATCGCGCTGAAGAACGGGTATTTCGAGTTGCTGGCCCACCCGGCCATCACCGTCCCGTAGACCCCCAGCGAGCTGATCGCGAGGACATAGAGCAGCCCGACGTTGATATCCGCCAGCACCGCGCCCGAATTGAACGGGATCACCGCCCACGCGAGCAGCGCGACGGTGAACGTCACGATCGGCGCCATGATGAAGATGCCCTTGTTCGCCGCGCTGGGGACGATGGTTTCCTGCAGGAACACCTTGAGCCCGTCGGCGAACGACTGGAGCAGCCCGAACGGCCCGACCACGTTGGGCCCCCGCCGCAGCGCCATCGCCGCCCAGATCTTGCGGTCGGCATAAATGATCATCGCCACCGCGAGCATCAGCGGCAGCGCGATGAGGAGGATGCCGAGGAACGTCGCCCATCCCCAAGCCACCTCGTAGGACCAACCGAACCAGTCTTGGAATCTGGCGGTCATGAAATCCTCCCCGGAACGGGGAGGTGCCCCGCAGGGGCGGAGGGGTCGGAACCTCTCCGCGCGCGCAGGTTTGTGAGGCGAAGTCTCGACCCCTCCGTCAGTCCTGCGGACTGCCACCTCCCCGTTCCGGGGAGGATTTGCTGCGTCGCGGTCATTCCGCCGCCTCCGCCAGATCTTCGCCGTGGAGCAGTTCGGCCGAGCAGCGCTGCATCGTCGGGCTGGCGCGGCAGATCGCGTTGGTCAGGTAGAAGTCCTTGATCGGATAGCCGATTTGCGCGGCTTTCGCCTTGGCGGCCTTCTTTGGTTTGGGGAGCGCGCCGTAGTTGGCCAGCCCCTCGCGGCCCAGCGCCGGAACCTCGGCGACCATCGCCGCGCGCAGTGCCTCGAACGTATCGAAACCTACCGAAACCCCCAGCGCATCGGCGAGCGCGCGCAAAATCGTCCAGTCCTCGCGCGCGTCGCCCGGCGCGAACACGGCCTTTTCGGCGAACTGCACGCGGCCCTCGGTGTTGACGAACGTCCCCGCCTTCTCGGTCCATGCCGCGCCGGGCAGGATGACATCCGCCGCGTGCGCGCCCTTGTCGCCGTGGTGGCCGATGTAGACTTTCAGGCTCGATCCGAACGCCGACCAGTCGACCTCGTCCGCGCCCAGCGCCAGCACCACCTTGGGCGATGCCTTGGCGATGTCTGCGATCCCGCCCTTCTTGGCATAGCCGAGCATCAGCCCGCCCATCCGGCTCGCGGCCATGTGGAGCACGTTGAAGCCGTTCCACTTCGCCCCGTCCTCGAGCTCGCGGACTAGGTTCCACTCGGAGGCCAGCGCGAGCAGCGGCGCCAGCGCGCCCTTGGCCAGCCCGCCGCCCCCGAGGATCACCGCGGGACGGCGCGCGCTCGCCATGGCTTCGCTCACATGCTCGGGCAGATCGCCCAGTACCCCGACATCGTCGCCGAGGAATTCTGCCGCAAACGTCGTCTCCCAGTGCGGGCCGACCACGAACACCTTGGCCCCGCGCTTGGCCGCCTTGCGCAGCCGGACGTTGATCAGCGGGGCTTCCCAGCGGACCATGCTGCCCACGATCAGGATCGCGTCGGCGGTCTCGATCCCGGCGAAGGTCGAGTTGAAGTTCACCGCAGCGAGGTTGGTGGCGTCGTAATCGAGCCCGGTCTGACGACCCTCAAGCAGCGTGGAACCGAGCGCGCCAACCAGCTTCTTGGCCGCGAACAGCGTCTCGCAATCGACCAGATCGCCCGCCACCGCCGCGATGCTCGCGCCCGGCTTGGCTTTCGCGATAACCCCGAAAGCCTCGTCCCAGGTCGCCTCGACCAGCTTGCCCTTCTGGCGAATCCACGGCCGGTCGAGCCGCCGCCGGGTCAGCCCGTCGACGCAGTGGCGGCCCTTATCCGACAACCACTCCTCGTTGACGTCGTCGTTGATCCGCGGCAGCGCGCGCAGCACTTCGCGCCCGCGGCTGTCGATGCGGATGTTGCTGCCGACCGCGTCCGAAACGTCGATCGACAGCGTCTTCTTGAGCTCCCACGGCCGCGCCTCGAACGCGTAGGGCTTGCTCGTCAGCGCGCCGACCGGGCACAGGTCGACCACGTTGGCCGACAATTCATGCTGCACCGCCTTCTCGAGGTAGCTGGTGATCTGCATCGCTTCGCCGCGATAGAGCGCGCCGATCTCGTCGACCCCGGCGATCTCCTCGCTGAAGCGGACGCAGCGGGTGCAGTGAATGCAGCGGGTCATCGCGGTCTTGATCAGCGGACCCATGTACTTCTCGGTCACCGCGCGCTTGTTCTCGTCATAGCGCGACGCGCCGCGGCCATAGGCCATCGCCTGGTCCTGCAGATCGCACTCGCCGCCCTGGTCGCAGATCGGGCAATCGAGCGGATGGTTGATCAGGAGGAACTCCATCACCCCCTCGCGCGCCTTCTGGACCATCGGGGTGGCGGTGAAGATCGCCTGCCCCTCGGCGGCGGGCAGCGCGCAACTCGCCTGCGGTTTCGGCGGACCGGGCTTCACTTCGACCAGGCACATCCGGCAGTTGCCCGCGATGCTCAGCCGCTCGTGATAGCAGAACCGCGGAATCTCCTTCCCCGCCAGCTCGCACGCCTGGAGTACGGTGGCGCCAGTGGGGACGTCGATTTCGATGCCGTCTACGGTGACTTTAGGCATTATTCCGCCGCCTCCCGCACGTTTTCGGCGATCCGACGCTCGATTTCCGGCCGGAAGTGCTTGATTAGCCCCTGGATCGGCCACGCCGCCGCATCGCCGAGCGCGCAGATGGTGTGGCCTTCGACCTGCTTGGTGACTTCGTAGAGCATGTCGATTTCCGACACGTCGGCGTCGCCGGTGCGCAGGCGCTCCATCACGCGCCACATCCAGCCGGTGCCCTCGCGGCAGGGGGTGCACTGGCCGCAAGACTCGTGCTTGTAGAAGTACGAAATGCGGCTGATTGCGCGGACGATGTCGGTCGACTTGTCCATGACGATGATCGCCGCGGTGCCGAGGCCGCTGCCGACCGCCTTCAGCCCATCGAAGTCCATCGGGCAGTCGATGATCTCGGCCGCGGGGACGAGCGGGACGGACGAGCCGCCGGGGATCACCGCGAGCAGGTTGTCCCATCCGCCGCGAATGCCGCCGCAATGCTTTTCGATCAGCTCGCGGAAGGTCACGCTCATCGCGTCCTCGACCACGCAGGGCTTTTCGACGTGGCCGCTGATCTGGAACAGCTTGGTGCCTTCGTTGCCCTTGCGCCCGATCGCGGCGAACCATTCGGCACCGCGGCGCAGGATGGTGGGGGCGACCGCGATGCTCTCGACGTTGTTGACCGTGGTCGGGCAGCCATACAGCCCCGCGCCAGCGGGGAACGGCGGCTTGAGCCGCGGCTGGCCCTTCTTGCCCTCGAGGCTTTCGATCATCGCGGTCTCTTCGCCGCAGATGTAGGCGCCCGCGCCGCGGTGCACGAAGACGTCGAAATCGTAGCCCGATCCGCAGGCGTTCTTACCGATGAGCCCGGCATCATAGGCTTCGGCGACCGCCGCGAACATCGTCTCGGCCTCGCGGATATATTCGCCGCGGATGTAGATGTAGGCGGCGCGCGCGCGCATCGCGAACCCGGCGACAAGCGCGCCCTCGATCAATTTGTGCGGATCGTGGCGGAGGATTTCGCGATCCTTGCAGCTCCCCGGCTCGGATTCGTCGGCGTTGATGACAAGGAAGCTGGGGCGGCCGTCCTTGGGCTCCTTGGGCATGAACGACCACTTCATCCCCGTGGGAAACCCCGCCCCGCCGCGCCCGCGCAGGCCCGAATCCTTGATTTCCTGGATGATGTTGTCCTGCCCGCGGGCGAGCAGGGCTTTGGTATCGTCCCAATCGCCGCGCGCCTGCGCCGCCTTCAAGCCCCACGGCTGGTAGCCGTAGAGGTTGGTGAAGATGCGGTCCTTGTCAGCGAGCATCGCGAGCGTCCAACTGAGAAACTCCGGCGAGGCTCATGCCAAGTCCTCCCCGGAACGGGGAGGTGCCCCGCAGGGGCGGAGGGGTCGAAAGCCATCCGAGATACGCAGTGTTCGCGGAGAGGTCCCGACCCCTCCGTCAGTCCTGCGGACTGCCACCTCCCCGTTCCGGGGAGGATTGAGCGAAGCCATCACCACTCCCCCCGATAGTCGTGGTTCGCGCTCACCATCTCGCGCAACGTGGTCGGCCCGCCGAGCGGCTCGACGGTGTGCCGCCCCGGCGCCTGCGTGCCCGGCTTGGGCCGTCCGCCCACCGCCAGCCCGTCGAGGATCTTGTCGAAGGTTTCCGCCGTCAGGTCCTCGTAGTTGTCGTCGTTGATCTGGACCATCGGTGCGGAGGCGCAGTTGCCCATGCATTCGACTTCGGTCAGCGACCACAGCCCGTCGTCGCTGATGTGGCCCTTGCTCATCCCGCGCTTCGTGCACGCGGCGAGGATGTCGTCCGAGCCGCGCAACATGCACGGCGTGGTCCCGCAAACCTGGACGTGGAAGCGGCCGACGGGGGAGAGGTTGTACATCGTGTAGAAGCTGGCGACCTCGAGCACGCGGATCGCGGGCATGCCGAGCTCGCGCGCGACGAATTCGATCACCGGAATCGGCAGCCAGCCTTGCGTGTTCGTCTCCGCCCCGACCTGGCGCTGGGCGAGATCGAGCAGCGGCATCACCGCCGACCGCTGCCGCCCCGGCGGATAGCGCGCGACGATCTTCGGCACCTCGGCGGCGTTGGCCTCGGTCCACGCAAAATCGCCCCAGCGCGCGCGCAGTTCGGGGGTATCGGGAGCGGGGGCGCGGTCAGCCATTAGCGGTCACACTCTCCGAACACGATGTCGAGCGCGCCCAGAATAGCGGTGGCATCGGGCAGCATGTGGCCGCGGCTCATGAAGTCCATCGCCTGGAGGTGGCTGAACGCGGTCGGGCGGATCTTGCAGCGGTAGGGTTTGTTCGATCCGTCCGAAACCAGATAGACCCCGAACTCGCCCTTGGGGCTCTCGGTGGCGACGTAGACTTCGCCCGCGGGGACGTGGAAGCCCTCGGTGTAGAGCTTGAAGTGGTGGATCAGCGCTTCCATCGACTGCTTCATCTCGGCGCGCTTGGGCGGGACGATCTTGCGGTCGTCGCTGGCGATCGGGCCCTCGGGCATGTCGCGCAGGCACTGCTTCATGATCTTCGCCGACTGGCGGACTTCCTCGACCCGGACCATGAACCGGTCGTAGCAGTCGCCGCGCGTGCCGACCGGGATTTCGAAGTCCATCCGGTCGTAGACGTCGTAGGGCTGGCTCTTGCGCAAGTCCCACGCGATCCCGCTGCCACGGATCATCGGCCCGGAAAAGCCCCAGCGCACCGCGTCGTCCTTGCTCACCGTGGCGATATCGACGTTGCGCTGCTTGAAGATGCGGTTGTCGATCACCAGGCTCATCGCGTCCTCGAACAGACGCGGCAGCCGGGTGTCGAGCCAGTCGGCGATGTCGGTCAGCAGCTTGAGCGGGACGTCCTGGTGGACCCCACCGGGGCGGTACCACGCCATGTGCATCCGCGCGCCCGAGGCCCGCTCGAAGAAGTTGAGGCAGTCCTCGCGGATTTCGAACATCCACAAGTTGGGCGTCATCGCACCGACATCCATCACGTGGCTGCCCAGATTGAGCATGTGGTTGCAGATGCGGGTCAGCTCGGCGAACAGCACGCGCAAATACTGCCCGCGGATCGGCACTTCGAGATTGAGCAGCTTCTCGATCGCAAGGACGTAAGAGTGCTCCATCCCCAGCGGCGAGCAGTAGTCCAGCCGGTCGAAATAGGGCAGCGCCTGGAGGTAGGTCTTGTGCTCGATCAGCTTCTCGGTGCCGCGATGGAGCAGCCCGATGTGCGGATCGATCCGCTGGATGATTTCGCCGTCGAGTTCCATCACCATGCGCAGCACGCCGTGCGCCGCGGGGTGCTGCGGGCCGAAGTTGATCGTGTAGTTGGTGATGACCTCGTCGCCGGTGGTGGGCGCGTGGTCGGTGACGAGGGCGCTCATTTCGGATCACCCTTCTTCGCGCGGGGTTTGCGCGCCGGGCGGTTTTCGGTGGGGGCGGGAGCGTCGGGGGCCTTTGCCTTCGTCTTGCGCACCGGAGCCTTCTTGGCAGCGACCGTATTCGCCGGTTCGCCCGCTCCGGTGTCGGCGGGCGTTTCGGTCACCTTGGGCTTGTCGACCGTGGGCGGACCCTTGGTCTGCGCGGTCGTGGCGACGGGCGCGGGTCCCGGATGGGTAATGTCGGCCTTTTCGTCGCCGGGCAGGATATAGTCGGCGCCTTCCCACGGGCTCATGAAATCGAACGTGCGCAAATCCTGCGCCAGCTCGACCGGCTCGTAGACCACGCGCTTGTCTTCCTCCGAATAGCGCAGCTCGACATAGCCGGTCAGCGGGAAGTCCTTGCGCTGCGGGTGGCCCTGGAAGCCGTAGTCGGTGAGGATGCGGCGCAAGTCCGGGTTGCCTGCGAACAGCACCCCGTACATGTCGAACACCTCGCGCTCGAGCCACCCGGCCACCGGCCACAGCGTGGTCACGGTCGGGACCGGGGTCGCCTCGTCGGTGGTGAGCTTGACCATGATCCGGTGGTTTCTGGTCAGGCTCAGCAGCATGTAAACCACATCGAACCGCTCGGCCCGGTTGGGGTAATCGGCCCCGGCGATCTCCATCAGCTGCTGGTATTCGTGCTCGTCGCGCAACAGGCGCAGCGCGTCCTCGATCGAATCGCGCGCGACGGTGAGCAGGATTTCGCCATACTCCTCTCGCGCCTCGACCAGCATCGAGCCGAGCGCGGCGGAGAGCGCGGCCTTTACTCCCTCGTTCGAGGTGATGCGGGGTGAGGAATGGAGGACGGTCATCGTCTTAGCGTTCGATCGTGCCCACGCGGCGGATCTTCCGCTGGAGCTGCATCACGCCATAGAGCAGCGCCTCAGCGGTCGGCGGGCAGCCGGGGACGTAGATGTCGACCGGAACGATCCGGTCGCAGCCGCGCACCACGCTGTACGAGTAGTGGTAATAGCCGCCGCCGTTGGCGCAGCTGCCCATGCTGATCACATACTTGGGGTCCGACATCTGGTCGTAGACCTTGCGCAGCGCAGGGGCCATCTTGTTGCACAATGTGCCCGCGACGATCATCACGTCCGACTGGCGCGGGCTGGCGCGCGGGGCGACGCCAAAGCGCTCCATGTCGTAGCGCGGCATGTTGACGTGGATCATCTCGACCGCGCAGCAGGCGAGGCCGAACGTCATCCACCACAGCGATCCGGTGCGCGCCCATTGGAAAAGTTCCTCGGTCGAGGTGACGAGGAAGCCCTTGTCAGCCACTTCGGCATTCACATCGACGACGAACGCCGGGTTTGGCGCGCGCAGCGCGGTGCCGTCGGGGTTCACCAGCGCAGGAGGGGCTTCTACTCCCAATCTAGTGCTCCCTTCTTCCACGCATAGGCGAAGCCGACGATCAGCTCGAACAGGAACACCATCATCGTGATCCAGCCCGGCCAGCCGGTGACATCGAGGCTGACCGCCCACGGAAACAGGAATGCGGCTTCCAGATCGAACACGATAAAGAGGATCGCGACGAGGTAGAACCGCACGTCGAACTGGCTGCGCGGGTCTTCGAAAGCGGGAAACCCGCACTCGTATTCGGACAGTTTGTCCGCGCTCGGATTGTACGTGCCCGTCAGCCGCGAGACCCCCATCGGCAGGAATACGAACAGGCTCGACAGCGCCAGCGCGATGCCGAGGAAGATCAGGATCGGAAGGTACTGCGACAGGTCGACCAAATGCCTGACTCGATGGTTTTTGCGGTTGCGAGCGCCCTAGTGCGGGCACCCGGATGGCGCAAGGGGGTGGCGCGTTACTTCAACCCCTGCGCGATCGTCCGCCGTATCGCGGCGCCATAGGGCGGCCGGATTCCGGCCAGTTTGGTCACGTCGAGCCGCGGCTGGCGATAGACCGCACGGGCGTGGCTGAAGGTCTTGAACCCCTCGGGCCCATGGTAGCTGCCCATCCCCGAAGGTCCGACCCCGCCGAACGGCAGATCGTCCATCGAAACATGGAACATCACGTCGTTGACCGTGACCCCGCCCGACGTGGTGCGGGTCAGCACCCGCTCACGCTCGTCGCCGTCTTCGCCAAAATAATAGAGCCCCAGCGGATGATCGTGCGCGTTGACGTAGTCGATCGCCTCGTCGACCGCCTTGTAGGTCTTGACCGGCAGCACCGGCCCGAAAATCTCGTCCTGCATCACCTTCATCCCGTCATCGACGTTGCGCAGGAGCGTCAGCGGCAGCTTGTTGACGTTGCCCGCGGCAAAGTCCTCTTGCCCCGGGTTGACCTCGATCGCCTCGGCGCCCTTGGCCACCGCGTCCGCGACCAGCCCCTGGAGCCGCTCGCGATGGCGGGCGTTGATGACCGCAGCGTAATCGTCGTTGGCGAGCAACGTCGGGTACATCGCGCCGACCTGATTCTTGAGCGCGGCAATGGTCCGAGTCTCCAACTCCTCGGGCACCATCAGGTAGTCGGGCGCGAGGCAGATCTGCCCGGCGTTCATCATCTTGCCCAGCGCGATCCGGCCTGCGGCGCGCTCGATGTCGGCGCTGCGCCCCAGGATTGCGGGCGATTTGCCGCCCAGTTCGAGCGTCACCGGAACGAGATTGTCGGCGGCAGCGTGCAGAACGTGGCGACCGATCGAGGTCGCTCCGGTGAACAGCAGGTGATCGAACGGCAGCGCGCAGAAGTCCTGCCCTACCTCGGGCCCGCCGAGCACGAACGCGACTTCCTCGGGCGCGAAGGCGCGGGCGAACAGCTCGGCCATCGTCTGCGATGTGCGCTCGGTGAATTCGCTCGGCTTGATCATCGCGCGGTTGCCCGCGGCGAAGGCTTGCGCCAGCGGGTTGACCGTCAGCCCGACGGGAAAGTTCCACGGACTGACGATCCCGATCACGCCTTTGGGCTCGTAGCGCAGTTCCGACCGCGCGCCGAGCAGGCCCAGCGGGAAGTTGGCGTGGCGCCTTTCGGGGCGCGCCCACTTGTCGAGGTTCTTGAGGCAGTAGTTCACGAGCGACACACCTGCGACGACGTCGCTCATCATGCTCATCTCCCGGCTGCGGTTGCCGAAATCGGCGCTCATCGCCGCGCACAGGGCATCGCCGTTGTCGACCAGCAGCGCCTTGACCCGCTTTAGCCGATCGCGCCGCACGCTTAGCGGTTCGGGCCGCGCGGCGACGAACGCGGCACGCTGGCGCTCGAGCAGATCGCGCATCGGTGGCGCTTCGGTCATGCAGGCTTCCCCCCTTGGACTGTTCAGTTTTGCGCGAGATAGACCGCGAACCCCGCAAGCGCCAGACAACTCCCCAGTGGTAGCGCGCTGCGCAGCCCCACAGCCTTGCCGGAAAGCATGAGGGCACCCGCCGCTACCAGCCCGATCAGGCTCGCGCCAAGCAGCGTCTCGACCACTCCCAACGGCCCTAGCCACACCCCCATTGCGGCGAGCAGCTTGGGGTCGCCCGCCCCCAGCCCGTCACGCCCGCGCCACGCTCGATAGAGCCGTCCGGGCAGCCACAGGAGCACGAACCCCAGCGCCGCGCCGAGCAACGGGCCCGCCAGCAGGTTGGCATCGCCGGCCGCCGCCAGCCCTGCGGGAACCATCCCGCTCGCCGCCAGCAAACCGATTAGCCGGTCGGGCAACCACATGTGCCGCAAGTCGAGCAGCCCGAGCAGCAGCAGTTGCCAGCCCAGGACGAGGCCGATGCCCAGCATCACTGCGTCGCGCGCGACCAGCGCGCAGACCAGACCGGCCAGCGCCCCGCCCGTTTCGGCCGCGAACTGCCAGGGATCGATCGGGGCCTGGCAGGCTCTGCAGCGCCCGCGCAGGACGAGGTAGGAGAAGACCGGAACCAGTTCGGCGGGTCCCAGAACCCGCCCGCAGACATCGCAGCGCGATCGCCCGGCAACCACCGACTCGCCCTTGGGCAAGCGGATCAGCGCGGCGCCGAGGAAGCTGCCGACCACCGCGCCGAGAATCGCCGCGAACGGGACGGTCAGCCACAACGGCACGACAATGAAAACGGTCGGCAGGGTGAGAATCGTCGGCTCCCGTTGCAAATTGTGCAGTGCAGCGATATGCCGCTCTCGCGTCCCTCCATTCCGTTACAGCGCCAGAAAGGCCTTGTCGCCATGTCCCAGTTCTCCGCCGCCGACCCGATCGTGATCCTGTCCACCGCGCGCACCCCGATGGGCGGGATGCAGGGCGCGCTCGCCGATGTCTCGGCGACCGACCTGGGCGCCACCGCGGTTCGCGCAGCGGTCGAACGCGCCGGGGTCAACGGCGCGGATATCGACCGGATCTATATGGGTTGCGTGCTGCCCGCCGGGCTCGGCCAGGCGCCCGCGCGCCAGGCCGCGATCAAGGCCGGGCTGCCCAAGTCTGTCGAGGCGACCACCGTCAACAAAGTCTGCGGCAGCGGCATGCAGACGGTGATCATGGGCGCCGAGGCGCTCGCCAGCGGGACGGTCGATCTGGTCGTCGCTGGCGGGATGGAGAGCATGACCAACGCCCCCTACCTGCTCAAGAAGCACCGTTCGGGCGCGCGCATCGGCCACGACACCGCCTATGACCACATGTTCCTCGACGGGCTGGAAGACGCCTATGAAGCGGGCCGGGCGATGGGCACGTTCGCGCAGGACACCGCCAACGAATACCAGCTGACCCGCGCAGCGCAGGACGATTACTCGATCGAGTCGCTGCGCCGCGCCAAGGCGGCGATCGAATCCGGCGCATTTGCCGACGAGATCGTCGCGGTCACGGTCAAGAGCCGCGCGGGCGAAACCGTGGTCGATACCGACGAAGCCCCCGGCAAGGGCCGCCCCGACAAGATCCCCGGCCTCAAGCCCGCCTTCGCCAAGGACGGGACGATCACCGCCGCCACCAGCAGCTCGATCTCCGACGGCGCCGCCGCGATCGTGCTGACCCGCCAGAGCGAGGCCGACAGGCTGGGCGCCACCCCCGTCGCGCGGATCGTCGCGGTCGCCGCGCACGCGCAGGAGCCCAAGGATTTCACCACCGCCCCGGTCGGCGCGATCAACAAATTGCTCGAGCGCGCCGGCTGGTCGATCGGTGAGGTCGACCTGTTCGAAGTCAACGAGGCGTTCGCCTGCGTCGCGATGTTCGCGATGCACGATCTGGGCATCCCGCACGACAAGATCAACGTCAACGGCGGCGCA
Organism: Novosphingobium sp.; assembly: GCA_030697365.1. Classification (GTDB taxonomy): domain Bacteria; phylum Pseudomonadota; class Alphaproteobacteria; order Sphingomonadales; family Sphingomonadaceae; genus Novosphingobium. The sequence continues at coordinate 3,598 of JAUYQH010000080.1, read as the reverse complement.
ACCGCGCTGGGCCACCCGATCGGGGCGAGCGGCACGCGGATCATCGTCACGCTGATCAACGCGCTGAAAACGCAGGGCAAGAAACGCGGCGTCGCATCGCTCTGCATCGGCGGCGGCGAGGCTACGGCGATTGCGGTAGAACTGGTCTAAAGCGCCAAAAACTGGCGATTCGCTTTGCCGTGCGGCGGATGATAAGCTCGCCTTTCCGGGTCGGAACGGGAGAACTTGTCATGAAGAAATTCGCCCTGATCGCAGGCATCGCCTTGCTCGCCGCCTGTTCGGAAAAACAAGAAGCCGCCGCGCCCGAGGCGATGCCGGCCGAGGCCGCCGCGACCCCGGCCGCGGGGGGCGGGACGCCGGGTGTCTACGACGTGACCATGGCCGACGGCACCAAGCGGGTCGGCACACTCAACGCCGACGGCACTTATCAGCGTACCGAGGGCGACAAGGTAATCGACAAGGGCACCTGGGTGGCCAGAGGCAACCAGAGCTGTTTCGATCCCGAAGGCGAAGCTCCAGAGAGCTGCAACACCCGCGGCCCTGCCGCCGCCGACGGCAGCTTCGAATCGACCGATCCCGAAGGCGCGGTAGCCAAGGTCATGCCGCGGTCCTGAAGGCAGCCGGATGCTTCCCCGGTCTCGTGCAGGCGCGAGACTGGTCCGACTTATCAACCGCGGGGGTCGCCTCGGCTCCCGCGGAGTGATAGCCTCTATCCCCTCGCTACCGAAGGGGAGACTTTTCATGAAGAACCTTGCAATGTTCGCAGGCCTGGCCCTGCTCGCCTCGTGCGGCTCTGAGGCGCCCGCGCCCGAAGCGAGCGCCCCCGCCGACGCTGCCATGCCGATGGATGCGGCCGCCACGCCGGCGGCAGCCGGGCCGACTCCGGGCAGCTACGACGTGACCGGGCCCGATGGCACCAAGCTGGTCGCCACGCTGATGGCCGACGGCACCTACGTCGATCGCGACGAAGCCGGCAAGGTCCTCGAAAAGGGCAAGTGGGCGGTCAAGGATGGCAAGACCTGCTTCGACGACGAGGGCGACAAGCCCGAGGTCTGCTACACCGACAGCGCCCCCGCCGCCGACGGCAGCTTCAGCGCGACCGCGCCCGACGGCAAGGTCACCCAGGTCAAGCCGCACGCCAAGATGTAAACCTGCGCGTCTGGGGCTAGGGCTCGCCCTCGCCCCAGATTGCAGTGGCCTCGATCCACGCCGAGCGGCCGTCGACTTCGAATTTGCACCAGCCCGCCTCGCACTTTCCGACGCGACCCACGACGCCCGGTTCGGCGCGCCACATCATCGGCCCGCCGCCGGGCCGCTCGCGCATCGCCGCGGTGGCACCCTTGACGATTGCGGTCCGCTTGCGGCTGAGAAACCGCGCCATTATCCAACCGCGCGCCCCATCCGGATCCTCAGCCAGCCGCCAGCCCTCGTGGCGGCGGATGACCTTGAGCGGGAGCAGCTTGCGCTTGTAGACCCAGGCGATCTTGTAGTCGCGCGCCGGACCGACCCGCATATTCACGACATCGGCGGTCAGCGAGGCCCAATAGGGCAAGTCGACGTCACCCTGCGCCCGAGCCGGGCTCGCAAAGGTGATCGAAACAGCAAGAAGGGAGCAAACCGCGCGACGCATCGCGCGCTTCCTAGCCCGCATCACGCGTGGTGCAAAGCCGTCTGCGGCTTGACCGCGCCGGGCTGCCGCGCCTAGCGCTGGCAGGCGATGAGCAACACTCACACCGCTGCCGCCGCCGACCGTTCGGAGCCCCGCCGGGTCGAGGGCCAGCCGCGGGTTATCCTCACCCGCCGCCTGCTTCCCGCAACCGAAACCCGGATGGGCGAGCTGTTCAAGGTGCGCTTCAATACCGATGATCGCCCGTTCTCGCGTGACGAGCTGGCTGCCGCCATGCAGGAGGCGGACGTACTCGTCCCCACGGTGACCGATCGGATCGATGCCGATCTGATCGCCGCCGCGGGCGACAAGCTGGGCCTGATCGCCAGCTTCGGCGCGGGGACCGACCATATCGACCTTCACGCCTGCCGCCTGCGCAAGATCATGGTCACCAACACCCCCGGGGTGTTCACCAACGACACCGCCGACATGACGATGGCGCTGATCCTTTCGGTGCCGCGCCGCTTTGTCGATGGCGGGCGCATCCTGCGCAGCGGCGAATGGCAGGGCTGGGCGCCCTCGACGCTGCTGGGCCACCGGATCGGCGGCAAGACGCTGGGGATCGTCGGAATGGGCCGGATCGGCCAGGCGGTGGCCCACCGCGCCCGCGCCTTCGGGATGAGCGTGGTCTATCACAACCGCCACCGCCTGCCCGAAGCCGCCGAACAGATGCTGGGCGCGCGCCACGAACCCGATCTCGACCGGCTGGTGGCCGAGGCTGACGTCATCACCCTGCACTGCCCGGCCAGCCCCGAAACACACCACCTCATCGACGCCCGGCGATTGGGGCTGATGAAGCCCGACGTCTATCTGGTGAACACCGCGCGCGGCGACCTGATCGACGAGGACGCGCTGATCGACGCGCTGGAGCGCGAGCGGATCGGCGGCGCGGGGCTCGACGTTTACGCCCACGAACCCGCGGTCGATCCGCGACTGCTCGCGCTGAGCAACGTCAGCCTTTTGCCGCACCTCGGCAGCGCGACTTTTGAAGGGCGCGAGGCGGCGGGCGAAAAGATCATCGCCAACATCCGCTTCTGGGCCGACGGCCACCGCCCGCCCGACCAGGTGATCGAGGGATGGAGCTAGAGTAATTCACGACAAGTGATCCCCCGCGAAGGCGGGGGTCTCAGGCGGTAGCGCCCCTCCACATGAGGTCCCCGCCTTCGCGGGGACTCGCAGCGATCGAGCGGTGGAACTGATCCGCAACATTCCGTCACCTTGCCGCTTGTCGAAGCACGGTTGTTTCTTATAGGGGCCGGACCGGGATTGAACCGGCGTTTTCGCAGCGTCGGCGGGAGGGTCGAATGCGCAAGTTCCTGACAGCCGCGACGGCGCTCGCCGCGTTCACCGCCGTGCCGGCTTTTGCGCAGGCCGCGGGAACCGTCGATGTGGCCGACAGCGGCGATACCGCGTGGGTGCTGGTTTCCGCAGCGTTCGTGTTGTTGATGGCCGCGCCCGGGCTGACCTTGTTTTACGGCGGGCTGGTCCGCGCGAAGAACTTCCTCGCGATCCTCGTGCAATGCGGCGCGATTGTCGCGGTCGCCTCGCTGCTGTGGGTGGTGGTTGGTTATACGCTCGCTTTCGGCCCGGTCTCGAACGGCTGGCTCGGCGGCGGCGACGCGCTGATGTTGCGCGACCTCGGCAATGTGCGCGAGGGTCTGGCCATTCCGGAGAGCGCCTTCGCGCTGTTCCAGCTGACTTTCGCGGCGATCACACCCGCGCTGATGGCCGGCGCGTGGGTCGATCGCGCGCGGTTCGGCTGGGTGGTGGCGTTCTGCGCGCTGTGGGGGCTGGTGGTCTATGCGCCCGTAGCGCACTGGGTATGGGGCGGCGGCTGGCTGGCGACGACCTTCGGCACGCTCGACTTTGCGGGCGGGATCGTGGTCCACACCACCGCCGGGGTCTCCGCACTGGTCGCGGTGCTGCTGCTGG
>JAUYQH010000078.1 GCA_030697365.1 Novosphingobium sp. | reverse complement strand
GCTTCGATGACCAGTGGCGAAATCGCGGTGATCCCCGGCTTTCAGGGCCTTTCCGACGAGGGTCGCCTGACCACGCTGGGCCGAGGGGGATCGGACACGTCCGCCGTGGCCGTGGCCGCGGCGATCAAGGCCGACCGCTGCGACATCTACACCGACGTCGACGGGGTCTATACCACCGACCCGCGGATCGTCGCCAAGGCGCGCAAACTGAAGACCGTGACTTACGAGGAAATGCTCGAACTCGCGAGCGTCGGGGCCAAAGTGCTCCAGACCCGCTCGGTCGGGCTTGCGATGAAGGAGGGGGTGCGCGTGCAGGTGCTGTCCTCGTTCATCGACGACGACGCCCCGCCTGCCGACAGCATTCCCGGAACGATGATCGTCAGCGACGCAGAAGTGGAAGGACACGACATGGAACGCCAGCTGATCACCGGCATCGCCCACGACAAGAACGAGGCCAAGATCACGCTGACCCGGGTGCCCGACAAGCCCGGCTCGGTCGCGCACATCTTCGGGCCGCTCGCCGCCGCCAGCATCAACGTCGATATGATCATCCAGAACGTCGCCAAGGACAAGGGCGAGACCGACGTGACCTTCACCGTCCCGCGCACCGATCTGGCGCGCAGCCTGGCGATGCTCGAGGCCAAGCAGGGCGAGATCGGCTTCTACCGCCTGCTTTCGGACAACCACGTCGCCAAGATCAGCGTCGTGGGCGTCGGCATGAAGAGCCACGCCGGGGTCGCCGCGACGATGTTCAAGAGCCTGGCGGACCGCGCGATCAACATCCAGGCGATCAGCACCAGCGAGATCAAGGTCAGCGTGCTGATCGACGAAGACGAGACCGAGCTCGCGGTGCGCGTGCTCCACACCGCCTATGGGCTGGATGCGGCGGACGAGGCGGCCTGACGCCGAGCACCGAGTCCATCGACGGTGCGGGCGGTCATGGACCACTTGGACCAGTGTCTTGAGCGAAAAAAGCGGTAATTCGGGATAGGGGCCGTCGCACCGTGCGGGACGGGAGTCGATAAGGGCAAGGTCGTGTCCGCGGCGCATCGCCTATCGTGCAAAGCAAACGAAATCCTACATTTCAAGCCTGTGCGGGTGCGCTGCGGCGCCAATATCGAAGCGTCGCGTTTTGCTGTAACCAGGCTGGGTGAAACCACCGGCGCGGCCACGCAACGAACACTGGCTCGCCCTCGCCGCGGGAGCGCTGGCGGTGGCGGGATCGGCCGGGTTCGCCGCGCTCGCCGGACCGGCGGCCGCCGCGCCGCGCAAGCCGGTTCCGATTGCGCCGGTCGAAATGCCCCGGCTACCCCCTGCGGTGATCGACGACGCCCTCGCCATCGGCGGCGAAGACATCAATGCGCGCAAGCTCCGCACCCGGATGACGGTCGAGGTGCTGGTCAACGCGCGCGGACCCTATCGCTTCATCGTGGACAGCGGCGCCGACAGCTCGGTGGTGGGCTGGCGGATCGCGCGCGAGCAGCAGTTGCCCGCGGGCCGCCCGGCGATCCTCAACGGGATCACCGCCAGTGCGCGGGTCGAACGGGTTCTGGTGGACGCGCTGACGCTGGGGCCGAGCACGATTCGCGACCTCGAGCTTCCCGCGCTCGAGGAACGCGACCTCGGCGGGCAGGGGATGATCGGGATCGACGCGCTGGCCGAACAACGGCTGATGCTGGATTTCGAGAAACGCGTAATCAAGGTCGAGGATGCGCGCCGCCCTGCGCCGCGGATGGATGGCGAGATCATCGTGGTGGCGCGGCGGCGGCGCGGTCAGCTGATCCTGACCCAGGTCCGCGCGGCCAACCTGCCGGTCGAGGCGGTGGTCGATACCGGATCGGAGATCACCATCGGCAACCTGGCGCTGCGCGACAAGCTGATCCGCGGCCACCGCGACAAGTTCGTCACGGTCGAGGTCACCGGGGTAACCGGGGTGACGATCCCGCTGCAGGTCGCGCGGATCGGAGAGCTGCGCCTAGGCTCGGTGACTTTGCGCAACGTGCCGATGGCCTTCGCCGACGTGCCGCCGTTCGCGGTGTTCGGGCTGAGCAAGGAACCGTCGCTCTTGCTCGGCACCGATCTGCTTGAAAAGTTCCGGCGGGTGTCGCTCGATTTCCGCGCGCGCAAGGTGCGGTTCCAGCTGCGGCGGTGCGGTTCGCAGGGGATCGTGATCAACACCACCACCGATTCGTCGCTGACGCGGCTGTCGTCGGACGGCAACGGCGCGGTGTGCCGCCGCTAGTACCCTTGCCCGCCCGCGCCGCGGCGTCTAGGCGCGCCTCCGATGACCTATCCCCTCACCGCTCATCTCATGCAGCGCGGCTGCGACTTCCTCGGCAGCGAGCACGCGATCCTGTGCGGGGCGATGAGCTGGGTGTCCGAACGCCACCTCGTCTCGGCGATCAGCGAGGCCGGCGGGTTCGGGGTGATCGCCTGCGGGGCGATGACCCCCGAGCTGCTCGACGCGGAGATCGCGGCGACCGCGGCGCTGACCGCCAAGCCGTTCGGGGTGAACCTCATCACGATGCACCCGCAGCTGTTCGAGCTGATCGAGGTCTGTGTGCGCCACAAGGTCGGCCATGTCGTGCTGGCGGGGGGCATTCCGCCCAAGGGCAGCGTCGAAGCAATCAAGACTTCCGGCGCCAAGGTAATTTGTTTCGCGCCGACGCTGGCGCTCGGGAAGAAACTCCTGCGTTCGGGCGCCGACGCGCTGGTGATCGAGGGGATGGAAGCGGGCGGCCACATCGGCCCGGTTTCGACCAGCGTGCTCGCGCAGGAAATCCTCCCCGTGCTGGCGGATGAGCACCTCGTGTTCGTCGCCGGCGGGATCGGCCGGGGCGAGGCGATCGCCGGGTACCTCGAGATGGGCGCGTGCGGGGTCCAGCTCGGCACGCGGTTCGCCTGCGCCAGCGAGAGCATCGCCCACCCGGCGTTCAAGAAGGCGTTCTTCCGCGCCAGCGCGCGCGATGCGGTGGCCAGCGTCCAGGTCGATCCGCGGCTGCCGGTGATCCCGGTCCGCGCGCTCAAGAACAAGGGCAGCGAGCTGTTCACCGCCAAACAGCTCGAGGTCGCCAGGGCGCTCGACGAGGACGGCATCGCGATGGGCGAGGCGCAGCTCCAGATCGAGCATTACTGGGCCGGCGCGCTGCGCCGCGCGGTGATCGACGGCGATATCGAGCACGGCAGCCTGATGGCCGGGCAATCGGTGGGGATGGTCACGCAGGAAGAGCCGGTCGCCGAGATTATCGCCAAGCTGCTGGCCGAGAGCGAAGCGGCGCTGGGACGGCGCTGAGCCCTTTTCACCCTTCCTCAAAACAGACTCGTCGCCCCGTGCTTGACACGGGGCTTGGCTGCCATGCCCTCGCCGAAGAAAAGCCTTGCCCCGGATCAAGTCCGGGGCGACGTGACTTACAGTAAATCGTGTTCCAGCAATTCCGCCTCCAGCCCCGCCGCGTCGCTGAAATGGTGTGCATGCCACCCCCGCGCCCGCGCCGCCTCCACATTGGGCAGCGAATCGTCGGCGAACAGCATCGCTTCGGGACGGTATCCGAACCGCCGCTCGGCCAGCGCGTAGATCGCCGGGTCAGGCTTGGCGAGCTTCTCCACGCCTGAGACGACGATGTCGCGAAACCGGTCGAATACGGGCGCGGTGGGGCGGAAACCGGCCCAGGTGTCGGCGCCGAAATTGGTGATCGCGTGGAGCGGCACGCCGCGTTCCAGCAGGCGCTCGACCAGTTCGAGGCTGCCGGGGACCGGGCCGGGGATGCTCTCGTTGAAGCGAGCCGCGTAGGCTTCGATCAGCACAGCGTGGTCGGGAAACTCTGCCGAGCGTTCGGCGACCATTTCGGCGATCGGGCGCCCGGCGGCGTGCTGGTAGTGCCATTCCGGCGTGACCACCGTGGTCACGAACCATTCCAGCTGCGCTTTATCGGCAATCAGCTTGCCGAACAGGAACCGAAGATCCCACTGGTAGAGAACCCGGCCGACATCGAAGACGACGGTTTGGATCATGGAGCGGTCCCGGCCTGCGCCGGGACGGCGATCAACCCTGGCGCGCCTTGAAGCGGCGGTTGGTCTTGTTGATCACATAAGTCCGCCCGCGGCGACGAATCACGCGGTTGTCGCGGTGGCGGTCCTTGAGGCTCTTGAGGCTGTTGCGAATCTTCATGACGGTCTCTCGGCGGGAATCCCCGCTGTAAATCGGAGCCGGGCCGCTAACCGTGCCTTCCCCTGAAGTCAACCGCCGCGGCGGATTTCGCCGAGTTTTCGTTCCCACGCCAGCGCATGCGCGACGATGGTGTCGAGATCGGCATGGCGCGGCTGCCATGGCAACGTCGTCAGGATTCTCGCGTTGTCCGAGACGAGCGCCGCCGAATCGCCCGCGCGCCGGGGTTCCATCCGCCGGTCGAGCTTGAGATTGGTCACGCGATCGACCGCGTCGAGCACCTCGAGCACCGAGAACCCGCGTCCGTAGCCGCAGTTGAGCGTCAGGCTGCGCGCCGGATCGGCGATCAAGGCTTCGAGCGCGAGGACGTGTGCGGCGGCCAGGTCGGCGACGTGGATGTAATCGCGCACCCCGGTCCCGTCGGCGGTGTCGTAGTCGCTGCCATAGACACCGACAAAGTCGCGTTTGCCCAGCGCAGCCTCGACCGCGATCTTGAGAAGGTGGGTTGCCCCCGCGGTCGATTGCCCGGCACGCGCCTGCGGATCGGCCCCGGCGACGTTGAAATAGCGCAGCGCACAATAGTTGAGGCCGTGCGCAGCGGCGGTGTCGGCGAGCATCGCCTCGGTCATCAGCTTGGATCGGCCGTAGGGGTTGATCGGCACGGTCGGCGTGTTCTCGGCGACCCGCTCGGCCTCGGGCGCGCCATAGACCGCCGCGGTCGAGCTGAAGATCAGGTGCGGCACCCCCGCGGCAACGGACGCGGCGATCAGCGCGCGGCTCTTCACGGTGTTGTTGAAGTAATACTTGAGCGGATCGGAGACCGATTCGGGCACCACGATCGACCCGGCGAAGTGCATCACTGCGCCTATTCCCAGCTCGGCGAAGATCCGCGCGAGCAGCGCCTCGTCGGCGATGTCGCCCGGATAGAACGCCACGCCCTCGGGCACGGCCCAGCGGAACCCGGTTGAAAGGTCGTCGATCACCGCCACCGGCCAGCCCGCGTCGCGCAAGGCGAGCACCGCATGGCTGCCGATATAGCCGGCCCCGCCGGTCACGAGTACGGGAAGCTTGTTCATGGCGTGCGCTCTAGCATGCAATCGATGGGCGATGGTTAACGCGCGCGTTCAGCCCTGCTAAATCGTGCGTGGCTAAGCACTTGGCCGAACTTCACGGGGCTTTCACCGATGCATTACCTGTTCGCCGTCACCGCGCTGCTAGCGCTCGCTTCGCCTGCGACTGCCGCCGAGCGGGTCGAGGTCACCCGCTTCCACACCCCGTCCACCCTCGCCCAGCTCGGCACCGGGTGGGTCGAGGTCGTCCCCGCCGCGGGGATCGATGCGCGCAGCCTCGAATCCCGCGCCTGGCTCGATGCGGTGACGCGCGAACTGGCCGCCCAGGGCTTGGCCGCCTCTATGCCGCAGCCCAGCGTCGCGCGGGTCGCCGAAGTGCGGCTGACGCGCGATGCGATCACCGGCAGCGAGCGCCGCGGCGGCAGCTCGTCGGTCAGCGTCGGGGTCGGGGTCGGCTCGGGCGGCGGCTGGCACCGCGGCGGAAGCTCCGTGGGCGTCGGCGTGGGCATGGGCTTTCCGATCGCAGGTGGCCGCTCGCGCGGCGGCGATGTCGAGAGCGAGCTGTCGGTGACGATCCGCGACAAGGCCAGCGGTGCGCCGTTGTGGGAGGGCCGATCGAGCCTGCGCACCTCGCAACGCGATGCCGACAGGCCCGAAACCGCAGCGCGGCTCGCCCGGGCGCTGTTCGCGGGCTTTCCTGGAAAGTCGGGGGAGACTATCGAGGTCAAATGACCTTAGCTTCACCACCCATCCAGATCGACGCCGCGTTCGACAGCGGCAACATCGAAGTTCTTTCCATCGACGGCGCCAGCGCCCGGCTGGCGATCCGCAAGGACCGCGATTCGGAGTTCTTCCAGTGGTTTCACTTCCGCGTTTCGGGCGCGGCGGGGCGCGAGCTGGAACTCAAGATCACCGGGCTGGCGAAGAGCGCCTATCCCGACGGGTGGATCGATTATCGCGCCTGCGTTTCGGAGGATCGCGAGTTCTGGGGCCGGGCCGCAACGACGTGGGACAGGGCTGCCGAAGGCGGGACGCTGACCATCCGTTACACCCCCACCGCCAACCTCGCCTGGTTCGCCTACTTCGCGCCCTATTCGATGGAGCGGCACCACGATCTGGTGAGCGAGGCGGCGCTGGCCGAAGGCGTCACCCACCGCCAGCTCGGGCGCAGCCTCGACGGCCAGCCGATCGACTGCCTCGAGCTCGGAGAAGGCGACAAGCAGGTCTGGCTCTACGCGCGCCAGCATCCGGGCGAATCGATGGCCGAATGGTGGATGGAAGGCGCGATTGAGCTGCTCACCGATCCCGCCGACCCGGTGGCGCGAGTGCTGCGCCGGAAATGCCGCTTCCACATCGTCCCCAACGCCAACCCCGACGGGTCGCGGCGCGGCCACCTGCGGACCAACGCGGTCGGGGTCAATCTCAACCGCGAATGGCATGAGCCGACGCCCGAGCGCAGCCCCGAAGTGCTGGGTATCCGCGACGCGATGGACGAGAGTGGCGTTCATTTCGCTATGGACATCCACGGCGACGAGGCGATCGCCGCGGTTTTCCTCGCCGGGTTCGAGGGCGTGCCCAACTGGTCCGAGGCTCAGGGCGAGGGGTACGAACTGTACAAGCGCATCCTCGATCGGCGCTGCCCCGATTTCCAGACCAAGCTGGGCTATCCCATCGCCGCGCCGCGCAAGGCCAACCTGACGATGTCGACCAACCAGCTCGCCAACCGCTTCGGCCCCGATTGCGGCTGCGTTGCGATGACGCTGGAAATGCCGTTCAAGGACTACGCCGCGCTGCCCGATGCGGCGCAGGGCTGGAGCCCCGAGCGCAGCCGGTTGCTGGCGCGCGATTGCCTGGGCGCGCTCGCCGAGTGGTGGGAAGCGCGCACCTGAGTTTACACTTTGTTAGGGGTGGGACGCGCAAGGTGAACACATGTCTCGCGCGCTCGCTCTTGTCGCTTCGCTCCCTGTGCCTTTTGAAATGGCACGCATGGCGACCGTGACCGGCTGCGCGCTGGCGCTGATTCTGGCGGGACAAGCGCTGCCCCCTCTGATCGGCTAAAGAATCTCCCGAACCACGTCCTGCGGGCGGCACAGGCGCACGCCTTTGTCCGTTTCGACCAGCGGGCGCTCGATCAGGATCGGTTCGGCGACCATCGCCGCGAGCACTTCGCCATCGCCGGCTTCGGGAAGGCCGCGCGCCTCGGCGTCGGTTCCGCGCCGCCGCAGGCCCTGCTGCGGCGTCAGCCCCGCGTCGCGATAGAGCTGGGCGAGCTTGGCCGCGGCGGGCGGGGTCTTGAGGTATTCGATCACCTCGACATCGAGGCCCGGAGTTTCCTCCAGAATCGCCAGCGTCTTGCGCGAAGTGCCGCACGCCGGGTTGTGCCAGATAGTCGCCTTCATGCGCGTTCTCCTCCGACCGCCTCCTAGCCGGACAACCATTCAAAGAAAATCGGCAACCGCACTTGCAACTGATAATGATTCGCAATAGAGAAATTGCGAGACATTCGCAGGAAGGGTTTTCATGCTTCGTACCACCACCGCTCGCCGGGCCCTTCTCGGCGGTCTGGCGATCGCCGTGCCTTGTTCGCCCGCCTGGGCTGCCGAGGACGAGAGCGCCGCACCGATCGTCGTGACCGGCGAGCGCCAGGGCTATGCGATCGGCGACGGCTCTACGGCGACCAAGACACCCACCGCGCTGATCGACGTGCCGCAGTCGGTCACCGTGGTCACCCGCCAGCAGCTCGACGACCAGGCGACGCAGCAGCTTGGCGATGCCTTGCGCTATGTCCCCGGGGTCACGCTCGGCACCGGCGAGGGGCACCGCGACCAGATCACCCTGCGCGGCCAGTCGACCACCGCCGACTTCTATCTCGACGGATTGCGCGACGATGCCCAGTACTACCGCCCGCTCTACAACATCGAGCGGGTCGAGGTGCTCAAGGGCGCCAACGCGATGATCTTCGGGCGGGGCGGCGGCGGCGGGGTGGTCAACCGGGTGAGCAAGGCCGCCGACCCGACGCGCCACTTCGTCATCGGCAACGCTTCGGCCGACAGCTTCGGGGCGTTCGACTTCGCTGCCGACGCCAACCTCCCGCTGGGAGAGAGCGCCGCCGCCCGTCTCAACGCGATCTACGAGGAATTCGACAACCACCGCGACTTTTTCGAGGGCCGCTTCTTCGGGATCAGCCCGACGCTGACCGCTGCGCTGGGCGAGGCGACCCGGCTCACCGCGCAGTACACCTATGACGACGACAAGCGCGTGACCGACCGCGGCGTGCCGTCTCGCGGCGGGCGCCCGATCCGCGGCTTCGACGAGGTGTTCTTCGGTTCGCGCGAACTCAACCACAACACCAACAAGGCGCACACCGCGCGGATCCGCCTCGACCACGAGGTGAGCCCGAACCTGGCCTTCAACGTGACCGGCCAGTTCTCCGACTTCGACAAGTTCTACGCCAACGTCTATCCGCGCGCTGCTGCGACCGCGACGACGGTCGAGCTCGAAGGCTATGCCGACGGGACCAAGCGGCAGAACTGGATCGGCCAGGCCAACCTGGTCTGGACGGGCAGCACCGGACCGATCGGGCACACGCTGCTGGCGGGGGTCGAAGCGGCCGACCAGGATACCGACAACAGCCGCCGCAACGTGCTGTTCGCGGGCGGAACAAGTGGCGGCCGGCGGTTTACCACCTTGCTCGCGGACCGGATTGCGGTCCCTGCCACCTCGCTGACCAACTTCGTCACCGACCGTCGGGCGAAGCTCGACGTGCGGTCGGCCTATATCCAGGATCAGGTGTCGATCGGCGAACACCTCCAGCTGGTCGCAGGCATCCGCTACGACGACTTCCGCCTCGCTTCCCTGAACCGGGTCGATGGCTTCGCGGCCCGGCGGAGTGACGGAAAATGGTCACCGCGGGTCGGAGCGATCGTCAAGCCGCAGCAGAACATCTCGATCTATGGCAGCTACGCGCGGAGCTTCCTGCCCCAGTCCGGCGACCAGTTCGCGGTGCTCGACGCGACCACGGCAACGCTCGCGCCCGAGCGGTTCGAGAATATCGAGGCGGGGATCAAGTGGGACCTCAGGCCCCACCTCGCGTTCACCGCCGCGCTGTTCCAGCTCGACCGCGACAACACCCGCGCCAACGATCCGGTCAGCGGGCTGGCGGTGTTGACCGGCTCAACCCGGACCAAAGGCGTCGAGGCCCAGCTGGCCGGTCAGATCACCCCGCAGTGGCAGGCGAGCCTGGGGTTCGTGGCCCAGGAAGGTGAAATCCGCTCGACCACCACCGCCGCGCCCGCAGGGCGCAAGCTGGCGCAGCTGCCCAAGTTCCAGGCCAGCGCGTGGACCCGTTACGACGTCACACCCGAGATCGGCTTCGGGCTGGGCGTGGTCCACCAGGCTAGACAGTTCGCAACGATCAGCAACGCGGTGGTCCTGCCCGCGTTCACCCGCGTCGATGCCGCGGCATTCTGGGACGTGACCCCGCGGATCGCGTTCCAGCTCAACGTCGAGAACCTTTTCGACACCGACTATTACCCCAGCGCTCACACCGACAACAACATCGCTCCGGGCGAACCGATCAGCGCGCGGGTGGGGGTCAGGGTGAAGTTCTGACCGATCAGCGCGGCGCCATCCGGATCGCGCCGTCGAGTCGGAGCGTCTGGCCGTTGAAATAGCCGTTGCGGACCAGTTCGAGCACCAGCGACGCGAACTCCCCGGGCTTGCCCAACCGCTTGGGGAACGGCACGCTGGCCGCTAGGCTGTCGAGCACGTTCTGCTTCGCGCCCAGCATCAACGGGGTGGCGAAAATGCCCGGCATGATCGAGTTGACCCGGATGCCGAGGTCCATGAGGTCGCGCGCCAGCGGCAGCACCAGACCGTTCACGCCGGCCTTGGCCGAGCCGTAAGTGACCTGCCCGATCTGCGCGTCCTGCGCGGCGACTGAGGCGGTCAGCGTGATGCAGCCGCGCTCGCCGTCTTCGTTGACCGGTTCGAGGCTGGCCATCCCTTCGGCGGAGAGCGAGGCGATGCGGTAGCTGGCAACGAGGATGCCGTTGACGCCGTACTGGTAATCCTCGGTCGAGAGACGCTTGAGCCGCCCCAGTTCCTTGTCGAACGCCAGCGTCTTGCCGCGGCGGCTGGTCATCGCGCAGTGGACCGCGATCCGTTCCTGCCCGTGCGCGGCGCGCGCCTTGGTGAACCCGGCGACGACCGATTCCTCGCTGGTGATATCGACGTGGCAGAAAACCCCGCCGATCGCCCGGGCTACCGCCTCGCCCGCCTCGGCGTTGACGTCGAACACCGCGACCCTGGCGCCCGCCGCGGCCAGGGCCTCGGCGCTCGCCTTGCCCAGTCCCGAAGCCGCGCCGGTGACCACCGCGGCGGTATTAGAATCGATCAGCATTGCGTTCTCCTCTTAACCGGTCGATTAAACGCACCCCCGCCGCGCCGCAAGGAGTACCCGCCAATGACCGCTACCCCCACCTGGGCCGCAACCGCCCCCGAATCGGGCCTCGCCCCTCTGAGCATCGACCGCCGCGATCTGCGCGACGAGGACGTGGCGATCGACATCGCGTTCTGCGGGGTCTGCCATTCCGACCTTCACGCGGCGCGCAATGATTGGGGGCGCACGACGTATCCGTTCGTGCCCGGCCACGAGATCGTCGGCACGGTGCGCGAGGTCGGCGCGGGAGTGACAAGGTTCCGCCCCGGCGATCGCGTCGCCATCGGCACGATCGTCGACAGCTGCCGCAAGTGCGACGCCTGCACCGACGACGAGGAGCAATACTGCCGCGAGGGCGTGACCGGGACTTACAACGCCAAGGACCGCATCGACGGCACAACCACCTACGGCGGCTATTCCAGGGCGATCGTCGTCGCCGAGCCTTACGTCCTGCGCGTCCCCGACGGGCTCGACATGGCGCGCGCCGCGCCGCTGCTGTGCGCCGGAATCACCACCTATTCGCCGCTGAAGCACTGGAACGTCGGGCCGGGCAGCAAAGTCGGGGTGATCGGGCTGGGCGGGCTGGGCCACATGGGGGTCAAGTTCGCCAAGGCGCTGGGCGCCGAGGTGACGATGATCACCACTTCGCCCGAAAAGGGTGCCGACGCGCAGAAGCTGGGCGCGGACCATGTGCTGGTCTCGACCGACAAGGCGGCGATGAAGGCGGCCAGGCGCAGCTTCGACTTCCTGCTCGACACCATCCCGGTGGCGCACGAATTGACCCCCTACCTGCTGCTGCTCGATCGCCAGGGCACGCTGTGCATCGTCGGCGCGATCGAC
>JAUYQH010000038.1 GCA_030697365.1 Novosphingobium sp. | reverse complement strand
AGACGGGCCGCTTGAAGCTGCGTTCGACCTGGTACTCGGCAACCCTCCCTATCTTCGAAAAGTGAACGTGCCTAAGCTGCTGCAGGACCTGTACGCACAGTGTGTCCCCGACTACGCGATCGGCGATATGCTGCATAGCTTTCTGGACCGCGCGGCGCGAACACTGCGTCCAGGAGGCAAGATTGGCTTCGTCGCGAGCGACCGCTGGCTGTCCGCAGTTGCCGCGGCGACCCTACGCGAACAACTCGGAACGCGCCTGGGCATTCAACACCTTTCACGCCTGGATCCTCGTTCTTCGTTCTACCGCCCCAAACAACGCACCAAGGGGACTCCCCCTCGTATCCACCCGGTGGCCGTCGTACTGGCCAGCGGCGGAGAGCCGCTGACGCGCGCGCCCGTGTTCCCAGGCTCCACCCCCGAGCGCTATGCGCACCTGCCAACCCTTCAGCAAATTGCTCAAGTCCGGATCGCTCCATGGCTGGGAACGCCGGGCGTATTCGAGCTCACCGCCGCAGAGGCAAAGGCCAGCGGGATACCCGATGAGTTCCTGGTACGCGCTGTGGATACCAGCGATCTGCGCAGCGGGGTGCTGGGGCCGCCCACCAGGTTCGCGATCCGGACAGACGCAAATACCCCGCCCCATCCGTCCATCGCGGCGCACCTGCAGCGCACACTTCCTACGATGGCAGCGCGTGGCCGGCAAAAGAAATGCTGGTGGGTGCCGCCGGAGGTCTTTTCGCACTTGGACTTGACGTGCGAAACGCTTGTCGTGCCGCGAATCGCGCGTGGGCCAAAGACGTTTCGGCTGCCGCCGAATTTCCTCGCCATCAACCACAACCTCAGTATCGTGGCCGGCGATAGCGCGACCCTCAACCGTGTGGAGAGGGCGTTGGGCGGCCAGCTGGCCGCGGATTGGATCTCCGAACACGCGCCCCGGCTAGAGAATGGCTACTTCAGCATCACAACTTCCCTTCTTCGAAACATTCCGATCGACGCGTAGGGTTCAGGACCACATGGTACCGCTTTCTTGCCGAATCGCCGCCGGGTAGCGAGTCGAATGGGCGGCCAGCCCGGCTGGCCGAAAAGGAACACTGCGCATTGCTACGCATGCGCGAACAACTCCAGCAGGCTTCGCCTGGGTGCGATTCCAGCACTTTCGCACGCGAAAGCGAGGAGGGGATACGCAACCCCCTGGTGCTAATCCGCTTCGCGCCAGCTCCGTTGTACCGAGTGTCTGCGCCTTTATCAACGTCAGGATCCCTCAATGCCCGGCTCAATCGGTCAAGGCATCCCTGCGCCCGTTCGGTGCTCGCCAAGGCTCCGCGCCGCATGCGGCCTGTTAGGGATGTCCATGACCGCGCCGACCATTGCGGCACCGTGACGTCGAGGCTCAGGACACACGGTACAACTTAGATCTTCAACCCGCGCTCCGCTACCGTCCCCGGCTACTTTGGCCTCACGTCAATAACAACACCGCGAAAGCCGCTCCGCGCTCTCGCCTCTCACGGGAGGACTAGGCTCCGGTCCAATTGTAAAAGCTGTCAACACATAAATTCGCGCAATTTGATCCCAAATCTATTGACGGTCAATAGCGAGATCGGTATAATAGTTACATCGGTCGGATCCTCCTCCCGACCTTTTCTTAGGAGAATTTATGGACGTTTCCATCATCGGCATTGGCGAAAACAAGGGAGCCCCACGCGTTTGGTTGCAGGGACAATCGTTGGCGCGGGCTGGGTTTACACCGCGCACCCGTTACACAGTGTCCAAGGAGCAGAACGGGATTGTGCTGCGCAAGCAGCTGGCCGGCCCACGGATGGTCTCGTCGAAGCTGCGAAGCGAGAAGGAAACGCCCATTATCGATATTAACAACGGCGAGTTGCTCGCGTTGTTTGAAGGGCTTGACTGTGTTCGTGTGATCTATCGTGAGGATGAGATCTACATTCTTCCACAAGCCAGTGACCAGCGCGCCCGGGAGCGCGTCGCGCGCGCTACTCAACTGATGGAAACCGGGGAACCGCTGCAGTTCGGCAGTCTCGCACATGGGATTGGCGTCATGGACGAGGCTCTTGCCGCCGGTTTCGCGAAAGGTGGAATTAGCACGGAGCTGAAGTTTTCGAATGAAATCCGAGCGGATTTTTCCGATCATGTGATGGAGGTAGGGCGGGAATATCGTCCTTCCACAATCGGGCTGAACGGCAGGATGCAAGAGTTGGCCTTCGACGAGTACGTGATGAAAAAGGTAGGGCAGTGCGACGTTTTGTCCAGCGGTATTCCCTGCTCAGGCGCCAGTGTGGCAGGACGCGCCAAGCGCAAGCTTGTCCATCCAGAGTCGCATCCCGAGGTTGGCCATCTCGTCCTTCCAATCATGGCGATGGTCCCCCGCTTTAATCCCCTCGTCATCGTCCTTGAGTGCGTGGTTTCGTATCTGAATTCCAGCTCGATGGAAATCATTCGGACCTTCCTCATTGAGATGGGATATTCCCTGTACGAGACGGTCGTCGACGGTGCCGACTGGAATGCGCTTGAGCACCGCAAACGAATGGTTGTGATCGGCGTTACCAAAGGACTCCCGTTCTCGCTTTCGAACCTGACCATGCCGGCTAAGCTCAAGCGTACCCTGTCGGAAATTCTCGAACATATTCCTGAAGACGATGCGCGCTGGAAGACGATGCAAGGCCTGAAAGACAAAGAAGTCCGTGACGCCGAGGCTGGCAAGTCTTTCGCGATGCAGGTGTTCACGGCTACGGACGAAAAGATCTGCACCCTGACCAAGGGAATACAAAAAAACCGTAGTACTGCTGCGAAGATTCAACATCCTACAAATCCGGACTTGCTACGCATTCCCACGGCGAGGGAGCATGCCCGCGCGAAGAACATTCCGGTTGAGTTGATCGGTAGCTTGCCGGAGGGCTTGGCGCACGAAGGGCTTGGCCAATCGGTGATCTACGACATTTTCGTCTCGTTCGGGCAGCTGCTGGCCAATACGTTCAAGTCACTGATGTTCGACGCCGATGAACCTGTCTTCCAACTGGCTGCTTGAAAAATGATGGCCCGGCCGCGGCCGGGCTCTTGAAACCACACCGAGAAATTTATGACATCTTCTGAAGCCGGCAGTGAACCTTGCCGTAGTGCCTTGTGCGCGGGTTATATGGCGCTAGGATTGCAAAACAGCGGTCTTCCGCTGTGGTCGGATAGTGATCCTGTTCGGAAGTTTCTGGTCATCGACGGTGTCATCATTTATGCGCACCACGCCGATCGGATGTTCTGTGAGGTGCTGGGGTCGCTTGGCGCGCTCGCCGGCGAAACGCGAGACAGGCTTCCACCTGGCTATTGGATCGACGAGGTCGCCGAGGGCTTTGGTCGCTGGTTCGCAGAACAGACTGGCGCGGCCGGAGAGCTACCCGACTACGACTCCTGCATTCACTGGTTAGGCAAGCGCACCGTATCGTTCTTCGTCAAGGGAGGGACCGCTCACAATGACCTCGTCGAGATCCTATGCTCGGACTACCCCGAGTTGGAAATCTTGTATGAGTGGAGTGAAGACGACGACTGACGCACCCACTTGGGGTCACGCAAGACTCGCCTCGAGGTAGCCGAGATCAAGCGTGCCAAGAACCCTATGGGGGCGCGGACAAGTGTTCGCCCTGGGGCGAAGGAAAACGCCGACAACAGGCGCGCATGGCGCGCACGTCGTGGGAGGCCTGGCGTCCCGCCTTAGCCTCCCAAAACCTTACACGCGGCAGCCCTTCGGGCGGTGATGCGGTAATCGCCCTCGTTCCTCGGGCGACCTTCGGCCGCATCCCTGGTGCTTCGCCCCGACCGCCATAGTTCATTCCTGCCTTGGTCGACGCCAAGGTGCCGGAATCAGTGCGTAGAGTCGGCCGCCACATAAGCAACCAGGTCTGGAACGGTTCCGCCACTCGTGCGGTTCGGTCTTCGCCATACTGATCGTCATCAGCGGTATCTTTATGCTTTTCTGGGGCCATTTCCGTCTTCGTCGGAAACCGCTCCTCTCGGTGAACCGAGCCCATGAGGCCGGTCTCGGCGCTGCGCGCTCGGGAGTTCGTTCGCTACGCTCACCTTGTCCGTTCCGCTACCGCTCCAGCGCTCCGCTCGG
>JAUYQH010000067.1 GCA_030697365.1 Novosphingobium sp. | reverse complement strand
TGAGCCCGGATATTAGGTTTCTTATCGCCCAGACCGCATAGATCTGACAATCATCTGGGGAAGATTTATTCACCAAAACTGATTGTCAGATGTGTAGAGCCGCGCTCAGTTGCCCTCAGATGGCCACTGAGCCCCGTCTGGCTGGTTGTGCTCACCGGGGGTGCGAAATGTCTGCCTCGTGATCCAGCGCGCTTCCCTGGGCTCTGAGTGACATCGCATCTTTGGGCGGAATGTGTCGCCATACAACCATACAAGTGGCCTTCACGATTGGGGCTTGCCCTGAACCGGTACCCCAGTTGAGTGCAATGTTTTCGTGCAGCTGCGGCGCGTTGATGTAGTGCTTGTAAAACACCTTGATGAGATCAAGGCCACGTCCAGGTGCTACGCGAAGCTACCGCGTCCCCAGCGCCTGCGCGGGGGCACCGAGCACTTGTTCGCGCAGCATTGCCGACTGCTTGAACAGCGGCATGTCGAGCTTGAGGAACGCGCCCGGCGACATCCCGAGAAAGTCGTGCGCGTCACGGACGAAGTGCGAATAATCGGTGTAGCCGGGATCGATCGCGGTGGTGCGGTCGTGTGGCTCCGCCCGCCGGATCGCGTGAAGCGAGCGCAGGAAGCGGGCGCGGCGAAGCAGCAGCTTGGGTGGAAACCCGAACGCTCGCGCGGCAAGGCGTTCGAGCGAGCGTGAGGTGACACCGACCCGGCTGGCCATGGCGCGGACGGTCACGCTTGCAGGGTCGACCACGGCCGCGTGCAGCCGGGCAATGGCCGGATCGAGCCGGGTCGGGCGGGCCATCGCGCCAATCAGGAAAGCATCGAGCAAGAGCGGAAGCGCGTCATCGCCAGGCGCGGCGCACAGCAGCGGGCGAAGCGCTGCCATCGCCCCCTCGAACTCCCCCTCGCAATCCCCGACACGGTTCGCCCAGTGCGCCGCGTTGACCTTGCTCAGGCGTGCCCAGCCCAGCGGGGTCAGCCCCACGCCGATCACGACCCCCGAACTGCTCTGCGACCAGGTGACATGGCTGCTCGGCCCGAACAGGGTGCAGTCGCCGACCCGTTGCCATTCTCCTTCCCCCACCCGGACGCTCCACTCGGATCCGGGGGTGAGGACGACACGCAGATTGGCCCAGGCTGGCTGGAACACGTCGCGATGCAGTTTGCCGGGGGCCGCATGGACCGCGTAGAGATGGTAGCCGCTGACCAGCCCGTCAAGCGCCGGTGCCGGTTTCCAGTAACGCATCCGCGGTGCGGCGGACAGCGCGCACGCCACCGGCGCCAAACTGTCTGCGCGAAGTGTCTGCAACTCGGTCATGGTGACCGAACCTCTGCGCCGTGGGTCCGGTTCCTCGCCGCAGTCACCACAAGGACGCGGAGGTATCGATCGCTGGTGCCAGACCCTTGCCGAATCGTTCTCTTCCTGTTCTCATAGCATCATGCCATTCGTGATCATCGACACCGCCGGTAAGCCGCTTCGCGACGTTGCGGGCGATCTCATTATCCTTGCGCTGCGCGAGGAGGCCGCGCGCTGGACCACGAGGGGCGAGCGAGTTGAGCCGTATATTCCGCGGCGACACGATGGCGAAGCGATCGTCCCGAGTGGCTGAACAGCAACCGACGCCTCCGCCATGATGTTGTTGGACATGGTCCCTAGCGTAGTGCCTTGCCCTCCGCCACAGCCGGACCAGCCGATTTGCGACGTAAGAAAACCCCGACCCATTACAGGCCGGGGTTCTGGCGCCGAGGGGTCGCAATTCTCGGCTCGCCCCTTGCAGTGGCAGGTCGATCCAGACTTGCAAGGGTGTTGACGTTTGTGATCACGGGAAAATCCGGCTGGGGCGCCGACGGACCGCAATCGTCTGCGAGGTCGAGCGCCTTGAGAAGATCGCGAAACTGCGGAACGGCGTCGACTTCGAAGACCCTTTTGAGCGACGAGCTTAATGCGTGATCGCTCGGCGTCAGTATCCCGAGCGCGTTGACCTTGTCTTCTGTATTCATGATTGGCTCGGTTTGCCCATCCAACGGGCGACCTAACCTAAAAACGCTGAACTATCAGGATGTTTCCCTCAGCCGGCCCGAAAGCAGCACTGCTGGGCTTGCGAGTGTCGGCGCCGGGGGGCTCAAGCACCATCTGCTGCGCTCGGCGATTGGGTACGTCGGATTTCAGCATCCATGCTAAGCGCAGTTATCGCCGCAGAGATTGCAGACGGCGACTGAGGGATTTGATGAGCCCCCGGAGATGCTCGTGCCTTTGAACCAGCTGCTTTACGATGAACAAGTCGAATTGATCCGCACCGCTGAGGTAAGAGCCAAGGCTGGCGTATCCGGCCCACAACCCATGCCATTCAAACCCACCCAACCGAGCCTTCGCGCGCTGTTGCCACGATGCCGACAGTAAGGCAGCAGGAGCTGTTCGGAGCACTGGCTTCGACACGGGCAGCGGTGGAGCGGCAATTATATACTTGAGAAAGCAGGGACTCGATCTTATCTATGTCAGGACAGGCCGGCGTTCTTTCCAAGGTTGAGATCACCCCCGCTATGATCGAGGCGGGGGTTGCTGTTCTCAGGGCCAATGCGGACGGTACACCACTGGCTACGTTTTCGATTCCAGAGCTTCGCGAGTTTCTTCCCGATCTATTAGCCGCAGCCCTTTCAGCGCGGTGATGTAATCCCACAGGTCCAGGTTCAACTCGTGGAGCAGCTTGCTCATGTGACTGATCCGGTTCTGCCAAGCCCTATCGATGGGTATCCGTTGGGTGGGGCGACCGCCGCTGTAGGAATCCATGTTGGCTGTGGTCATGAAATTCAGCAGGCCCGTTTTGACATCTTGGTTGTAGCTTGAGTGCGCCAGTTCATTGCGCAGCTTTGTGATGGGCTTGAAGCGCCGCAGAAGCGTCGCGAGCGCCCTGCGCTCAGCCTCGCTCATGTTGTCGAATGCCAAGGCGGTCAGCAAACGGCCCTTCTGCCGGTTACTTTGAATCGAATAGAACACGACCGAGGCGTTCTCGTTGGACGTTCCGAGCAGTACCTCGAAAACCGAGATGAACAGAGATTCCACCGTCGCCCATCCGACTATGAATTGCCCGATAGAGGCGTATATTTCTCGGAGCCTTTCGGCGGCTTCCGGTGGTGGACCCTTCCGGGCCACGTCGCCGAGCATTCTGCGGATGAAACTCATGACTGACACCGATCAAGAGAGAGAAGACGAGGTTCTGCGGCGGATGCTGAAGACCCCGCCGACGCCGCATAAGCCGAAGGAGGTTACCGATGGGATTCGTAACCCGCGAGTTGGAAAGGCTGAGCCGCGCACTCCGCGATCAGCCTGACGGCAATCGCTACACGGAAATTTACGCGGCTCAGCAGGCTCTTTCATGGGTTCTGGACCCCGAAGTTTTTCGGTCCCCCTGTGGTTACCTCGTTACCGGCACAGCGCCAGATGAAGTAGGTTGTTCGGCGGAAACCCATCTGCCTCGGTGGTCAGATAACGACGGCCAATAATGCCGTGCGACCTAACCACCACTGCCACTTGACGACCCGCGACCAGAACGGAAAAAGTGTGGCCATTGCCGATCATCTCGATGATCTGATCTATGGTAAACCACCATCCAAAACCGCCTAAGCCTTGGATGCGTCGGTCGGGATCGCGGTTATCAGGTGTGTGGCACGATACGTAGTGGTGAGCCATTGGAAGGCCTTTCGTCATGTAGACGGGCCTTGCGAAATGGCTGGATTTGAGGCATACCCCGGTTGTCTAGGCTGGGGCCGCAAGGTTCCACCACTTCGGGTACGGCGACCCGTCCAAGGAAATTGCCGCACTCGAATCAGGGCCGTCCCAAGGGGCGGCCCTAACCTTTTCCGTATAGCACGAATCGGCCATTTTGTCGAATCGTCGTTCCCCACCTGTTCACGGTCGGGTCCAGCGTTTGCGAGGTTCCCCGATCTGGCGGGGCGGCTTGTAGAAATCAGGCGGCGATTGCGTCAGTCCGCCGATAGGTCAGACGCTTGCCGGTGATGCCCTTAAGGCAAACGTCGGCGCGCTCATGATCGTTCAACAGGCGCGTGTTGTAGCGGAAATCGAACTCGGCGGTGTAGCGGCCAAGGTGGGCTTCCGAGAGGTGGTGATAGGTTCCGATCACGCCACGCTTGAAGATGGAAAAGAAGTTCTCGGCGGTGTTGCTGTGCTTGAACCCGCCAAGGGTGACGTACTGGCTGGCGCTGTGGTTGACGGTGCCGTGATAGCTGAACTCACGGCCAAGGCGGGTATAGACGGGGCTTTCGTCGGTCATGAGCGCGGACGAACGATCAACGTTCGTGAACAGCAGCGGGCGAAGGGTTTTCGCGGTCACGTTGGCAACATGGAACGAGCGAACCTGCCCGTCGCGCTCGACAAGGGCGACAACGGCTTTCTTCGGTTTCACGGTGCGCGTTGCGCGGTTCTTGGCCTTGCCGCCGACATAGGTTTCATCGGCCTCGACAACGCTATCGGGACCACCGAGCGGGCCGGGGTTGGTAGGCTTCATGGCTTCGCGGATGCGGTGGCACATGAACCATGCAGTTTTGTAGGTGACGCCGATCATGCGGGCGATCTGATGGGCGCTCATGCCCTTCTTGCTGGACACAAGCAGGTGGTTGACCAGCAGCCACTTATTGAGCGGCACCTTTGAACGTTCGAACACGGTTCCAACGGTCACGGTGAACTGCTGGCGACAGTCGTTGCACTGGACCAGTCCGGCGCGGTGATGGGTTCCGGCAAGGCGAGTTGCGTTGAGCGAACCACAGTGCGGGCAGAACGGACCATCGGGCCACATAAGGGCTTCGAGGTGTTCGCGAGCGGCGGTTTCGTTCGTGTAACGGGGCGCGGTGATGTCCATGTGAATTGTAATGGATTATCAAGCGTGCTTTGTCAAGTATACTATTGCCGGTGGAGCTTACACGCAGACTCGAACTCGAGGAGTCCGAATGGTCAGCGTGGCTTGGCCGCTTCGAGTCATCCCGCATCGCGCTCTCTACCATTCCGCAGGCCCCATATCGCAGCGCCGAGACCGAGGCAAAGCTCACCGAGCGCGGCATGACCAGCCACATCCACCGGCGCGGCAGCCGGGGCAAACCGCTCACCGCGCGTCAGGAAGCCGCCAACAAGACCCGCTCAAAGGTGCGGGCGCGGGTCGAGCATGTCTTCGGCAACCAGCACAACTCCATGGGCGGCAAGTTCGTGCGCACCATCGGCATCGTCCGCGCAGGCGTGAAGATCGGGATGCAGAACCTGGCTTACAACATGCGCCGCCTGGTTGTCCTCTAACGGATCGCGGTGGCAACAGGCTGACGCAGGGGCGGCAAGCTCACCCAAAGGCCATCACACGGCCCTGGCGCCGCCGCCCTCAAGCACCGCCGAATGCCCAAATCCTCGACCCGGTAGCGCGACGACCCGATCAAACGCCCAAAGTCAGCCGAAAATCGTGATTGTTCGAGGTGGCCTACAGCCGTTTCAATTCCGACCGGTCGCAGGCCAACTCGCAATTCCGGCTGCAGTGAGCCTTGTTCTTTTCAACGGAAATCCCATATCTAGGGCATCGCGAGCAATCGGACGCACGAGCGTGCCCGCGGCTGAGAGGCGTAGCACTCCCGCTTAAGAATTGGCGCCCGCGGCGGGTCGAACTCGACATTACCTCGATCAGCACAGCGCCCCGGACGGAAGGCGAGCGCATGATCTGGCATGAAGACTATCGAGGATATCAGGTATCTTACCAGTCAGGCGATCAGATCGCCTGGATCAAACCCACCCATGACAGCGATCCCTTATCGGAAAAGCCCGTGGCTGGACCCGGTGAAGGACGTGTCGAGCTGCGCTTCAAAGCCCACTCGGTAATCGATGCTGACATTTCAGCACGGACAAAGAACTCCGACCCGGCGCCCTCATCGAGCGAAGCGGCACGTGGTTGAACTGGCCCAGCCGTTCCTGTTCACGAAATCGCTTCCAACCCACGTTATGCCTGTCGCCGTAGGCATGTCGGCTGTCGAACTCGCAGAGATGGACCTTTGGGCATGGAACAACGGGAAGCTGTCGCGGCCGGAAGCCGCACGAAGGCTGATCATGCGCGGAATGGAAGAGACATCGACGCTAATGCGAGCGAGCTAGGCGATTTTTCCGCTCCGCCCTTGCTGGCGAAAGCAGTTGACTAGCCCCTTCGATGAGCGGGACTTTTCCAAACAGCAGATAACCCTGACCGACGCGTCGGTGCAGTGGAAATCGATCCCTGCGCGCCGAGAGATAAAGATTGAGGACGCCAAGGACGATTATCCCGCTCCCACCCAGGATGTGCGCGAACGTCAACGCGAAAGTGACTCTGGTGAGCCGGAATGTGGACAGGGTGGCGACAGGAAGTGCGATCATCCACCGCGCAACCGCAATGCTCATAAGGCCGGCGGCGAGCAGGACGTCGCTGCGAGCTTTCCAAAACCGAAGCCGACCTTGGGGTTCTCGCCGCATCCTTTCCCATTGGTCACCTGCTAAAAGGCGCAGTGTCGCCAGCCCGGTCGGGGTTCGCGACAAAGGAAGATTCGCTTTTCGTTCCTCTCTGTCGTATGCCCCTTCCCATCGTTGGCTTGCGTTCCGTAAGCGCCAGCGGCTGAGAGACTATTGCGCTCCCGCTTACTGCTGGAGCCGGTCATGGACCTCAACAGCCTCCTTCGTCATCATCAACGCGCGTTGGTCGATAGGGACAAATGCTCATCGCCTGAGACGCGCCGCTGGGCGGGATTGTCTGCAGCCTTCTATGCCGAGCAGATCGCCCAAGTGCGCCGCGCGCTCGGTCGCGACGATCCTTTTACATGGTCGGGCGCAAGCGGAGGGATAGTCGCCTGTGGCTAAGGGCACAGGCGCGAGCACTGTCGCCGAATATTCACAGCCTCGTGCCGACCTCGGCATTGTGCGGACCACAACTGATGTCATCACAGTGGGCGGATACCGCCATTCGATACCCAGGGATCTGATCGCTGAGGCCGCTCGTGGCGGAAGCAGCTCATGACCTGGATGGATCCCGGTCGGCCGACGCGAGCGGTCAACGTATCTGTCTCGAGGCGCGACGTGGAGGCGATGTGCGCCAGGCGAGCTGTGGCGATCAGCGCAATCGAAGAGTTACCGGATGGCGGAACCCACGTCGTCCTTGTGACCTTGGCCGATGCCGACACCTTTCGGCAAGCGTTCAAGGACAAGCTGCTGGGACAAAACGTCCGGCGAACACCATTCCGCAGTCGTGCCTCCGACTGGGCGAACTGAGGATCGGCAGTCCAGCGTCCAAGGGACCTGAGATTCCATGCAACCTCTTAAATAATCCGTGGTATCAGGCTCGTGCGACCCGAAGGATTCTGAGCAGAAATGCAAAGTTTCTTCCACTTGGGGCGGCCTCGTCTAACTGGCGGGGCCGCCTTATTTTGTTTGAAATGCTGCAACAATTGGATCGCAATTATCGGTAAGCACCCTTGATGCGTGGCGAATACGCGTCTTTGTGACAGTTATAATTTCCTACGGCCTTCTGCGGGTGCTAGATCGATTTGGAGCCGCCTGGGATGGCACCAATTCGAACGACTTCGGGTCGTAGTGGAGAGTTCGAGGGGGCGGTTCAATCGGGTCCCGCCAGCGCTTAGTCCCCAGCAACCCTGGCGGGGCTTTCTGATCGCATGGGACGATGACCAACAATGCTTACTGCGCTAGAGTGCTTGTCCAAGGCCATTCAGTTCGACGCCAGGGCTGAGGTCAACGCTTCGCGGGCGATAGCCTCGGAACTAGCCACAATCGCCAGTGGCTGGCGGATGGTCGCGCTATTGGCGAAACTGCAAGAGCAGAGGCGGTGAGTGGATCGCAGCCTGGCAACAGCGATCGCCCGCGTGATCGGCAGGGGAGGTTGCCCACACCACCAAACCCGAATGCGCTACTGAGCAGGTCAGACTGAACTTGGCATTCGGGGGTCAGAACGCCCGTGTCCCGTGAGTTAAGCTCCTAGCACGGGAGGCGATATGGACTGCGACGCAACGAACTACAACGCAGACGGCACAAGCGACCTTGTTTTGCATGGGGGCGAACAGATCATTGCTATCATGGCTCGCGCCCGCACTCGGATCGAGAGCGGTTGAGCGACGCGGATCGAGGTTCGCAATCTCGACGTCAAGCTTTATCAATCACTATCCCCGGTTCACAGCGAGGGCCAACGACAGGCCAATGGGTTGGGTCTATCCGTGGTTGGCGGGTGAATGGACTCCGTTCAAGCGTCGCAAGGCCGCCGTCCCGCAACTCTGACTCACACGTCGATTGACGCGGCCTGCCAATCGGCAGATAGGCCATTCTTGGCACTCTCCCCACGTGAGTGCCAATACTAGGACGGCAGCACTGGTGCCGCCTGTGCCTGCGACAAAGATGGTCGCCCCCCAGTGGACAGGATACCGCTCTTATGAACTTTCGCCCCCTTCATGATCGCGTACTGGTCCGCCGGGTTGAGGCTGAGGCCAAGACCGCTGGCGGGATCATCATCCCCGACACGGCGCAGGAAAAACCGCAGGAGGGCGAAGTCGTCTCGGTGGGCAGCGGAATCCGCGCCGACGACGGCACGATCACCCCGCTCGACGTCAAGGCCGGTGACAATATCCTGTTCGGCAAATGGTCGGGCACCGAAGTGAAGGTCGACGGCGAGGACCTGATCATCATGAAAGAAACCGACATCCTCGGGATCGTCGGATGATTTCCCCGGGCCGCGCGCACGATACGCACGCCCGCGGTCTGATTGGCAACTGAACCCAAATTTCAAAGGCATCATCATGGCAGCCAAAGACGTACGATTCTCCACCGAAGCGCGCGAAGGCATTGCCCGCGGCGTCGACATCCTCGCCAACGCGGTCCGCGTTACGCTGGGACCGAAAGGCCGCAATGTGCTGCTCGACAAGAGCTATGGCTCACCGCGGATCACCAAGGACGGGGTGACCGTCGCCAAGGAAATCGAGCTCAGCGACAAGTTCGAAAACATGGGCGCACAGCTGATGCGCTCGGTTGCCTCCAAGACCCACGATCACGCCGGGGATGGCACGACCACCGCGACCGTGCTCGCCCAGGCAATCGTGCGCGAGGGCCTGAAGTCGGTCGCTGCGGGAATGAACCCGATGGATCTCAAGCGCGGGATCGATCTGGCCGTCACCAAGGTCGTCGAGGACTTGAAGGCGCGCTCGAAGCCGGTCTCCAACAACAATGAAATTGCCCAGGTCGGGATCGTTTCGGCCAACGGCGACGAGGTCGTCGGCCAGAAGATTGCCGAGGCGATGGACAAGGTCGGCAAGGAAGGTGTGATCACCGTCGAAGAGGCCAAGGGCATGGAGTTCGAGCTCGAGACC
>JAUYQH010000064.1 GCA_030697365.1 Novosphingobium sp. | reverse complement strand
GTCCATCGCCATAGGTGTCGAAACCGATCTGGCCACCTGAGCGTACGGCGATCTGTCCACTCGAAATGGGGTAGGTGGCGGACGCTTCCGGCGTCGGTGACGCGATTTCTTTTTGCATGGTGATTTCCTTTCATTGGACGGCGGCCGAAGCGAGCGCAGGTGAGGGGCCATGCGCGCACCGGTGCCGTTCGGGTGTCAGCGCCGGTCGGCGTGCGCCGCGCAGGTGTCGGCGATCGCGGCCACATGCCGGTCGTCGGTTCCGCAGCAGCCGCCGAACACGCGAAGCGCGGGCAGCAACGCCTTCAGCTCCGCGTAATTGCGCGCAAGTTCGGCAGGATCGCCGGGATCAAGTTCGATCGCTTCGTCCAGTTCGGCATGGCTGAGGCACGACGCATTGGCGCGCAGTCCCCGGATCCGGTTCACCCATTCTCCCGCGTCGGCCAAAACCGCCTCGAAGTGGCTCGGGTGCGCGCAGTTGATCATATAATAGGCCGGCGCCCCGGCGGTGGCGGCGTCGACGGCCTCGATCGCGTCCTTCAACGCATCGCCGGTCGGAAGACGGCCATCGGTTTCCAGCGTGAACGAAATGGCGACTGGCAAACCGGCGCGCTGGGCGGCCTTCGCGATGCCTATCGCTTCGGGTACGTTCGTCATCGTGAGCGCCGTGATCAAGTCGACGCCGGCTTCGGCGATTACAGCGACCTGATGCCCATGATAGGCTTCGGCCTCGTCGGCCAGCATCGTGCGGTTGGCGACATAGCCGTCGCCGCGCGGGCCGATGCATCCCGAAATGAGGATGGGCAGTGCTTCCCCCTGATGTTCGGCACGAAGCTCGTGCAGCAGCGCGATGGCGTCGCAGTTCAGGGCGTCGAGTTCGGCGAGTTCCAGGCCGAGCGGCTCGGCCCAGTCGGGCCCGGCGCGCCACGTCGCCGCTTCCAGAATGAAGCCGGCACCGGCGTCGCGCGCGATCGCGATATAGCGTTCGAAATAGCGCTTCAGGTGGGCTCGGCCATCGGCCGTTCGCAGCATGGCGATCGATGCGAAATGCGGCAGGTCGATGCCGTCAAGAAAGATGAGGGTGGTCTCGAGGCCTCCGTCCGTGAGGAACGGGCGCTCGTCGATTGGGTGCAGAAGATTTTGCATATGCTTGTCCTTTGAAAAATGGTGTCAGGAAATCTTGCGGCCGAGCAGCATCGACCATTGCCGGGTGGAGCCGTCATGAAAGCCGGCCTGTCCATCCCATTGGCGAGGGTTCCGAAAGGTCCCGAAAACCATGTCCCAAAGCGGAATGTCGCCATAATTCCAGGCATGGACATCGCGCTCGTGATGGAGCGAGTGGCTTTCAGGACGCGTCACCAGATAACCAAGCCAGTGCGGGGTCGCGAGGTTCGAATGCTGGAACATCGAACAAAAGGTCGCGAGAACGCTCACCACCAGCGCTGCTTCGGGGGTCAGGCCAACGCCCCCCACAAGGCAGAGCGAGCCGAGGAATGCCCAGCCGAGCATGTCGAGCGGATGGAAGTAGAAAGCGCCCCAGATGTCGACGCGCTCGGCGCTATGGTGCATCTGGTGCATTGTGCGCCACAGGAGGTCGGTCCGGTGCATCGTGCGATGCCAAAGGTAAACGCCGAGCTGGAGCAGCAGGAAGCCGAGCGCGACCTGCATCCCGAAGTTTAGTCCGCTCGCATCGACGAGTTGGTGGCTTCCGAGCCACGCGTCCCACATGAAGGGCGCATAGGTCGCGATCGCGAAATAGAGAATTGTCGAGACAATTCCCAGTGTCCGCCACAATCTGACGCTGGGAAAGCGCCGGGCAGACACAAACATATCGGTCGCGGCGAATGTCGCAAACAGCCCGAATGCGATATAGTGATAGATAGTCATTGCCGTCCTTTCTGATTCGAAGACGGCAATCCATTTACGGCAGTAACATATAGCGCTCTAGCAAGGGCGC
The DNA here is from genome assembly GCA_030697365.1 of Novosphingobium sp. Taxonomy (GTDB): domain Bacteria; phylum Pseudomonadota; class Alphaproteobacteria; order Sphingomonadales; family Sphingomonadaceae; genus Novosphingobium. The sequence continues at coordinate 569 of JAUYQH010000064.1, read as the reverse complement.
GGTCGGTTATCCGGGAAATTACTGCTAGCCCTTGATTTCAGTTTTCTTTTCTGGACGCAAGGGAAGGGGGAAACCAGCGTGACAGAGAAGCTGATCGCGAAAACCACACCTGCGGTAAAGTTTGGCCCGGAGGCCACCAAAGGCGCGCGCACCCGCGAGCGGATCATGGACTTTGCGGAGGATTCGATCCTCCATAAAGGTTTTGCCGCGACATCGATCGAGGAACTGGTCGAGGCGTCCGGCATCACAAAGAGCGGCTTCTTCTATCATTTCAAGGACAAGAACGACCTCGCCAGGGCGATCGTCTCGCGCTTCATCGATCGGGACAATGCCATTCTCGACCAACTGACCGAGCGCGCGCGGGCGTTATCCGACGATCCGCTGCAGAGCTTCCTGATCTTCGTGAAGCTGTTCGCCGAGATGATGGACGACCTGCCCGGGCTGCATCCGGGCTGCCTCGCATCGTCGGTGACCTATCAGGATCGCGTGTTCGATGCCGAAACCAGTCGGCTTATCCGCGTTGCTGTCTTGGGCTGGCGGACCCGCTTTCACGATTGGCTCAGTAAAAT
>JAUYQH010000060.1 GCA_030697365.1 Novosphingobium sp. | reverse complement strand
GCGATCGATGCTCTTCGTCCCGATCAGGACGCGTTGCTTGCAGACTATGTTGCGGCTCAGCGAGAGGGTGGCGAGGACCTCGCGGCATGAACGCGGGCTCGACGATGGAACGGGTCTATCTCGACCTGAAGGCCAGGATTGTCGGCGGGGCCTATCCGCCCGGCACGCGCCTCGACCCGTTCCACCTTGCGAAGCGGCTCGCGGCAAGTCCAACGCCCGTGCGCGAAGCGCTCCACCGCCTGTCGGGCGAGCGCATTGTCGATAGCTGGCACCAAGAGGGATTTCGCCAGCCGATCTTCGCCGAATCCGATCTTTGCGATCTTTATCACTGGGCTGGCGCACTCCTCGCGCTCGCACTTCGCGATCCGGCACTTCAACAGTCCGAGACCCCACCATTGCTTCCGACAATGGAAGTCGAGGACTATCCGGCGCGAGTCGCGCGGCTGTACCGAGCCGTCGCTCTCCTCAACGGCAATCGCGAGATTCGCTTCGCAATCGCCAATATGATCGACCGAAGCGAGTTTTTCCGCGCAGCGGAGGCGCGCACCGACCCCGTCGCCAGCGAGGAAATCGCATCGATGGAGACGGCCTTTCTGCGGGAACGCTGGGCCGATCTTCGCAGGAAAAGCGCGGCTTTTCACCGCAGACGCGTCGCTCGGGCCGGACGGGTCGCCGCCGAACTCCGGCCTCGGTCGCAAACAATCGAATGATATTCTTCGGATCGGGAAAGCACATAAATTCTATTTTTTACAAGGGCGTAAGATCATGCCGCCGCAATCCCGCGGCATTTTTGGAGGTAGCGACATGAACCGCGAAACCAATGACATCGTCGAACTGGGCTCGGTGAGCACCGAAACCGCCGGCGACCTCGGCCCGCCCGTCGAAATCGGCGGCAAGGACCGGCAGAACGGCATCAGCCTCGACTGAACGTTCGTTCGGGTGTCGGCGCTTGCGCCGGCACCCGGATCGAGGAGGGATATCTATGGGATGGAAATTGGCACCAGGCGTTGGCTTCTGTCTCGCCGGTGAGGACCTCATCTTTCTCGACGTTCGGCGCGACCGCTATCTTCAGCTTAGCGGTGAACGGCGCGCGGCGTTCGAGCGGCTCTGCGCTCGCGAGCCAAATGACAGCGACGCGATGGAAGGCCTGATCGACACCGGGCTTGTTTCGCGCAGCGAAGTTGCCACCGCAATCGCCCCGCTCGAGGTCGAAGTGCCGGACGCGGATCTCGCCGCGGCCGCCATCCCGCGAGCGGGCCTCACTTTTATCGCGGCGGCGGCGCGTTCGCTCTATTGGGCGCGCAAAGGACTTCTTCCCGGACGTCTCGCTGCGACCCTCGACGGATTTGCCGCGGCGAAGCGGGCATGGGCAGGGGAAGCCGACGACATCGGGCTTGCCGCGCTGGCATCGGTCTATGGCGAAGCGCGCCGGTGGGTTCCGGTCCCGCCACGCTGTCTGGTCGATGCGCTCGCGCTCTATCGGCTATCGCTTCGGAACGGCTATGCGCCAACCCTGATCTTCGGTGTGCGCACCAATCCCTTTGCCGCCCATTGCTGGCTCCAGTCGCATTCGGCCGTTCTGACGGGAACCGCCGAGGAGGCGCATAATTATCGTCCGGTGCTCGCCATATGATGGACCGCGGTGTCCTCGGGATAGCGGGCGCCCCGGGGCTCGAATCCGCGGTGGCACAGGCTGCGGCCGATCATGGTCTTGACCGCATCGACAAACTTGACGGTCTCACTCTTTATGCCGGCGCTGGGCTGAAGCGCTCGCGCTCGCCGGCGTCGAACGTCATTCTCGGCGATCATTTCTCGAGCGAGTCCTTCAGCGTTGAATGGGGCAGTTTCCTTACATTCTCTGCGGGACCCGGAAAGCCGACCGAAATCAGCCGCGCTCCGCTGACCGGCCTGCCGCTCTATTGGTGCCGCATGGGTGGCGGATTGCTGCTCTTCTCGCATCTCGAACTGCTGAGGGGGCTCGATATCGATACTGGCGTCGATGTCGATTTCCTCCGCCACCTTCTCGCCTACAGCAACCATCGAACCGCGCGGACGGGCCTCGCGGGCGTAGAGGAATTGCTCCCGGGAACGCGGCTCGCCTTCGATGGCCATGTCACGCAGGTCAAGTCGATCTGGTCGCCATGGCCGCATGCCGGCAGGCAGATTTATGACCGTGACGCGGTTCCGCTTCTCGATATTACCATCCGGAAATGTGTCTCGGCCTGGGCGAACGAGCGCCAGCAGATCATGCTCGAGCTCTCGGGCGGCCTCGACAGTTCGATCGTCGCCGCGGCGCTTGCTGCCGGGGACCATGGTTTCGCCGCCGCTACGATTGCCACTGCCAGCCCGGACGGTGACGAACGACGCTATGCTCGCGCGGTGGCCGAGCGCTGCGGCGCCGCGCTTGCCGAATATATTCACGACGACAGCGAGCTCGATCTCGCCGCGGGCCCGCGGTTCTTATCGCCACGCCCTTCGACTTACGGCGTGCTCGCCGGGATCGATGCGGCGCTCGGCACCGCGACGGCGCAACTGCCCGGCGCCAGCATCTTCACGGGGATCGGCGGCGACAATGTCTTCGCCATCACCCACTCGATTCTTCCGGTGATCGATGCGCTCAGGATTCACGAGCCAATCAGGCGGCCCGCTGCCGCGCTGCGCGATTGCGCTCGGCTGTGCGATGTCACTATCTGGCACGCGGCGCGCGCGGTGTATCGCCATTGGCGCCGGCCACCAGCCACCGGCTGGCCGCGCGAAGATGATTATAGCTGTCGTTCAGCGTTGCCCGACGTCCCCTTGCCGCACGCCTGGGACCATGGCGGCGAGCGCATCCCCCCGGGCAAGATACGGCACGTCCAGTCGATCCAGCGCATCCTTGATTTTCTCGACCGGCCGGGGCGCTGGCATGGCCGCGATGTCGTCGCTCCACTGCTGTCGCAACCTGTCGTCGAGCTTTGCCTCTCGATCCCGAGCTGGCAGTGGGTGGTCGGCGGTCGCGACCGCGCCGCCGCGCGCCAAGCCTTCGCGCCTCGCCTCCCCGAATTCGTCGTCTGGCGCCGCAACAAGGGACGGCTCGAGACACTTTGCGCCAAGGCCTTCATCGAGCAGCGCGCCAGACTGCGCCCCATCCTGCTCGAAGGCCGCCTCGCCCGCGAGGGGCTGCTCGATCGCGAGCGGATCGAAGCCTATCTCGCGCGCGAGCGCCTCGCGGGCGATTATGACTATTTCCGGTTGCTCGAGCTCGCCGATATCGAACTCTGGATCGCGTCGATCGAAGGCTTCGGGCGCGTGCCGGCGAGCCTCGCCCAGCGGGCATATTGATCGGCCTTGCTCGGATCGGGGTCGATATGGCCCTGCAGCCAGTAGCGAAACCAGTCGAGGTTGCGCTGATAGACCGCCCGCTTCTGTCGCGGCTCCACCTTGATGTGTGGTGCGAAGGGGAAAACATGCAGTTCGCCCTTGCGCGCCGCGGTCAGCCTTGCCTGCAGTTCGGGCGATTGCCGCGCCTCCTGCTCGGGGAGCTGCATCAGCACCGGAGCGTGGATGCGGTCGACCTGAAGCGATGGCGAGCGGCGGCGCCAATCCGGAAGATCGGTGTCTGGCGGACCGAGGCCCCAAACCTTCTCTAGATTCTGGCGGAAGAAATCGCGGCCGATCCCCGCGTTGAACCAGTAATAGGCCGGTTCGGCCTGGACCGAAGCGATCGACACCGCTTTCAGCAGCTGGCTATGCGTCGCGGTCCACATCGCGACTTCGCTCCCGAAACTGAGGCCGCCCATTCCCACCCGCCGCGGGTCGGCGACGCCGCGGCGATCGAGCTCGGCGATCGCGGCGCGCACTGCGGCGAGCCCAAGGTCATAGCGGGCCTCGCCGCTTGAAGTGGATGCCGGGAGCTGGTTGATGCACAGCGCCGCGATGCCGCTTCGTGCGAGCGCGCGCAGCGGCCACTCGTTGCCGAGCCCGCCACGCAAATAGCCCGCGCAGCGGTAGTAAGTGATAACGAGCGGCAGCCGTCCGGGGAACTTCGGGCGGACGAGCCAGCCCGACGCACGGCTGCCGCCCACCCGCCACTCGACCGCCTCGGTCAGCAGATCGTCGCGGTCGGGAAGCTGGTTCGG
>JAUYQH010000057.1 GCA_030697365.1 Novosphingobium sp. | reverse complement strand
AAGTCGAGACACGTTTGCCTTGCGTGTCTCGACTTCGCTCGACACGAACGGAGCACGGAGCATAGGGGCAAGCAAGAGCGCTCTAGTTGCCGGTGCCGACGAGCCGCTCGCGTACTGCGCGCAGCGCCGCCGGATTGCGGTCGACCCCAACCTCGTTGCGCAGCGCGGCGCGGAACTGATCGGCGTATTCGCGGCCCGAAAGCTGGCCAAGCTGGCGCGCCAACTGGCCGACCAGCGGATCGTTCGCGGCGAGCTGGCCCGGGACGATCTGGTCCAGGCGGACCACGAACCAGCCGTCGTTGCGCGGCGCCTCGAGGCGTTTGGTCGTCTTCTGCGCCATGCTGAACAGTAGTGCGACCGGAGGGATGACCCGGCCTTGCGACGCCACTTCCTTGCGCGAGGCGTCGATCGCCTCGGTCCGTGCCGCCCCCGCGCCCGCAACGCGCAGAGCCTCGGCCAAGGGCTTTCCTTTGGCGATCGCGGCGATTGCCTTGTCCGCTGCCGCGCGCGCGGCCTTGGCGCCTTGCGCGCGCGCCCAATCGGCGGTCACGAGGCTGCGGATCTGCGCCAGCGGCGGAGGCGCTGCGAGCGCGATATCGGCCGCCTCGAACACCACGAAGCGCTTGCCCGGTTCGATCTCGGCAAGCTGCGCCTGGCCTTCCTGATCCATCAGGAACACCGTCTGGAGCACGCGGGCAAGATCGGCCGGCACGGTCTCGCCGGGCTTGCCGAAGACTTTGCCATCGGCGGTCAGCGGCGCGGTAACGGTGGGCGTGACGCCCAGTTCGCGGGCGACGTCGCCGAGGTTGCCGCCCTGATCGAGCTCTTCCTCGATCCGCGCGGTAAAGTCGCTCAGCGCGTCGCGCTTGAGCTTGGCCGAAATCTGTTCGACCAGTTCGCCTCGCACCTCGGCGAGCGAACGCGCCGGTCTGGCGGTTACCGCCTCGACTTTGGCGACGTGCCAGCCGAGTCCGCTCCGGGCCGGCGTGGCGAGCCCGCCGCTCGGCGCGACGAACACGGCCTGCGCCACCGCGGCCGAGGCCTGAGAAGAAAGCTGCGCGCGGGTGACCGCCGCCCGGCTGGGGAGAAGTCCCTTGGCCCGCGCCGCGGCATCGAGGCTTGCGCCACCCGCCAGCTCGGCGGCCAGCGCCTTGGCCGCAGCCTCGGTCGGCACGATCACCTGGGATACGGTACGCGTTTCCGAGGCGGCATAGGCGGCCTTGTTGGCGTTGTAGGCGTTCTGGATTTCGGCGTCAGTCGGCGCGCGCGCGCTCTTGATCGCCTCGTCGGTGAATACGGCATAGCGGATGGTGCGCCTCTCGGGCACGATGTAGTTCGACGCGTTGGCTTTGAAGTATTGCGAAAGGACCGCATCCGAGGGCGCGCTCTTGGGCGCAAACGCCGCAGATTCGATAAACGCGATCGAACCCTTTCGCCGTTCCAGCGTCAGCTCGCCATAATGCCGCGCGAGCGAGGCGGAGGTGACCGCCCCGAACGCCACCGGGACCAGCACTTGCTTTGCGACCAGGCCCTGGGCGATATCATCGCGCACTTGCGCGTCGCTCAAACCTTGCTGCGCGAGCACGCTGCGATACAGGCTGTCGCTGAAATTGCCGTCAGGGCCGAGAAACGCTGGAATCTTGGCGAGTTCGCTGCCGACCAGCGCATCGCTGGCGACGATCCCCACCGTCTTGCCGAATTCGTAGATCGCGGTGCGATCGATCATACCGTCGAGAACCTCGCCGATCGCGCCCGAGGCGACGAAGCGCTGCATGGTCAGCGTCGGATTGTCCCGCCGTGCGCCTTCGAAGGCATTGCTGACCGCCTGGCTCAACGCGCCGGTGCCGATCGTGGTGTCCCCCACCGTCGCTGCCCGATCGCCACCGGCGACGCCCGAGAAACTCGAGCCGGTGATGTCCGACGCGGCAAAGGCGATCGCGATCAGCGCCAGGAAGCCAAGGGTGATGCCGATGCCGATCTTCGACTGAAAGAACGAGCGAAAGAACGTGAGCAAGGCAATCTCCGGCAACTGGGCGATGCGGATCGGCAGCGATGGCAGGCTGCGTCGGGGCGTGGCGGCTCTAAGGCGCATTCACCGCGGCTTCAAGCGCGGAAGGAACCGCCCGGGGCGGCGGCGAGACGTTCCCCTGAATTGCGCGCCGCGATTGCGCCTATGCAAGCGCGGTCCCGTTTGTTAGCGGCGCCCCGCGACCGTTCCTCTCCAGCATTGGTTTCTCCGCCCCATGAGCATGCGCCCGTACATCGTCGGCAACTGGAAGATGAACGGAACACGTTCGCTGCTATCCGAGGCGCGCTCGATCGATCGCGCCTCGGCGCGTTATCCTGGTGTGTCCGTGGCCCTTGCTCCCCCGGCGACGCTGATCGCCGCGCTGCGCGAAGCGGTGAGCGTGATCGGAGTGGGTGGACAGGATTGCCATGCCGAAGCCAAAGGCGCGTTCACCGGCGACATCGCCGCCGCCCAGCTCAAGGATGCCGGTGCCGACTTCGTAATCGTCGGCCATTCCGAACGCCGGGCCGCGCACGGCGAGAGCGACGCGATGGTAAAGGCCAAGGCCGAAGCCGCGCTCGAATGCGGGCTGATGGTGATCCTGTGCGTTGGCGAAACCCTTGCCGATCGGGACGGGGGGCAAGCCGAGGGCATCGTCGCGCGCCAGGTCGACGGCTCGCTCCCGCAGGGCGAAGCGGCGGCCGCGGGCGTGCCCGAGCGTCTTTCAATCGCCTATGAGCCGGTCTGGGCAATCGGCACCGGCCGGGTGGCGGCGGTCGAGGATGTGGTGGCGATGCACGCGGTGCTGCGCGACCGGCTGGTCGCAGCCTATGGCGATGCGGGCAATGACGTTGCGATCCTCTATGGTGGATCGGTCAACGCCAGCAATGCCGCGGCGCTGCTCGGCGCCGAAGGCGTCGGCGGTGCGCTGGTCGGCGGGGCAAGCCTGACCGCCGAAGCGTTTTTGCCGATCGTCGCGGCCGCGGGGGGCGAGCCGGTCGACTGACCTTGCGCGCGAAGGCCCGCGGGCCTAGATGCGCGGCGAAACCCCGAATTCTCCAGGACCGCACCCTGCCATGTCGCTGTTCATCTTCCTGACCGTACTCCAGGCGCTGGTCGGCGCAGCGCTGGTCTTCGTGATCCTGATCCAGCGCTCCGAAGGCGGCGGGCTGGGCGTGGGCGGAAGCCCCGGCGGGCTGATGTCTGCACGCGGCGCGGCCAACTTTCTGACCCGATTGACCACGATCCTGGCGATCGCGTTCGTGTCGCTGAGCATCGTCCTCGCCGCGGTCGCGGTGGGCGCGGCTTCGGGGACCAAGGTCGATACCTCGCTCAAGCGCGGCGCTCCGGCAGGCGCGCCCGCAGCCCCGCTGGGCGCCGATCCGCTGGCCGGTGTCGGCGGCGCGCCGACCCAGCCTGCTCCCGCTGCCCCCACGGGAAGCGAAGGCACGTCTCCGGCCAACGACCCGCTCGCGGGCGCCGCACAGTAAGCGGAGTACTGCTGGGGCATTCGTCCCGGCTCATCCCTGTGGAATTGCGCCGCGCAGCCCTTGCCGCGCGGGCATGGCTACGTTTAAGGCCCAACTCCCATGGCGCGGTATATTTTCATCACCGGCGGCGTGGTCTCCTCGCTGGGCAAGGGTCTGATGGCAGCAAGCCTCGCGGCGCTGCTTCAGGGACGCGGCTTCAAGGTCCGCATCCGCAAGTTCGACCCTTATCTCAACGTCGATCCGGGGACGATGAGCCCCTACCAGCACGGCGAGGTCTATGTGACCGACGACGGCGCCGAGACCGACCTGGACCTGGGTCATTACGAACGCTTCACCGGTGTTTCCGCGCACCAGGGCGACAACATAACTTCGGGCCGGGTCTATCGCGACATCATCGCCAAGGAGCGCCGCGGCGACTATCTGGGCGCGACCGTCCAGGTGATCCCGCACGTCACCGATGCGATCAAGGATTTCGCCAAGGCTGACACCGCGGATCTCGATTTCATCCTGTGCGAGATCGGCGGGACCGTCGGCGATATCGAGGGCTTGCCGTTCATCGAGGCGATCCGCCAGCTGCGCAATGAAATGGGGCGCGATCAGACCTGCTTCATTCACGTCACACTGGTCCCCTACATCGCCGCGGCGGGCGAGCTGAAGACCAAGCCGACCCAGCACTCGGTGCGCGACCTGACCAGCCTGGGGGTCCAGCCCGACGTTTTGTTGTGCCGCTGCGAAAAGCCGTTGCCCGACGGAGAGCGCGCCAAGATCGCGCTGTTCTGCAACGTCCGCAAGGAAGCGGTGATCCCCGCGCTCGATGCGCCGTCGATCTATGCGGTGCCGCTCCAGTACCACGCTGAAGGGCTCGACGCCGAGGTCCTTCGTCATTTCGGGCTGACCGCACGGCTGCCCAACATGAGCGGGTGGGCCGACATCGTCGATCGCTACCAGCACCCGGAGGGCGAGGTGACGATCGGGGTTGTCGGCAAATACGTCGGCCTGCCCGATGCCTACAAGTCGCTCAACGAGGCGCTGGTCCACGGCGGAATGGCCAACCGCGTGCGGGTCAACGTCCGCTGGCTCGATGCCGAACTGTTCGAGAAGGACGATGACGAGATCGCCGCGCGGCTCGAGCCGATGCACGGCATTCTGGTGCCGGGAGGGTTTGGCGAGCGCGGGTCCGAAGGCAAGATCGCCTCTGTCCGTTTCGCCCGCGAGCGCGGCGTGCCGTTCTTCGGTATCTGCCTGGGGATGCAGATGGCGTGCATCGAAGCGGCGCGCAACACCGCGGGGATCGCCGATGCCAGTTCGACCGAATTCGGCGCGACCGACGAGCCGGTGGTCGGGATCATCACCGAATGGATGAGCCCCGAAGGTCTCCAGACCCGCGCGTCCGGCGGCGATATGGGCGGCACGATGCGGCTGGGCGCCTACGAGGCGCGGCTCAGCCACAACAGCCACGCCGCTGCGCTTTACGGCGCAACCATCATCTCCGAACGCCACCGCCACCGCTACGAGGTCAACGCCGCCTACCGCGAACCGCTCGAGCGCGGCGGACTAGTGTTTTCGGGAATGTCGCCCGATGGATTGCTGCCCGAAATCGTCGAACGACCCGATCATCCGTGGTTCGTAGGGGTCCAGTTTCATCCCGAACTCAAGAGCCGCCCGTTCGAGCCGCACCCCCTTTTCGCCGGGTTCATCGGCGCCGCGCTCAAGCAGGCCCGCCTGGTCTGAACTCAATTACAGAGCAAACCCTCGCCCCCTTTTCTTGTTTGCAATTGTGGGGTTCCCGCGACCGAATGTTTCGTGCTAAGATTGCAATTCGCAACGGATAGCTATTATGTCGTTTGACATAGGGGCGCAAACCGGGAACGTGGCGGGGCAATGCACGCGTCTCAACTTGCCGATCTGCTGACGTCGCACAGCCTGTTCGCGAATTGCGAACCGGACGAACTTTCCGACATCCTGCTGCGCGGCCACCATCGCTCGTACAAGCGCGATCAGGAAATCATGGCGCAGGGCGACGAAGGCGACAGCTTGTTCATGGTTCTTGCCGGGCTGGCCAGGGTCAGCATGCTCGCCGCCAACGGTCGCGAGATCGTGCTCGACTACGCTGAGCCCGGTGCCGTCCTGGGCGAGATCGCGTTCCTCGACATGGGCGAGCGCACCGCCAGCGTCCACGCGATCGATCCGGTAGAAGTGCTGATCCTCAGCCGTTCGGCGTTCGATGAGATTGTTGATCGCCACCCCGGCATGGCGATGCGCCTGCTGCGGGCGATGGCGCGCCGCCTTCGCCAATCGAATCAGGTGATCGAGGCCGATCGCGCATATACCTCGGGCCCCCGGCTGGCGCGCTTCCTGCTGCGCCTTTTAATAGCGGGCAACGACAACCAGCCCGATGAAGGCCATCTCAAGCTGGCGCTCAGCCAGGGCGAGCTTGGTAACTTTGCCGGCATGTCGCGCGAACAGATCAACCGCCAGCTTTCGGCCTGGGCCGAAAGCGGGGTCGTCACGCTCAAGGGGGGGAGGGTCACGATCCTCGACCGCGGGGCGCTGATGGATGTAGCGGAAGCCTGGTAGGGGCTGATAACAAGCTTGTCTTAAGGGGTGGTTCGTCTTCTGCGACCCGGACGGTCACAACTTGGACAAGGCGCCGCAAGGCGTGGGGGCGGGCTCGGCAGGGCTCGCCCCCGAATGCTTCAACTGGCGATCGGGTTCCTGACCATCGACTGCCGGTGAGCCTCCGCACACTTTCGATATGCCGGTCGTCACAGCCATGACACGCGAATCGCGTTAGGTAACGCGTGCGACCCGAGGCTACCCGGAGACGGGTGGCTGACTTACAAAAGGGGCGGCGCCGGGCTTACCGGCACCGCCCCTTCTTTTCCGACCAAAGGACGGTGTCAGGCCGCCTTTGTCTCACCTTCGACGACCGCAAGCTGCGGCGCGCCAACGGTGATCTTCTTGGGCTTCATCGCCTCGGGCACTTCGCGCACGAGGTCGATCATAAGCAGCCCATCGGCCAGGTCGGCCTTCTCGACACGGACGAAGTCAGCCAGTTCAAAGCGGCGTTCGAACCCGCGGTTGGCAATGCCGACGTGGACGAAGTCGCGGCCCTCGGCCTCGGCCTTCTCGCCCTTGATCGTCAGCAGGTTCTGCTGCGCGGTGATGTCGAGCTCGTTGGGTCTGAACCCGGCGACGGCCAGCGTGATCCGATACGAATCCTCGCCCTGGCGCTCGATGGTGAACGGGGGCCAGTTGTCGCCGGCGTTGATCCGGGCCTGGCGCTCGAGCAGGTCGAACAGCCGGTCGAAGCCAACGGTGGTGCGGCGATAGGGGGTGAAATCAAAACGGTTCATTGCAATATCCTCACGTTGAGCAATGCTGCAGTTGTCGCATTCTTGGCCGCCAAGTCCCGGAATCCCGGCGCCCCGGCGGGGTTCTTCGCGCCATGCCCGCAGAGCGGCGCATGACACGTCAGGCGATTTGTGATAGCCGGGCGCAAATTCAAGAGGGTCGTTTTGGCCCCCGTGAAAAAGGTTCAACGGCAACCCTATGAGCGAATCCGAAAGCCCCGCCAAAGTCGAAATCTACACCAAGTGGGGCTGCGGTTTTTGCAGCCGCGCCAAGGCGTTGCTGGCCAGCAAAGCAGTGGAATTCGAGGAAATCGACATCACCATGGGCGGCCCGAAGCGCGACGAGATGCTGGCGCGCGCATGCGGCGGGACGACCGTTCCGCAGATTTTCATCAGCGGGGTACATGTCGGCGGTTCAGACGACCTTGCGACGCTCAATCGGACGGGCAAGTTGGACATGCTGCTGGGACGGTGAGGCAGCCGTTCTTGATAAAGCCAGAACGAACTGATCTTTCTCGCCGCGGTATGAACACAGCGCTCAAGTCGCGGCCACCTCTTCCCGCCGCCCCACCGCATTCCAATCAACTTTGCGCGTCGCGTACATCACCCCGGCCAACGCCACGAACAGCAGCACCGCACCGATCAGAAGCGACCACGCCTCGAGGTTGAGCAGGACGAACAACAGCGCGTAGAGCCCCACAAGCAGCGCCGCCATGAACCGCGCGCGCTGCCAACTCTTGAGCACGGCCGCGCTGTAGGCGGTCAGCAGCCCGATGATAGCTGCGCTCGCCAGCAGATACGCCGCGGTAAACCCGGCGATTTCGGCGAACGCCAGCAGCAGCACGAAGAACAGCACCAAACCCGCGCCGGTCAGCAGGTACTCCGCCGCCGCCACGCGTGCCCCGCCGACCACGTCGAACAGGAAGAAGGCGAGAAAGGTGAAACCGATGAACAGGAAGCCGTACTTCACCGAGCGATCGACCTTGGAATAGAGGTTGACCGGCTCGACCAGCCCGACCGTAACCGCGCGGGCCGAGGTGCCGATGATCTCGGATGCGCCGCCGGAAGCCGGGTGGCGTGCCGAGGGCGCTGCTTCCATCGCGGCGGTCGAAGCATAGGGAAGGACGTTGCCGGTATCGAGCTGGGGCGGTCCGGGGTCTTCGGTCATGACCGGCGCCTGGCCCAGCGCGAGCTTGTCGATCGCGTAGCTGGCGGTGAATCCCTGATCGCCGATCATCGGCTTGGCCGGCAGGAACGCGCCGCCGAAGCTGGGCGCGGTCCACGACGATCTGACCGTCCAGCGGGTGGATCCGCCGCGCGGGACCAGGCTCAGCGAACCGCTTCCGCGCAAGCCGAACGCATAATCGACCGCGATTGTGCCTTCGCCACTCCATGGCAAAAAGGCGAAGAAGCCTTGTCCACCCGAAGCTGCGGGGCCCTTGCCGGGCTGCAACGGCAGCGGCGCGCCGTTTACGTTCAGGGTCCCGCCCTCGGTCAGTCCGCGCGCATCGGAGGCGCCCATCCGCAGCTCCGCGCGATCCCACAGCAAGCGTTCGCGGGTGACGCCGAAGCGTTCGAGATCGGCAGGCAGTCCGAAACTGGCGGTGCCCGCGATTTTCGCCTCGTAGAGCACGCTGCGGTAGATCGACTTGCGCCGTTCCTGCGGGACGATCGCGGTGCTGACGCGGTTCTCCACCGGTGAGATGTAGAGCAGCTTTTCGACTTCCACCGCGCGAGTCACGCTCTGGCCATTGACCTCCTGGGTCTGCGTCTGGGTGGTGCGGAACGGGACCACGATCACCGGCCCCGCGATCACCTGAGGTCCGCCCCACCCTGCGGCAATCGCGGCTTGAGCAGTCTGCGACTGGTCCTGCCGGTCGTAGACCAGCGCATAGACCAGTAGCAGCGGGATGGTCAGTACCGCGGCGATGATCGCCACGAACAGCAGTTTCATCCCGGGACTGCGTTCGCGGTCGATCGGCATTTCGGCACCCCTTCAACTCATCGACAAAAAAGAACGCTTCGTCGCTGAATGAGAAGTGAACGAGGTCGTCCGGTCAGCGCAGCTCGTTTTCCATGCTGGCGATCGTCTCGTCCAGTTTCTTGAACACTTCGCGGCGGATATCGTCAGCCATGTCGTCCACAAACGTGCAAATCATGGGCGTACTTAGTCAGATTCAGCAGGTGGCAAATCTGGACGGCAGAACGAGTCGAGGGACATACCGGTTGGGCTTTCGTGCTCCACCGAAATCGAACACTGAATGGCGAAAAATCAGATTTTCGGGTGATTTCAGCATTACCGTGACAGCGTTACGGTGCCATCTTTACAAGACGGGGAAGCGCTCATGAAACGCAGTCGAATTGGCCTGACGGGGTGCCTCACCGTGTGCTGCTTGCTGTCCGGGCCGGCTCATGGGCAGGCGGGTGCGCCGGCGGTGGAGCAGGACTGCGCCCGCGGCGAGACGCCGCACGAGGTTTTCGCCAGGGATAACGTCGGTGGAGGCACTTTCGGTCACCGGCTGCACCTCTGCGTGCAGGATGCGGCGCACGGCCTGCAAGTCTTTCAACGGGCGCGCACCGAGATTGCCCGCGATCCGTATCTGACCCCCGCGATGCGCGCCAGCCTGCTGCGACAGATCGACGCAAAAATAGCATTTTTCCAGCGTGGCAGTCGCAACTGAAACGCTTGGAGGAAAATACCTTTCCTCAATAAACCCGCTTCTTCGGCTTGATGTACTCCGCGTCGTCGGTGAGCGTGTATTCGTGCACCGGGCGATAATCGAGCTTTACCCCGCCGCCCTTGCCGCCCCAGCCGTCGAACCAGGCGACGGTGTGCTTCATCCAGTTGGCGTCGTCGCGATCCGGAAAATCCTCGTGGGCGTGAGCGCCGCGGCTTTCCTTGCGATTGTGCGCGCCGTGCAACGTCACGGTGGCCTGGCTGATCAGGTTGTCGAGTTCCATCGTCTCGATCAGATCCGAGTTCCAGATCAGCGAGCGGTCGGAGACATGGATGTCCTCCATCCGCTTGTAGGTCGCGGCGAGCTTGGCCTTGCCCTCGGCCATCAACTCGTCGTTGCGGAACACCGCGGCGTGGGCCGACATCGTGCGCTGCATGTCGGCACGGATTTGCGCGGTGGGCGAGCCGCCCTTGGCATTGCGGAAGTGGTCGAGGCGGGTCAGCGCAAGGTCAGCGCTGTCCTTGGGCAATGCGTCATGCGCGGTACCCGGCTTGATCAGTTCCTTCAGCCGGTGCCCGGTGGCGCGCCCGAACACGACGAGATCGATCAGGCTGTTCGAGCCAAGCCGGTTGGCACCGTGAACCGAGACGCACGCCGCCTCGCCCACCGCGAACAGCCCGGGGACGATCGTCTCGGGGTTGCCGTCGGAACCGATCGTCATGACCTCGCCGTGGTAGTTACACGGCACCCCGCCCATGTTGTAGTGGACCGTGGGGACCACGGGGAGCGGCTGGCGGGTCAGGTCGACGTTGGCGAACACCTTGCCGCTCTCGGTGATCCCGGGCAGCCGTTCGGCCAGCACCTTGGGATCGATGTGATCGAGGTGGAGGAAGATGTGGTCCTTGTCCGGCCCCACCCCGCGGCCGTCGCGGATTTCCAGCGCCATCGAGCGGCTGACGACGTCGCGGCTGGCGAGGTCCTTGGCGCTGGGGGCATAGCGTTCCATGAACCGCTCGCCCTCGGAATTGGTCAGATAGCCGCCCTCGCCGCGCGCGCCCTCGGTAATCAGCACCCCCGCGCCATAAATCCCGGTGGGGTGGAACTGGACGAACTCCATGTCCTGCAACGGCAACCCCGCGCGCAGCGCCATCGCCCCGCCATCGCCGGTGCAAGTGTGCGCGCTGGTCGCGGTGTAGTAGCTGCGCCCGTAACCACCGGTGGCGAGAACCACCGCGTGGCTTTTGAAGCGGTGGATCGAGCCATCGTCCATGCACATCGCGATCACGCCGCGGCACTTGCCGTTCTCCATGATCAGGTCGATCGCGAAGTATTCGATGAAGAAATCGGCGGCGTACTTCAGGCTCTGCTGGTAGAGCGCGTGGAGCATCGCGTGGCCGGTGCGATCGGCCGCGGCAGCGGTGCGCTGGACCGGTGGGCCCTCACCCATGTTCTGCATGTGCCCGCCGAACGGGCGCTGGTAGATCGTGCCTTCGGGGTTGCGTGAGAACGGGACGCCCGCGTGCTCAAGCTCGTAGACCGCCTGCGGCGCCTCGCGGACCATGTACTCGATCGCGTCCTGGTCGCCCAGCCAGTCCGATCCCTTGACGGTATCGAACATGTGCCAGGTCCAGTGATCGGGCGAGTTGTTGCCGAGCGAGGCCGCGATCCCGCCCTGCGCCGCCACGGTGTGGCTGCGGGTGGGGAACACCTTGGTGATGCACGCGGTCTTGAGTCCAGCCTCGGCGCTGCCCATCGTCGCGCGCAGGCCCGATCCACCCGCGCCGACGACCACGGTGTCATAAGTGTGATCGACGATCTTGTAAGCCGGCTGGGTGCTGCCCGCGGTGGCGTTGTTCGGCGTCGGCGCGCCCTTGGGATCGGAATCGGCCATGATCTCAGGCGCCCCCCAGCGCGATACGCACCACGCAGATCACCCCGAACACCGCCGCCGCGAGCGGGATGGCGTTGAGCGCGGCGAGCGAGGCGAACTTGTAGCCTTCGTCGTGCACGTAATCTTCCATGAAAACCTGCACCCCCAGGCGGGCGTGCCAGAAGGTGTTGATGCAGATCAACGCGAGAAGCGTCGCGGAAACGGGTCGCGAAGCCCATCCGTGGACCGTGGCGTAGTCATAGCCTGGTAGCAGCGCCAAGCTGATCAGCAGCCAGGGAATCAGGATGAGGTTGCCGATCGCGGTAAAGCGCTGGACCAGCCAGTGGTGCGCGCCGTGCCTGGCCGAGCCCAGCCCGCGCACGCGGCCTATAGAGGTTCCGTTGCCCATCTCGCGTTTCCCCCGTCGGCCGCTCAGCGCAGCAGGATTGCCGCCCAGAACAGGGCGGTCAGCACGATCGCGATTGCGGGCACCGCCCACGACCAGCCATTGTTGGTATCCAATTCATAGCCGGCCCCGACATCCAGCACGAAGTGGCGCAGACCCGAGGTCAGGTGTTCGAAGAATGCCCAGCTCAACCCGATCAGCACAACCTTGCCATACCAGGCCCCGGCGGTACCCGCGAAAGTCGCGTAAGATTCAGGACCCGAGGCCAGCGCCGCCAGCCACCACAGGAACACCGGGATGCCGACGAACGCCATCGCCTGGCCCGCGGCGCGGTGGAGGATCGAGACGGCCATCGCCGGACCCCACCGCCAGATGGTAAGGTGCGGTGAAAGCGGCCGATTGCCTTGAGCCTGCGCCATAAGGAGTCCCCCTCGCCGACGTGCGCCCCGCCCGAGAGGGGGGTCCCCCGCGGGCCTGGATGAAACACGGTAATAAGCGATTCGCGCCCCCGCGCAAGCTGTGCGGACTGCGATTTCTCGCCCGTGCAGGAACACCGGGAAGGGACCCTCGGCGCCTAGCGGCAAATACCCTCACCAAACCGCCCAGCCGCCTGATCGAGATGGAAGTGATCGGCATGGGCGGCGTTGTAGTCTGGACTGAGCACGGTGCCGAACGTACCGCACGCCGCTTCGTGTACCGCGCGCAGAAACCGTCCGGCAGGTTCGCCCGAAGCCCAATCGCGGCGAATATTCACCCGGCGCCCGTCGGCAAGGGTGAACCCGGCAATGTCGATCGCATTGCCCGTCGAGTGTTCGCTCCAGGAGCCTTCGGCCCTGCCGTAGATCCGGCGACACGAATGCGTGCCGTAATGCTCGACCGCCCTTACCCTGCTGCCGAGGATGGCGGTGGCGGCGGGCTGGACGCCCTTGCTCAGCCACAGCACCAGAGCAACATCGACCGCGCAAGTCGCGTCGGGCGTTGCGGGCCGGAACGACAGGTTGGGCAAAGCGCCGGGTGCAAGGATCGTGCGGTCCTCGCGGCGGCACTCGCGCTCGCCCACGGGCGGTCGAACGGCAAAATCGATCTCACTTCGGTTGAGCGTCGCGCGACATTCGAGCGGATCGTCGCGCAATGCGGCGATTTTGCGAGACGTCGCCCAACCCGGTGGGTCGTTCAGGTCCAGCGGCGCCCAGGGGTCATGCTGGGGATGATCGCGCAGCCAGGCCCGTGAACCGGTAAATCCCGCCAAGAGCGTCAGGGCGACGAGAGCGAGGCGATCGATTTTCACCGAGCTATCACGTCGCTTCTGCTTGATCAAAGCCGTCCGCTGGCGCTGATCCCGATCCCGCCCGGTCGCGCGGCGAAGCCGGATTCGAGCAAGGGCGCGGCGACTTCGACGGGCAAGCCCGCCAGCACTAGGTCGGCGCGCCATCGTCCATCGGGTTCGAGCCGCAGAAACAGCCGTTCGAGCCCGGTTGGCCCGGTCATCGGCACATAGAGTGCGCCTTTGTTGCACCGTGCGACACCGCTGAGCGCGACCGGCGCGGGCATCAGTTCGCCGAACGGGGCGAGGATCAGACTGACCTGCCCGCCCGCGCCGGCACATTTTCCGCCGCTGGTCTCGAAGTGGAAATCGCGAAAGCCCAGCGCGGTCGCCGGGATCGAACCGAAAGCGTCGCCGATCGGGACCTGGCCCTCGACGTCGCCAAGCGACAGCCAGCCCTCGCCCCCCGCGGCACTGGCGGAGAAGCCGGGGGGCGCTCCGGGGGTGACCACGCGTTCGACATGGATCTCGCGCCGACCGATCAGCAGCGGCAACGGACGCAGATGCGCGGCGACATCGCCCAACGGCAGCGCGCCTATGCGCAAGTCGCCGATCGCGCCGCCCCAGATCGTCCCCGTCACCTCGCGCGCAGTAATTCCGCGCCCGCCGGGATCGGCCCAGCCCAGCGCGAGGCGCAACGGAAACGCTGCGATCAGCGCGACGACAAAAATCGCGGCAAGCACCAGCTTGGTTCGCGCGGACAGGCGCCCGTCGCGCAGGAAAATCCAGCGTCCGATCATGGCGCGGCGCGGCGCAGGCTGGCGTTGACCGCTACGCTGCCGTCTGCCGCGGGGGTCACGGTCAGGTTTTCGAGGACGATGCCCTGCCCGGCGAGGGTATCAAGCCAGGCGAGCGCCGCCGATGGCCGCGCGGTGGGCACGACGATCGCGGTTGAATCGGCCCCGCGCGGCTGGTTGGACTGGAGCACGAAGCCCGCGTTGTCGGCGCTAGCCGCGATGATCTGCGCCACTGGCCCGGCGAGCGTTGCCCGCCTTGAGGCAGGCGCTTCCAGCGCGGCCAGTTGTGCGAGCAACCGCGAACTGGTCTCGACCGCCTGGCGATGGCGCACATGCGCGGCATCGTGCGCGCGGCCAAGCGGCAGGACGATCCCGAACACGAGGACGACGGCCAGCGCCAGCCCGGCGGCAATCGAAACCAGCCCGCGCTCGCGCCCGGTTAGCCCGCCGTACCAGTTGCGCACCTGCCCGATCATGGCGCGCGCACCGTGATCGCCGCAACCGTCGCGCCGGTGGCGTCGGGGGCCAGGCTGGGCGGGACGGTTACTTGCCAGCCCTCCTCCTGGAGCGTGACGAGCAGCCGGTTGATCGCGTCGGCGGTCGGCGCCGCGGCCTGGAAGCGCAAGGTTCCGTCGCCGGCATAGCCCAGATCGCGCAAGGCGAGCGTCGGGATCGGGCGCATCGCGGCGAGCAACGCCGCGGCGGGCGCGGTGAAGCTCGCCCCGCCTTCACCGCGCCGCGCAAGCTCGGCGGCTGCCAGCGACTGCGCGCTGGCAAGATCGACCGCGGCGGGGAAGCGCTTCTGAGCCGCGGCCATCGCTGTATCTTCGCGCGCCGAGGCATCGAGGTTGAGCTTCACCGTTTCTACGGTGAGAATGAGAAACCCGATCAGCGCCGCGACCGCCGCCATCCGCGCGAGCTGGAGCCAATCGGGCAGGCGGAAGAACGACACGCGGCGCGGCGCGTAGACGCCCTGGCGCAAATTGAGCGGCGGGTCGTGCCATGCGGCGAACAGTGCGGCGTCGAGCGCGTCGTCGGACAATTTTTCGGGCTCGCTGCCGGCCAGCGCGGCGATCAGGTCGGGCTCACCGGCAAAAGCCGCTTCGGGGGTACGGGCCAGAGTCTGGCCCGCAAGATCGGCGGAAACCGCACCCGCCGTTGGCGCGGGAAGGACGAGCGCCAGGGGGATCAGCGCATCGGGGACAAGCCCGGCGGTCGCCAGTTCGGCCATCCACAGGTCCATCGCACTGGTCGCGGCGGTCGCGACGAGAATGCCGCCGGAGGTCCGGGCCGCGGCCACCGCTACGTGCAGCGCCGGATCGTCCCGCGCCGCTTCGAGCCGCGCCGCGGCCAGCGCCTGCGCCTCGGGCATCGTCCCGCGCGGACGAATCCGCACGGGAGCCTGATCGGATGGCACCAGCGCTACCACCCGGTCGCCCTCGCCTGGCTCTCCCCACGGCGCGTCGTCGCCCGGGCGGTACATATGCCACGAGTGTAGCGCACCTTCGCTCACCCGCCGCCAATGCCAGTCTTCCCCCGCCACGGCAGGCAGGACGATCAGCAGGCACCCGCCGCTCGTTACGGGGTCGCTCGTCGCAAGGGCGCCGGGCGCGGCCATCGCGTGGTCAGCGCGTCTCGGCGTAGATGTCGGCGTCGTTGTCTTCGCCCCCCGGCTGGCCATCGGCGCCGAGCGAGAAGATGTCGAACGCCTGCCCGCTCCGCCCCGGCGTCACGTACTGATAGGGCCGCCCCCACGGGTCGTTGGGCAGATCCTTGATATAGCCTCCGGAGCGATAGTTCTGCGGCAACGACAGGTTGGCCGGCGGGGTGCGCAGCGAGGCGAGGCCCTCGCCCGCGCCCGGGTAGGTCATGTTGTCGAGCCGGTACATTTCCATCGCCTGGCCGAGCGTGGCGATATCGCCCTGCGCCTTGACCCGCATCGCCTTGTCCTGGCTGGGCAGCACGTTGATCAGCACCACCGTGGCGAGCAGCCCGATGATGAAGATCACGACCATCAGCTCGACGAGGGAGAATCCGTTCGGGGCGGGCAGTTTGCGCCGGGATCGCATGGGAATGTCCTAAAGTCCTGTGAGGTTCTGCAACTGCAAGATCGGCAGGAGGATCGCAAGGATGATGGTCGCGACCGCGGCACCCATGACGATGATGATCGCCGGTTCGAGCAAGGCCAACGCGGCGCTGGTGAAGCTTTCGAACTCGCGCTCGAGATAGTCTGCGGCGCGTTCGAGCATCGGGCCGAGCTGGCCCGCCGCCTCGCCGCTGGCGGCAAGGTAGACCAGCAGCGGGGGAAACGTCTCTGCCTCGCGCAGCGCGGTCGACAGCGAACCGCCGGCGCGGACCTTTTCGGTGATCCCTTCCAGCGCGCGGCGGTGGACGCTGTTCGAGACGGTCCGGCTCGCCAGCCGCAGCCCATCGACCAGCGGCAGCCGCGCCTCGATCATCGTCGCGAGGGTGCGCGCGAGGTTGGCGGCATGGATGTCGCGGATCAGCCGGCCGATCAGCGGCAGGCGGAGCAGGAACCCGTCGAACCGCAGGCGGATCGCCGGGTTGCGCAGAGATCGGACGAACAGCACCACAAGCAGGGCGATGCCGGCGAGCAGCGCCCACCACCACTCTGCGAGGAACCGCGACAGGCCTATCACCAACCGGGTCAACGTGGGCAATTGGACGCTGGCGTTGTCGAACTGTTCGACCACCTTGGGCACGACCTGGATCATCAGCGCCGCAACCACCGAAATCGCAACCAGCGTGAGGACGATCGGATAGGCCAGCGCCGAGAGGATCTTCGAGCGCACCTGTGCCTGCTTTTCGAGCAGGTCGGCGAGGCGGTTGGCGATCGTCGGGAGGCTGCCCGAGTTCTCGCCCGCGGCGATCATCGCGCGGAAGATCGGCGGGAAGCTCGGTTCCTCGCGGCGCATCGCCTCGGCCAGCGGCAGCCCCTCGATCACCCCGGCGTGGACGTTGGCGAGGATCGCGCGAGCGCGCGGCTTTTCGGTCTGGCGGCTGATCGTGCGCAGCGTCTCCTCTAGCGGCGAAACGGTCATCAGCGAAGCCAACTGGCGGGTGAACAGCGAGAGCTGCTTTGAACTGAGCTGCGGGGCGAACAGCGCGATCCCGCTGGTGGTGACCGCGGCGCGCCGGGCCGAGGCGGCGGCATCGGGGCCCAGCCGAACGACGTGCCACTGGCGAGTGGCAAGCTTCTCGGCGGCCTGCGCCTGCGACGCCGCCTCGATCGCGCCGCGGCGTTCGGCGCCCTTGGGGTCGATGGCAAGGTAAGCGAAGCGGGGCATTACGAGTGCAACTGCTCTCTCCCCTTCAGGGGAGAGATACGAAGGCTTGGCGACCTGTCGCCTAGCCGAAGTAGAGAGGGGCATGGCCGCGCATGGCCCCCTCTCCCAACCCTCTCCCCTGAAGGGGAGAGGGCTTTAAGGGCAAACGCCTCAACCATTCTCGCTCGCCCGCGTGATCCGCGCGGCTTCCTCGGGCGTGGTCTCGCCCGCGAGAACCAGCGCTCGAGCCGACTGGAGCAGGCTGGGGGTGTCGGCAAAGGCGTGCGCGGCGATCGCGCCCTCTTCGGCGTTGTCATGGATCATCCGCCGCACCGCGTCATCGATCCGGATCGCCTCGAACACGCCGATCCGGCCGGTGTAGCCGCTCTGGCTGCATTGCGGGCAGCCCTTCGCATCGGCAACGGTCTTCCCCGGGTCGATCCCAAGAATTTCGGCCAGCCCGGCCTCGATCTGTTTCTCGCCCCGGCACGCCTTGCATAACCGCCGCACCAGCCGCTGCGCGATCACCGCGCGCAAGGTGCTGGCGAGCAAGAACGGCTCGACCCCCATGTCGCGCATCCGGGTGATCGCGCCCGCGGCGTCGTTGGTGTGGACGGTGGACAGCACGAGGTGCCCGGTCAGCGAGGCCTGGACCGCGATCTCGGCGGTCTCGCGGTCGCGGATTTCGCCGACCATGACCACGTCGGGATCCTGGCGCAGGATCGCGCGCAGCCCTGCGGCGAAGCTCAGCCCGACCTTGGCATTGACCTGCGTCTGGCCGACTCCATCGACCGCATATTCGACCGGGTCTTCCACGGTCAGAATATTGCGCTTTCCGTCGTTGAGCCCGCGCAGCGCGGCGTAGAGCGTGGTGGTCTTGCCCGATCCGGTCGGCCCGGTGACGAGAATGATTCCGTTGGGTTCGGCCAGCGCGCGGCGCAGCAGCTTCTCTGTCGCGGGATCGAGCCCCAAGTGTGCGAGGTCGAGCCCGGCGTTCTCCTTGTCGAGCAGGCGCAGCACAACCCGCTCGCCCGCGCGGCTGGGGAGCGTCGAGACACGCACGTCGACCAACTTGCCGCCCAGGCTCAGCCCGATCCGGCCGTCCTGCGGTACGCGGCGCTCGGCGATGTCGAGCCGCGCCATCACCTTAATCCGGCTGACCAGCACCGGCGCGACGTGCGGCGGCATCCGCAGCTTTTCCTGGAGCACCCCGTCGATCCGCATCCGCACCACCAGCGCGGCCTCGTAAGGCTCGATGTGAATGTCCGACACGCCCTGACGCAGCCCTTCTGCAATCAGCCCGTTGATCAGGCGGATCGCAGGGGCATCGTCGGCGCTGTCGAGCAGGTCTTCGGCGGTGGGCAGGCCCAGCGTGAGCGGATCGAGTCCGTCGCCCGCGATCCCCATGTCGCCGATCACCGAGGATGCGCCGCTATCCAGCGAATAGCTTTCGCCCAGCAATTTCTCGAACTGCGCGGCGTCCACCCGGTCGAGGGTCAGCGGACGGCCGAGGCGGCGGCGCAGTTCGAGCAGGTGGAGTGGATCGGCGCCCTCGCGCATCGCCAGACGGACCGCCTCGGCGGTGTCGTCGAGCACGAGGTAGCCCTGGTCGCGTGCCTCGGGATAGGGAATGGCGGGGGCGACGGCGGACTCAACCGGCTCGACCACGCTCACGCCCTCGACCAGCGCGACATCGTCGGTCAGCGGCACTTCCGCTTCGATCGTCTCGCTGCCGCGGCGGATGGTCACCATGGCTTTGCCAAATGACTCACCGCCCGCTCGGCGGCACCGGCACCGGCGCGAGTTCACCCGGGGCGGGGCGGACCTGCGCGGGGGTGATGACCACGTCTCCCGGCTGCTGCACCGCGGTGGGCGGGACCGCGCCGAGATAATCGATCACCAGCTCGTCGATAGCGGGCTCGACCTTGGGATTGAACTTGCGCTGCGCCTCGCGGATGATGCCATAACGCCGCGCCGCGGTCGCCTCGCGCTCGGCCTGGCTGCGCAGGATCGTCGGGCGGATGAAGACCATCAGGTTGGTCTTGACCCGGCTCTTGCCGCGCGACTTGAACAGTTCGCCGATAATGGGAATGTCGCCGAGCAGCGGGATTTTCTGGATCGTGCGCCGCTCGTTGTCGTCCAGTAATCCGCCCAGCACCGCGATCTCGCCGCTGCTCACCGTGATCGTGGTCTTGATCTCGCGCTTGTTGATGATCAGTTCGTTGAAATCGTTCGAAACCGGCCCGACGATCGAGCTGACTTCCTGCCGCAAGTCGAGCCGCACCTCGTTGTCGGCGTTGATCTGCGGGGTGACGTCGAGTTCGATGCCCACGTTCTGGCGCTGGATAGTGCGGAACGCGTTGTCGAAGTTGTTGCTCAAGGCTTCGCCGGTCGAGACCGGGATTTCCTGGCCGAACAGAATCGAGGCGGGGACATTGTTATTGGTGGTGATGTGGGGGGTCGAGAGGATATTCGAATTGCTGTCGTTCTTGACCGCGTTGATCAGGATGCCGAGCGCGGCGTTGTTGCCGATGTTGGTGAACCCGCCGAAATAGCCGCCCTGCGCCTGCCCCGCAGCGCTGATCGCGTTTTGGCGCAGCAGATCGCCCGCCGCGCTGTTGGTGCTGGTGGTCACCGTATTGCCGTTGATCACCGTGGTGGTGTTCTCGATGTTGTTGGCGAGCAGTCCGCCCGCCAGATCGATGATGTTGGGGATGACGTTGGAGAAGTTGGTCACCGCGAACGGCACGTCCTTGCCACCGAACAGGTATTGCACGCCAAGCGCCTTGGCCACGCTGTCGCTGACTTCGACGATGATCGCCTCGACCAGCACCTGGTCCTGGCGCTGGTCGAGCTGGCGGATCACTTCGCTCAACCGCCGCTGGATGTCGAGCGGGGCGGAAATGACGATCGCGTTGGCCCCGGGATAGCGGGTGATCACCGCGGTTCCGCGTCCCCCTGCGAGCTGGATCGAGCCGTTGCCCAGCCCCGAACCGATGTTGGCCGAGGCGCCGCCGCCGGTGGTGGCGGTTACCGTGCTGCTGCCCGCCGCGCCGCTTCCGGCGCTGGCACCGCCCGTGCCGCCCAGGCTGATCGGTGGGGGCGAGCCGGAGACGACTTCGCCGCCGCCCTGCCCGCCGACCAGCCGTTCGAGCATCGGCACCATCTGCGCCGCGTCGGCATAATCGAGCCAGATCACCTTGATCTCGCTCCCTCGCGCGGCGCTGGCATCGAGCTGGCGCGCGATTCCCGCGAGGCGCGAAATCGTGCCGGGATCGCCTCGCAGCAGCAGGGTGTTCGAACTGTCGACCGCGACCATCGAGGCAAGCGCCTGCCCCCCCTCGCCCGCCGGGGGGATCAGTTCGTTGAGCGCCGCGGCGATCTCGCGCGCGCCAGCGTGTTCAAGCACGACGCTCTGCGTCGAATCGACATTGGCGCGGTCGATCTGGTCGAGCAACGCCCTGATCCGGCGCACATTGTCGGCATAGTCGACCAGCACCAGAGAGCGGCCGGCGCGGTTGGCGGTGAGCGAGCCTTCGCGGCTGACCAGCGGGCGCAGCGTCTCGACCGCCTGCGCCGCGTCGATCGCGCGCAGGCGGATCACCTCGGTGACCATCTGGTTGCGCGCCGCGCCCCGGCTGCCGATTCGCGAGGGCTGTGCGGCGGCGCCTTCGGCGGGCTGGATGCGAAATCCGCCGTTGCCCGTGGGAACCGCGACCAGCCCGTTGGCGCGCAGCGTCGAGAGAAACACCTCGAAGTATTCCGAGCGGCTCAGCGGGCGGTCGCTGACCACCGAGACTTTGCCCTGAACCCGACCATCGACGATGAACGTCCGCCCGGTGACTTGCGCCGCATCGGCGACGAAGGCGCGGACATCGGCGTCGCGCACGTTGAGGACATACTGCGCCGCCGCCACCTGGGGCAGCGCAAGGGCAATCGCGGCAAGCGCCGTGGCGAGGGTGCGGACAAGTTTCATTGGGAGAGCGATATCGCCAAGGGTAGCTGCTGTCCGTTACGGTTTACGGTCACAGCGATCGATTGGCCCGGTTGGAGCCGCGCGGCAAGCGCTGCCGCATCCGCGCCGCCGGTGATAGGCTTGCCGCCGACCGCGGTGATCACGTCGCCGGGCTGAAATCCCGCAGCGCGAAACGCCGCCGGGTTGGCCCCGGCACTGACCTGGAGGCCGGTGACTCTGCCATTCTCGTTGCGCGGGGCGAAGGAAATGTTCTCGCGCACAGCATCCACCGTCAGCGCATCCGGCGCGGCCTGAACGGTCTGACCGACCGGGCCGGCAGCAGATTGGGTCAGCGTCGTCGCAGCCGGAGCGGGTTTTGACTGGTCTATGTAGAGCAGTTCGCGGGTGCCGCCGCGGGTCAGCCCGACATAGTCGAAATGCACTTCGGCAAGCAGCACCCCGGGCAACACTTCGGTGCCGACGCGATAGACTTGCTGGATTCCATCGGCCCCGGCGATGATCGCACTGCCGCCGCCGGTCGCGGCGTTGACCCGCACGCCGTACAGCGTCAGCGCCAGCGCGGTGACGGATTGCGCGCCGGGCGCGGTCTGGACCGCGTTCGCGCGGTTGAACGGATCGAAGCTGGCGAACAGCGCCGAGCGGGCCGCAGGGCTCATCACCCGGACTTCCGCCGGACGCCATGCGCCAAGCGGCGAGACCGGGGTGACCACCATCCACAGGAGGATCGCAGCAAGCAGCGCGATCGTCGCGGCCAGCGCCCACCACAGCGCATCGTGCAAGGGCACCGCCGGCAAGCGCTTGCCGGAAAAGACAAATTGTTCACGCGCGAATCGCAAAGCCGACCGCCTCCCTGGCTCGGCAGGTTTAGCGCCGACGAGCCGATACACAACGAAAACGCGGCAGGCGGCCTGCGCCGGGACGAATCGCCTTTGCCAAAATTGCGCGCGCGCGCAATCGGGGCGCGATGCTGTCTCACCTGCCCCGTCCCGTCCACCGCGTATTGCTTCGGCTGGCTCACGCAACGCGGATGGCGTGGTGGAGCAACCGGCGCGCCGAAGTCCACGGCTGCAACGCGATCGTCGTCAATGACCGGGGCGAGGTGCTGCTCGTGCGCCACAGCTACCAGTCTTCGGAGGCGTGGATGCTGCCGGGCGGCGGCATCGGACGCGGGGAAAGCCCCGAACAGGCCGCGATCCGCGAAGTCGCCGAGGAAGCCGGCTGCCGGATCGCCGAAGCTCGCTGCTTCGGGGTAGAGACCGTGCCGCTGGCCCGCGCGCGCAATCATATCCATCTGGTCGCCGCGCGTACTGCCGACACGCCTGCCCCGGATGGCCGCGAAATCCTCGCCGCCGCGTTCTTCGCGTTCGATGCCTTGCCCGATACGATCAGCACCGCCGCGCGCTCGCGGATCGAGCGGTGGCGGGCTCAGAACAGCAGGAGCTGATCCTGCGCGCCGGGCGGAGCCACCTCGCCTCCGGCGTCTTCCTCCTCGCCCTCGAGCGACGACAGCCCCAGCCCCATCAGCCGGACCGGCTGGGGCAGCGGCAGGAGCGTTTCGAGCAGGTCCAGCCCGAGCTTGCCGAACGCCGCCCGGCTTTCGACCACCGTGGCGACCGAGCGCACCCGGCTGAGCGTCTGAAAATCGGCCAGCCGCAGTTTGAGCGTGACGGTGCGGCCGCGCGATTTGCCGCGCTCGATCCGCTCCCACGCGGCGTCGGCGATATTCTCCAGCGCATCGCGCAAGGCGAGCCCCGATGACAGGTCGCGGTCGAAGGTGCGCTCGGCGCTGACCGACTTGCGCGCGCGGTGCGCCCTGACCGCACGCAAATCGATTCCGCGCGCGGCGCGATAGAGATAGTCGGCCATCGAACCGAAATGGCTGCGCAGGAACGCCAGGTCTTTCTCTCGCAAATCCGCGCCAGTCTCGATCCCCAGCCTCGCCATCTTCTCCGCGCCGCGGGGGCCGACCCCGTGGAACCGCCGCACGGGCAATCCCCCGACGAACGCCGCGCCTTCGCCCGGGCGGATCACGCACAGCCCGTCGGGCTTGTTCTGGTCGCTCGCCAGCTTGGCGATGAACTTGTTGTACGAAACCCCCGCGCTCGCGGTCAGCCCGGTCTCGGCCTTGATCCGCGCGCGGATCAGCTCGGCGATCCGCGTCGCCGAACCGATCCCGCGAATATCGGCGGTAACGTCGAGATAGGCTTCGTCTAGACTGAGCGGTTCGACGTGGGGGGTGTAGTCCTCGAAGATCGCGCGAATCCGGTTCGAGACCTCCTTGTACACTTCAAATCGCGGCTTGCGGAAGATCAGCTCCGGGCACAGCCGCACCGCCACCGCCGAGGACATGGCCGAGCGCACCCCGAACTTGCGCGCTTCATAGCTTGCCGCCGCGACCACCCCGCGCTCGGATGAGCCCCCCACAGCCAGCGGTAGCCCGCGCAGGGCCGGCTCGTCGCGCTGTTCGACACTGGCGTAGAACGCATCCATATCGACGTGGATGATCTTGCGCAGGCCGAGGGCTTCGTCGGCAGGATCGTCGGGCGCATCGGACATGGCGGTACTTTAGCGCATCGCGAGGCGGGCGGCACGCCCGGCATGGCCAATCCCATGCTGCACTGCAAAAATTTTTGCTGGCATCGTCCGCCCATCGCGACCATCTGGGCGCGATGGCCACCTCGCCCACCCTCGCCGAAAAGCCGTTCCCGCTGCGCGAGGGCGAGCTGGTTACGCTTCTGGCGTTTACCCAGGCGCTCCAGGCGCTGGCGATCGACGCGATGCTGCCGGGGATCGGGACGATCGCAAGCGATCTCAACGCCAGCGACCCCAACCAGCGGCAATGGATCGTAGGTGTATTCCTGATCGGTTGCGGGGTCGGCGCGCTGGTACCCGGAACGCTGGCCGACCGCTTCGGACGCCGCCCGATCATCCTCGCCAGCCTCGCCTGCTATGTGGTCATGGCCGCGGCCTGCGCGATGGTCACCGATTTCGAAACCCTGCTGGCGTTCCGCTTCATCCAGGCGGTGGGCAGCGGCGGGCTGGCGGTGCTGCCATCGGCCATCATCCGCGATCGTTTCGAGGGCGACAAGATGGCCCGCCTTCTGTCGCTGATCGGGGTGATCTTCATGATAGTGCCGATGATCGCTCCCACGCTGGGCCAAGGGGTGCTGGCGGTCGCGGGGTGGCGCTGGATCTTCTGGCTGACCGCGTTTCTCGGAATCGTGATGACCATCTGGATCTGGTTTCGCCTGCCCGAAACCCAGCACCCCGAATTCCGCCAGAAGATCGATCTTGCCACGATCGGCCGGAACATGGCGACCACGCTGACGACGCGCGCCTCGATCGGCTATGTGTTCGGCAGCGCGCTGATCCTGGGCGCGATGTGGGGCTATATCCAGAGTTCGCAGCAGCTGATTGCCGAGCACTTCGGCGCAGGAGAAAGCTTCCCGCTGTTCTTTGGCGGAATGGCGCTGTGCATGGCCGCGGCCAATTTCGGCAACAGCCGGATCGTCGAGCGGTTCGGGGCTCGGCGCGTTTCGCATGCGGCAGTGTTCGCGTTTATCGTGATTGCCGCGCTGCAACTCTACCTCGCACTGCGGCCCAACCAGACGCTGTGGCAGTTCGTCCCGGTGATGACCGCGAACATGTGCCTGATGGGCTTCATCGGCGCCAACTTCGCCTCGATCGCAATCCAGCCGTTCGAGCGGATCGCGGGGTCGGCGTCCTCGGTCCAGGCGTTCCTGCGGATGGTCACCGCCTCGCTGCTGGGTGCGGCGATCGGGCAATCCTATGACGGCAGCGCGACGCCCTTCGCAGCGTCGCTGCTGGCGGCGGGGATCGGCTGCCTCGGGCTGATCCTGTTCAGCGAGCGCGGCCAGCTGTTCCGCCGCATCTATCCGCGCGGCGCGGTGCGACCGGTGGTAGCCCCCTGACAAATTTGCCCTCGCCCCTGAAAGGGGAGAGGATAGCGAAGCTTGCTCCGCGAAAGCGGGGCTAGCGCAGCTTGGAGAGGGGTGCCCTCCGCTCGACCACCCCTCTCCAACTTCGGCTAGTCAGCAAGCTGCCAAGCCTTCGTATCCTCTCCCCTTTCAGGGGCGAGGGAGACCTTCAAAACAGCTTCGCCCAGGCCAGCTCGGCAAATTCGCACAACAGCGGGCGGGTGTCGCGCGGGTCGATGATGTCTTCCACCCCGAAGCGTTCGGCGGTGCGGAATACCGAGCGGACGCGGTTGAGCCGGGTGCGGATTTCGGCGAGTTTGGCGGCGGGATCGTCCGCGGCCTCGATTTCCGACTTGTAGGCGACCTCGATCCCGCCCTCGATCGGCAGGCTGCCCCAGTCGCCCGAGGGCCAGGCGAAGCGGTACTGGAATGCGTCGCCGTCGCTCATCGCCGCCCCCGCGATGCCATAGGCACGGCGGATCACCACGCAGCACAATGGCACCGTCGCGCGATAGATCGCGTTCATAGCGTTGACGCCATAGCGGATCGTCCCCGCGGTTTCGGCCGCGGCGCCGATCATGAACCCGGGGTTGTCGACCAAGTGAACCACCGGCAGGCGGAACTGGTCGGCGAGCTTGATGAAGCGCTCGGCCTTCTCGCTGGTCCGCGCTTCCCACGATCCGCCAAGGAAGCTGGGATCGCTTGCCAGCACCGCGACCACCCGCCCATCGAGCCGGGCGAACGCGGTGATTGCCGCCTGGCCCCACTTGGCGCCGATTTCGAACACGCTGCCGCGATCGAACACTGACTCGAGGATGCGGCGCATCGAATAGGCCTGACGCCCGTCGCGCGGGACGGCGGAGAGCAGCGCCTCTTCGCGACGATCGACCGGATCGCGGGATTTCGCGCGTGGTGCAGGCTTGCCCGCCGCGGAGGGCAGGTACGACAGGAACCGCCGCGTCCGCGCGAACGCCTCGGCCTCGCTGGCGACTTCGTCGTCGATCACCCCGTTACGGGTGTGGATGTCGCTGCCGCCCAGCCCTTCCTTGTCCTCGACCGCCTGCCCGCCGTCGATCGCCGCGACCACCGCAGGACCGGCGGCGAAGACTTGTGACAGGCCCTTGACCATCACCGAATAGTGGCTCGCCACCGCGCGCGCCGCGCCCAGCCCGGCGGTCGGCCCCAGCGCCAGCGCGACCACCGGCACGCTCTCGAGATTGCGAACCACATCGCGCCAGCCGTGGACCGCCGGAATATAGGTCGCGCCGATCGTCTCGAGCGTCTTGACCGATCCGCCCCCGCCGGTGCCGTCGATCATCCGCACGATGGGCAGCCCCATGGTGTGGGCCATCGCCTCGGCCTGCATCATCTTGCGGTGGATCGAGGCATCGGCCGAGCCGCCGCGGACGGTGAAATCGTCGGCGGTGACTACAATGGGCCGCCCCTCGATGTCGGCGCGGCCGAAGATGTAGTTGGCGGGCGCGAGGTCGGTCAGCTCGCCCGCCTCGTCATTAGTTCCCTTGCCCGCGATCTTGCCGATCTCGCGGAAGCTGCCCGCATCGACCAGCGCGGCGATCCGCGCGCGCGCGTCCATCTTGCCGCGGCCGTGCTGGCGCGCGACCTTTTCGGCGCCGCCCATCTGCTCGGCCAGCTCGCGGCGGCGGCGCAGTTCTTCGAGTTCGCGTTCCCAGCTCATCCCAGAGCCAGACTTTGCTTGGACCACTTGGACCACAGTCCAGGAGAAGTTTTTGCACCCTTGCTCCCGGGATTGGCGAGTGTGATCAATAAGCGCGGCCAATGTTTCATAGCTGCGACTAGGCCACGAAAAGTCCCATGTAGGAAAGCGTTTTCAGCGAGCGCGGGGAATGCACTGTTCGCGCGGCAGGCCCTTGAAGCTGTCGCAGGCGTAAAGAACGATCTCGGCGCCGGCCGGATCGCGCGCATAGCTGAACTGGAGTTGCGCGCGCGATGCCGGGGGCAGAGGCAGCGCGGCGGGAACCAGCCCGCCGTCGATCCAGCCATAGACCCGGCAAGTTCCCTCGCCGGTGCACAAGCTGCGCGCAGTGGCGACCGCGCTGGCCGCGCCTTTGCCCGGATCGACCGTGACGAAGTTGGCCCGTCCCGAGGGATCGCGCACCCGCACGGTCGCGCCCGAGCCCCTGGGCACCAGCCTGGCCGCGGCGATGGCATCGGGGCTGAGCGCCGGAGAAGCAGTGGTGGTCTCCACAGTCGCTGCGCCGAACACATCGGGTTCGCTTCCGCGATAGGCCATGCTCGCCGCTTTGGCGCTGCCCCAATAGCCGGGCCAGCGGAAGAACAGGTGGGTCTGGACTTGCGCGATCTTGAGCAGCTTGGGACTCCACCACGGATAGACCCAATCGGTGTGGTAATGCGTGGCGATCCCGACGGGGGCGTAGACCCGCCCGCCCAGCGCCTCCTGCGCTCGTTGCAGCGCCGCGGCGCGCGACGCTTCGGAATAGCGGCGGTCGAGCGAGCCATCGCACGTAAACGTGAACTGGCACCCGGTGCGCCGCTGCGATCCTTCGAACACCACCCCGCACACGGTCCGCGCGAACGCAGGATGACGCACCCGGTTGAGCACCACCTGAATCACCGCGCGCTGCCCGGCGTCGTCGCTGCCGGCTTCGGCGAGGGCGGCGAGTGCGAGGCAATCGGCGGCACGGACGCGGTCTTGCATCGATCCGGTGAAGCGGAACGAGGCCGCAGGGGTGCGCTGCTCCGGCAGGAACGGATCGGCGAGATTGCGCGATCGGGCATCGGCGGGCGCCATGGTCGGCGTCGCCAGGACCGGGGCGTCGCTCGCCCGTGCGGGAAGCGACGCCAAGGACGCGGTGGCGGTGACGGACTGCCCGCCCTCTCGCGCCGAACGCACCGACGGCCAGACGAGAAGAACCACCAGCAGCACACTTGCGGCCAGCAACGCCGCCATCACCGCCAAGCCGCCGCGCGAACGCGCGGTGCTTTCCGTTTCGGATCCAAGGGCGAGGTCGGCAAGCATGCCGCCATATCAGCGTTGATCGATGTGCCCGCAAGTGGTGCGATGGCTTGTGCCGCGGCGCTCATCCTGCAAGGGGGCGCAAATGGCCGATGCATCCCAGCACTACGACCTGGCGATCGTCGGCGGCGGGATCAACGGCGCGGGGATTGCGCGCGATGCCGCGGGGCGCGGCGCAAAAGTGCTGCTTCTCGAGAAAGGCGACCTGGCGCGCGGCACCTCGTCGGCCTCGACCAAGCTCATTCACGGCGGGCTGCGCTATCTCGAGCATTACGAATTCGGGCTGGTGCGCGAGGCGCTGAGCGAGCGCGAGAAGCTGTGGGGCATCGCCCCGCACATCATCTGGCCGCTGCGATTCGTCCTGCCGCACCGCAAGGGCCTGCGCCCGCGCTGGCTGCTGCGCGCCGGGCTGTTCCTCTACGACCATATCGGCGGGCGTCGCGATCTTCCGCCGACCCAGACGATCGACCTTGCCCGGCATCCCGCGGGCGTGCCGCTCAAGCCGGGCCTGCACACCGCGTTCGTCTATTCCGACGGATGGGTCGACGATGCCCGGCTGGTCGTCCTCAACGCCCGCGACGCGGCAAACCGCGGCGCGACGGTGCGCACCCGCTGCGAAGTGACCGCGCTACGCCGCGAGGACGGGGCGTGGACGATCGAGGCCGGCGGCGAGGCGTTCCGCGCGGGTGCGGTGGTCAATGCCGCGGGTCCGGCGGTGCTCGATCTGCTGGACCGCGCCGGCTTGCCCGCACTCCAGAAGATGCGTCTCGTGCGCGGCTCGCACATCGTGGTGCGCAAATTGTTCGAGCACGACTACGCCTATTTCTTCCAGCTGCCCGATGGCCGGATCTTCTTCGCCATCCCCTACGAGCGCGATTTCACCCTGATCGGGACGACCGACACCGATCACGCGGGTGCGCTCGACGATCCCCACGCCAGCGCGGCGGAAATCGAGTACTTGTGCTCCGGGGTGAACGATTACTTTGCCAAGCCAATCTCCCCCGCCGACGTCGTCTGGTCTTACTCCGGCATTCGACCTTTGATCGACGATGGCTCGGGCAGGCCCGAGGTCGCAACCCGCGGCTACAGCTTCGCGCTCGACCGCGGCGACGGGGATGCGCCGCTGCTGTCGGTGTTCGGCGGCAAGATCACCACTTACCGCACGCTCGCCCAAGCGGCGATCGGCAGGCTGCAGCCGCATGTGGCGGC
Organism: Novosphingobium sp.; assembly: GCA_030697365.1. GTDB lineage: Bacteria > Pseudomonadota > Alphaproteobacteria > Sphingomonadales > Sphingomonadaceae > Novosphingobium. Next base: position 20,227 of record JAUYQH010000057.1, on the reverse strand, counting down.
GCTCCACGGCCCCGAATGGACCGATCGCGAACCGCTCCCCGGCGGCGATTTCGCGAAGGAGGGAGCAGGGGAACTCGCTGCGGCGTTAGCGCGGGACTATCCGTTCCTCGGTAAGGTCGAGGCCCAGCGCCTGACCCGCGCTTACGGAACCGTCGCCCGGCAAATTCTCGACGACGTCCGCACGTCAGCCGATCTCGGTCGCGATTTCGGACACGGGCTGAGCGAGCGCGAGGTGACGCACCTGATCGACAGCGAGTGGGCGCGCACCGCCGAAGATGTCCTGTGGCGCCGGACCAAATTGGGCCTGAGCTTCTCTCCCAAAGAGGCGGCAGCGCTCGAAAACTGGATGACCGAGCGAGTCGCGCTGCATCGCAGCATGTAGAGGTTGGGAATTCCCCGTCCCCCTGCTAGGGGCGCGCCACGATGATCACGATCAGCAACATCACCGTGCGCCTCGGCGGGCGCACGATCCTCGACGGCGCCACCGCGGCGCTGCGTCCCGGCGGTAGCTATGGGCTGATCGGGCGCAACGGCGCGGGCAAATCGACGCTGATGAAAGTGCTGGTCGGCCAGCTCGATCCCGACGAAGGCTCGGTCGAAATCCCGCGCCGCGCCCGGCTCGGCTATATCGCCCAAGACGCGCCGGGCGGCACCACCAGCCCGTTCGAGCTGGTCCTTGCTGCCGACACCGAGCGCGCGGCGCTGCTCGACGAGGCCGAGCATTGCACCGATCCCCACCGGCTGGGCGACCTCCACGACCGCTTGCTGGCGATCGACGCCTACACCGCCCCCGCGCGTGCGGCGATCATCCTGACCGGGCTCGGCTTCGACGAGGCCATGCAGGCGCAGCCGCTCGACAGCTTTTCGGGCGGGTGGAAGATGCGCGTGGCGCTGGCGGCGCTGCTTTTCTCCGCGCCCGACGTGTTGCTGCTCGACGAACCCTCGAACCACCTCGATCTCGAATCGACGCTGTGGCTGGAAAGCTTCCTCAAAAGCTACCCCGGCACATTGATCGTGATCAGCCACGAGCGCGACCTGCTCAACACCGTGGTCGATACCATCCTCCATCTCCAGGGTGGCAAGCTGACGTTGTATCCCGGCGACTACGACAGTTTCGAGCGCCAGCGCGCCGAACGCGCCGCGCAGCTGGCCTCGGCCAAGGCCTCGCAGGATGCCCAGCGGGCGCGGTTGCAGGACTATGTCGCGCGGAACAGCGCTCGCGCCTCCACCGCCAAGCAGGCCCAGTCGCGCGCCAAGATGCTCGCACGGATGCAACCGATCGCCGCGCTGATCGAAGATCCGAGCCTGAGCTTCGATTTCCCCAGCCCCGCCGAAATGCGCCCGCCGCTGATCACGCTCGATCTCGCGGCGGTAGGCTATGACGAAAAACCCATTCTCCGGCGGCTCAACCTGCGGATCGACCCCGACGACCGGATCGCGCTGCTCGGGCGCAACGGCAACGGCAAGACCACCCTGGCCCGGCTGCTGGCGGCGCAGCTTACTCCGCTCGACGGCGCGATGCAGGCTTCGACCAAGATGCAGGTCGGCTATTTCACCCAGTATCAGGTCGAGGAACTGGCGACCGAGGACACCCCGCTCGAGCACATGACTCGCGCGATGAAGGGCGCGACGCCCGGTGCGGTCCGCGCCCAGCTGGGCCGGTTCGGCTTTTCGGGCAATCGCGCCACCACCCGCGTCGGGCAGCTTTCGGGCGGCGAGCGGGCGCGGCTGGCGCTGGCGCTGATCACCCGCGACGCGCCGCACCTGCTGATCCTCGACGAACCGACCAACCACCTCGACGTCGATGCCCGCGAGGCGCTGGTCCAGGCGCTCAACGCCTATTCGGGCGCGGTGATCCTGATCAGCCACGATCGCCACATGGTCGAACTCACCGCCGACCGGCTGGTGCTGGTCGATAACGGCACCGCGGTCGATTACGCCGGGAGCATCGAAGACTACATCGACTTCGTGCTCGGCCGGAACCAGCCGAAAGCGGAGGCGCGGCCGAAGGGCGAGAAGAAGGACCGCAAGGCCGTCGCCCGCGCCCGCGAGGAGGAGCGGCAAGCCGCCAAGGATGTCGCGGCGGCAGAAGCGGCGATCGCCAAGTTGCAGGCGCAAGTCTCGGGCATCGATCGCGCGATGTTCGATCCGGCCTCCGCCGAGCCGGCGCTGCGCAACCTCACGATGGGCGAACTGGCCACCCGGCGCTCTGCCCTCGAACGCGAACTGGAGAGCGCCGAAGTGCGCTGGCTCGACTCCAGTGAGCGGCGCGAACGGCAGGCGGCGTAAACTTCAATCACGCGGGCGAAGTCACCGCCCTGTAAACCTTGGCGCGCGCTTTTCCTTGAGCGCGGCGATGCCCTCGCGGTGATCGGCGCTGCGCAAGGTGATCGATTCGTACGCGACCCCGGCCTCCATCACCGCGCCGGCAATGCGCTTGAGTTCCATGTTGGTGAGCACCTTGGTCCAACGAAGCGCCTGCGGAGCGCCTGCCAGCAATTTGTCGCAAAAGACCTGCACCGCGGCATCGAGCCCGGCGAGCGGAAGGACGTGGTTGATCAACCCGATCTCGGCCGCCTTGGCCGCGCTCAGCAGCTCGCCGGTCAGCAGGTATTCCTTGGCCCGGGCGAGGCCGATGCGCTGGGCCCAGACCACCGCGCCGCCGTCCCCCGCGACCAGTCCGATGCCAACGTGCGGATCGCCGATCTTGGCGGTGTCCGCGGCGAAGATCACATCGCAGAGCAGCGCGATCGTCGCACCCAGCCCCACCGCGTGGCCGTTCATCCGGCAGACCACCGGCTTCTCGATATCGAGCATCGCGAAGACCATCCGCTTGGCCTGGCGCGCCTCGCGGTCGAACAGGTGAGGTTCGGCCGCGTTGCGTTCGAGATGGGCGATGTCGCCGCCGGCGGAGAACGCCCGCCCCGCCCCGGTCAGCAGGATCACGTCGGAGCCCGGATCGACCGCCGCGAACGCCAGCGCTTCGGGAAGTTCGTCGTGAAGCTCAAGGTTCACCGCGTTGAGCGCATCGGGGCGGTTGAGCGTGAGCACAAGCAATCGCTCGCGCCGATCTAGCAGCAGGGTCGAGAACTGGGGCAGGTCGGTGGTCATCGGGTTTCTCCCCCTCGCCGAACGAAACTCCCTATCGCCGAAGGTGAAGGAATTGCCAGCCTCGCGTGCGGCGCAGCGCCGGTGCGTTATTCCGCGCGCGGGCGGAGACGCGGCGCTCTAGCGCGGATATGCTCTCAGACGAGTACCGGTCAGGACCGAACGAGGTTGGCATGAACGAGATGACCCCCATCGCCCCGTCTCCCGAAGACCTGGAAAAATGCCTGGTCATCGGCCCCGAAGCCTATGTCTCGAAGGACTATGCGCTGGCCGAGCGCGACCGGCTGTGGCGCAAGGTGTGGCTCCAGGCCGGGCGGGTGGAAGATCTGCCGACCGTCGGCGATTTCATCACTTACGCGATCCTCGACGATTCGGTGATCGTCATGCGCACATCGCCCGATGGCCTGCGCGCCTATCACAACGTCTGCCCGCACCGCGGCCGGCGTCTGATCGACACCCCGCCGGGCCAGCGCAACGCCCGCGGCAGCCGCCGCTCGATCATCTGCGGTTATCACGGCTGGAGCTTCGACCTCGAAGGGCGCAACATCTACATCGAGTATCAGGACGACTGGCAGGGCTGCCTGACCGCCGAGCGGACCGGGCTCGGTGCGGTTCAGGTCGACACCTGGGGCGGCTGGATCTGGATCAACCTCGATCCAGACGCGGGCTCCTTGAACGAATACCTCTCGCCAGCCGCATCGCTGCTCGAGCCCTACCAGCTGCACAACATGCGCCCGCGCTGGCGCCGCTGGCTCGAGTTCGGATGCAACTGGAAAGTGGCGATGGAAGCGTTCGCCGAGACCTATCACGTTTCGACCACCCACCCCGAATTCAACGTCTTCGCCAAGTTCCGCGGCTGGGCGCGCAACCAGGGGCTGCACAGCAACATCGGTTACGAAGCGCCCAAGGGGCTTGAGGAAGACGCGGGCAAGCTGCGCGTCGGCGGCGGCGACGATCCACGCCTGTCGACCGAGGAGATGCAGCTCTTCACCTGGGAGAACGCCAACACCAACACCACAAGGACGATGGTGGAGGCGGCGAAGCGGCTCAAGACCGAGCTGCCGCCCGGCACGCCCGCCGCCGAAGTCTCGCGCCACTGGATCAAGTCCGCGCGCGAGGACGACGCCAGGCGTGGGGTGATCTGGCCTGATGTCGCGCCCGAACACACCGCCAAGGCGGGGACTGCATGGCAGATCTTCCCCAACTTCCAGATCGGCCACGCGGTCAACAACATGCTCTGCTACCAGGCGCGCCCGGTCAGCGTGGACGAACCCGAGCGCTGCATCTTCGAGGCCGCGGTCTACGAGCTGTACCCCGCGGGTGAGGAACCCGCGACAGAATGGGAATACACCGAGCCAAGCGCCTGGCCCCCGGTGCTCCAGCAGGACTTCGCCAACATGGCGGCGGTCCAGGCGGGGATGAAGAACATCGGCTTCCGCGGCGCGCAGCCCAATCCCTATATGGAGCGATCGATCGCCAGCCTGCACATGAATCTTGCCCGGTTCATCGGCATGGGCGCGCCGCAACCGCCGGAGCAATAGGACCGCGCGACTTCGGCCAGGTCGATTTCGGCAAGCCGGACCAACCGGCGGGTAGTCGTCAGGCGACGTGCGCGGGTTGCTTTGCTGGCAGGAGCTTGGCGAGCGCGGGGCGGCACGATCCGCAATTGGTCCCCGCCCCCAGCGCCGCGCCGATGGCGGCGACGTCGGCCAACTGGCGCTCGGCTATCGCCGCAACGATCGTCTTGAGTCCGACGTCGAAGCAGGCGCAGACGATGGCTCCGCGATCCGCCACCATCCCCGGGGCGCGACCGGCGAGTACCGACGGCGCGCTCGGCATATCGCCAAGCATTTCAAGCAGGTAGTCGCGCGGCGGCAGTTCGCCGGTGCGCGTGACCATTAGCACCGCGGCGAGGCGGCCATCCTGCATTACCGCAATCCGCCGCGAACCCCGCGCACGATCCTCGGCCTCGATCGTCTCGCCGCGCGGCAGCAGCTTTTCGAGCGCGCGGGCATCGCCGTTGCCCGCCAGTTCCCACAAGGTGCCCCCGCGCACAGCGACGCGCGTTGCCCACACGCAATCGGGAACGCGATCCAGCTCGCGGTTGGTGATCAGGAACCCGCGCCACTGCACCGCAACTGGCTCGATCCGCACGGGGGTCGACTTGAATCCCGGCTGGCCCGAGACCGGGTCGACCAGCGGTCGCGGCAGGGCACCGGTGCGCCCGCCCCGTGCGTTGCGATCGGTCCAGTGGATCGGGACGAACGCCTCGCCGCGGCGCTGGCCGTCGCTGGGTTCGACGCGATAGATGCTGGAGCCTTGCGGCGTGGTCAGCCGGGCAAGCCCTCCTTCCTCCAGCCCCAGTTCCGCCACATCGGCGGAATGGACCTCAACCCGAGGCTCATCACGGTGGCGGGCGAGCCTGGGAGCGAGCCCGGTGCGGGTCATCGTGTGCCAGTGATCGCGATAGCGCCCGGTGTTGAGCGTCATCGGCCATCGCGGGAGAACGGCCTCCGCCGCGCGCTGCGCCACGCATACCAGGCGCGCGCGACCATCGGGAGTGGAGAACCGGCCATCGGCGAACGCCTCACCGCCCCAGCGGAACGGCTCCATCGCCTCATACTCGGCGTTGCCCTGCGCCGAATGGCCCGGCAGTGCGAACAGCCGCTCACCATGATTTCCATAAGTCGACAGTCGGCAATGCTCGCGCCAGATGTCGGCGGGCCGATCGTAGGCGAAGGCGGTTTTCCAGCCCATCCGCCGCGCCACTTCGGTGACGATCCACCAGTCGGGACGCGCCTCGCCCGGCAGCGGAAACAGCGCGCGCTGGCGGCTGACCATGCGTTCGGAATTGGTCACGGTGCCGTCCTTCTCGCCCCACGCCGCGGCGGGCAGGCGGACGTGCGCGTACTGCGAGGTATCGGTTTCGGCGATCACGTCGGAGACCACCACGAACGGGCACGCGGCCAGCGCCTCGCGCACGCGGGCCGCATCGGGCATCGACACCGCGGGATTGGTTGCCATGACCCACAGCGCCTTGATCTTGCCGCGGCCGAGCTCGCGGAACAAGTCGACCGCCTTGAGCCCCGGCTTGGTCGCCATGTTCGGCGCAGCCCAGAACCGACCGACTTGCGCGACGTCATCGGATGCGAAATCGCGGTGCGCAGCGAGCGAGGAAGCCAGCCCGCCCACCTCGCGCCCGCCCATTGCGTTGGGCTGGCCGGTGATCGAGAACGGCGCCGCGCCGGGCTTTCCGATCCGCCCTGTGGCGAGGTGAAGGTTGAGGATCGCATTGACCTGGTCGGTCCCGGCGAGCGACTGGTTGATCCCTTGGCTGAACAGCGTGACCGTGCGCGGGGTGGTTGCAAAAAGCTCGAAGAAGCGCCGGAGATCGGCCGGCGCCACATCGCAGGCGCGCGCGGTCGACCACAGGTCGCAACCTTCCTCCAGCGCGCTCCAGAACGAGTCGGGCACCGCGACGTGCGCCGCGAGATAGGCTACATCGATCGCGCCGTGTTCGCGGCACCAGGCAAGCAGGCCATTCATCAGCGCCACGTCGCTGCCGGGACGGATCGGAAGGTGCAGGTCGGCGCCCTCGGCGGTCTCAGTCCGCCGCGGATCGATCACGACCAGCTTGGTGCCCTTCGCCGCGCGCGCCGCCTCGATCCGCTGCCAGACGATCGGGTGGCACCACGCGGTGTTGGACCCGACCAGCACGATCAGGTCGGCGGCATCGAGATCGGCGTAGCTGGCGGGCACGATGTCCTCGCCGAACGCGCGGATATGCCCGGCGACCGCGCTGGCCATGCACAGCCGCGAATTGGTGTCGATGTTGGCCGAACCGATGAAGCCTTTCATCAGTTTGTTGGCGACGTAGTAGTCCTCGGTCAGCAGCTGGCCGGAGACATAGAACGCCACACTGTCGGGTCCGTGGCGCGCGATCGTGTCGCGAAAGCGTTTTGCGACCAGGTCGAGCGCCTTGTCCCAGCTGGCCCGGCTTTTGCCGATCATCGGGTGGAGCAGGCGGCCTTCGAGCCCGACCGTCTCGCCCAGGTGCGTGCCCTTGGAACACAGCCGCCCGGCGTTGGCGGGGTGATCGAGGTCGCCCTCGATCTTGACCTGACGTTCGCCGGTGGGCGTCGCGCGAATCCCGCAGCCAACCCCGCAATAGGCGCAAGTGGTTTTGATAGCCCTCTTCCCTTCAGGGGAGAGGGTTGGGAGAGGGGGTTGGGGCAGGTCCACGGTCATGAGACAGCCCCCTCTCCCCGGCCCTCTCCCCTGAAGGGGAGAGCGAGAATCACGCCGCGGCCGCCAGCGTGCTGGCCCGGTGGATCAGCACACGACCGGCGTCGATCCGCACCGGCACCGTCGGAGTGCAGCCCTTGTCTTCACCCAGCGCCTCGCCGCTTGAAAGCGAAATCCGCCAGTTGTGCAGGGGACAAGCCACCGCGCCGCCGTGGACGATGCCCTGGCTGAGCCGTCCGTGCTTGTGCGGGCAGCGGTCGCGCAGCGCGAAGACTTTGCCCTCGCCGGAACGGAATACCGCGATGTCGTCGCCGCCGGTCACTTTGACCACGCGGCTGCCGCGCACCGGGATCTCGTTGACCCAGCCGATGTCGAGCCAATCGCCGATCATGCGAATTCCTTCCGAGGAGTGAAATGCGCCATCGGCGCGTGCTGCTCGCGCTCGGCCCCTTCGGCGCGCTTGGCCCAGGGATCGTCCTGCGAGAAACTCTGCGAATGAAAGAACCGCCGGGCCAGCGCGGCGCGGACTTCGGTGTCGTCGAGCAGGCGCGACTGGACGTAGGCCAGCCCGACCCGCTCGATCCACGGCGCGGTGCGCTCGAGGTACCAGGCTTCCTCACGGTAGAGCTGGATGAACGCAGCGCAGTGCAGCATCGCCTCGGCCTCGGTCGCCACCTTGCACAGCAGGTCGGTGACGCGGACCTTGATCCCGCCGTTGCCGCCGACATGCAGCTCGTATCCGCTGTCGACGCAGATGATCCCGAAGTCCTTGATCGTCGCCTCGGCGCAGTTGCGGGGGCAGCCGCTGACCGCGATCTTGAACTTGTGCGGCATCCAGCTGCCCCACGTCGCTTGCTCGATCTTGACCCCAAGACCGGTCGAATCCTGCGTCCCGAAGCGGCACCACTCGCTGCCGACGCAAGTCTTCACGGTGCGCAGCGCCTTGCCATAGGCGTGGCCCGAAACCATTCCGGCGGCATTGAGATCGGCCCAGACCGCGGGCAGGTCTTCCTTCCTGATCCCGAAGATGTCGAGCCGCTGGCCCCCGGTCACCTTGACCATCGGCGCATCGTATTTCTCGACCACATCGGCGATCGCGCGCAGCTCGCGCGGGTTGGTGAGCCCGCCCCACATCCGCGGGACCACCGAATAAGTCCCGTCCTTCTGGATGTTGGCGTGCATCCGCTCGTTGACGAAGCGGCTCTGCTGGTCGTCGACATATTCGCCGGGCAGCGCGCAAAGCAGGTAGTAGTTGAGCGCCGGGCGGCACGACGAGCAGCCGTCGGGCGTGCTCCAGTGGAGCTTCTGCATCACCTCGGGGATCGAGCGCATCGCCTGCGCCACGATCTCGCGCCGCACGTCGTCGTGGCCGAAGCTGGTGCATTTACACACCGTCTTCGCACCCGCCTGGACCTCGTCGCCCAGCGTCAGCGCGAGGAGGCTTTCGACCAGCCCGGTGCACGAACCACAGCTCGCCGAAGCCTTGCAGGTGCCACGCAGCGCATCGAGGCTGTGCGCGCCCTTGGCGATGCAGGAAACGACCTGGCCCTTGGAAACGCCGTTGCAGCCGCAAATCTCGGCAGAATCCGAGAGCGCCGCAACGGCAGCCTTAGGGTCCGCTTGCCCCCCTCCCGAGGCGAACGACTGGCCGAAGATCAGGACATCGCGCAGCGCCGAGATATCTTCGCCGCGCTTGAGCAGGTCGAAGTACCACCCGCCATCGGCGGTATCGCCATAGAGCACCGCGCCGACGATCCGGTCGTCGCGCACCACCACACGTTTGTAGATGCCCCGCGAGGCATCGCGAAGGACGATGTCCTCGGTGCCATCGGCGCTGGCGAAATCGCCCGCCGAAAACACGTCGATCCCGGAAACCTTGAGCTTGGTCGAGGTCACCGATCCGCGGTAGCCGGTAGGCTGCTCGACCAGCCCGTCGGCCAGCGCGCGGCACATCTCCCACAGGGGGGCGACCAGGCCATAAACCTGGCCGTCGTGCTCGACACATTCGCCCACCGCGAGGATCGCGGGGTCGGAAGTGACCATGTGATCATCGACGTGGATCCCGCGGCCGATCGCGATCCCGGCCTCGCGCGCCAGTGCGACCGACGGGCGGATGCCCACCGCCATCACTACCAGATCGGCGGGTATCGTCGTGCCGTCCTTCAGCCTTACGCCCTCGACATGAGAGGCGCCGACGATCTCCGCGGTGTCCGCGCCGGTCAGGATCGTCTGGCCCCTGCTCTCCAGCGCCTGCTTGAGCAGCCACCCCGCCGCTTCGTCGAGCTGGCGCTCCATCAGCGTCGGCATCAGGTGGATGACGGTGACCTTCATCCCGCGCAGGCTGAGGCCATGCGCCGCCTCGAGCCCGAGCAGCCCGCCGCCGATCACCACCGCCGCGCCGCCCTTGTCGGCGGCCTCCAACATCGTCTCGACGTCGTTCATGTCGCGAAAACCGATCACCCCGGGCAGGTCCTTGCCCGGCACCGGGATGATGAACGGGTCGGAACCGGTGGCGATCAGCAGCCGGTCGTAGCCGGTGGTCAGTCCGCTGCGGGTGGTGACGGTTTTTGCCGCCCGGTCGATTGCCGCCACCGGATCGCCCGCGATCAGCGCGATGCCGTGCTCGTCGTACCACTCCTGGCCGTTGATCACGATCTCGGCGAAGCTCTTCTCGCCGGCGAGCACCGGCGAAAGCATGATCCGGTTGTAGTTCACCCGCGGCTCGGCGCCGAAGATGGTGATGCGGTAGCGCGCCGGATCGCGCGCCAGCAGTTCCTCGACCGCGCGGCACCCGGCCATGCCGTTGCCGACGACGACGAGATGCTCGCGCGTATCGTCCCCGCAAGCGGGAATCGTCTGGTGTTCCATCATATCGTCCAGTCCATCTGGAGCCAGAATTTCGAGGTGTCGGTGGCGAAAGTGTCGGCGTCGTAACCGGCATAGCGAACCGAGAGCGTCGTCCGCTTGAGCCTGGCGCTGGCGAGAAGGTTGATTTCGTTTCCGTAATGGCGGACCGCGCGGTCGCTTTCGAAGCGGTGGTAGGCGGCCTGCAAGGTCACTGCGTCCAGCGGGCCGAGCTTTTTCCAGCCGTAGCCGAGGCTGCCATAGAGATCGCGGACCCCATCGGGCGGCGTGGTCAGGAACTTGTCCGCCCAGCCCTGAAACTTGAATCCGGTGGCTAGCGGAATCTGGAACGAGGTCAGCGCCGCACCCTCATCCGCGCCGAGAACCTCGTAGCCGCCGCCCAGCTTGAACCCGCTCAGCTCGAGCGTAACGTCGGCAAGGTAATAGCTCGCGGCGTAGGCGTTGGGATTGCGGTGATAGTCCGACTGGCGCGCATAGCTGAGTTGGTAGGCCAACCCGGCTTTGTCCACCGGCTTCGTCCCCACCAGCCGTGCGCCGTAAGTCTGGCTCGACATCCGGAAGCCGAACACCGCGGCCTCGTCTTCGTCGACCAGGTAGGCGAAGGCCGAGATCGTGCCGAGCGGCGTGGAATATCCGGCATTGCCGAACACGAAATCGCCCGACACCGCCTGCTGGCGCACGCCCGTGCCATCGACGCCCCACAGCGTGCGGTGGCTCCACGCGTAGGTCGCGTCGAGCTTGATCCCGGAGATCGCAGTTACTTCGGCGCGCACCGCGTCGAAGGTCTGGCCGTTCTGGCGGAAATTGACCGCACCGACGAAGCGTTCGTCGTCGAGCGCGATCCGCTGGCGGCCGGTGGTCAGCGTCAACGGCCTGCTGCGGTATTGGATTTGCGCGCGATACAGCGCGACGTTCTGGGGGTCGGCGACCAGCGGCCGGATCGCGGGCGGGTGGAGCCCGTCGAAATAGTCGTCGACGAGGGCCAGCGTACCCTGGCCCTCGACCAGCGCTGCCCAGTGGCCCGAATTCGCCTCAATCCCGGCGCGGACCCGCGCAGTGGCGGCGTCCGCCTGCGCCGCCAGCCCGTCTTGATCGACCTGCTCATATCGCAGCCGGGCGTCGATCAGGGGTTTAAGGACAATCGTCTGGGCCGCGGCGGGGGTTCCCGCCGCGAGCCCGACCAAGGTGACTATTGCCAGCCGCATCGCGATCAGATCCGCACCGTCGAGGCCGCGCCCCAGGCTGAGCGCCACCTGCCCTTGACCAATGTCAGCCCGACCAGTGCGACCACCGCCAGCGCGGCGAAGATCAGGAAGCCCGGGGAGAAACTGCCGGTGAACTGCTTGGCGAGGCCCAGCGACGAGGCGAGGTAGAATCCGCCGACGCCGCCGGCCATCCCGACCAGCCCCGTCATCACCCCGATCTCTGCCGAGAAGCGCTGCGGGACGAGCTGGAAGACCGCGCCGTTGCCGGTTCCCAGCGCCAGCATCGCGACCCCGAACAGCCCCAGCGCGGTGACCACGGTCGCCGCCATGCTGACCCCGGCGAGGGCCAGCGCGGCGACGATGAACACCGCGGTCAACGTCTTGACCCCGCCGATCGCATCGGCGAGCGCGCCCCCCATCGGGCGGACCAGCGAACCGGCCAGCACGCAAGCCGCGGTGCCGTATCCGGCATGGATCGGGGTGAGTCCGAAGCGGTCGGTGAAGTAGATCGGCAGCGAGGCGGCGAGCCCGACGAAGCCGCCAAAAGTGACCGAATAGAACCCCATCAGCCACCACGCGTCGGCCTGCTTGAGCGGTTCGAGGTATTGCGTGAAGCTTTTGGCGGGCGGCGCATTCGGCGCGTCCTTGGCCATGATCATGTAGACCACGAACACGATTCCCAGCGGGATACAGGCGAGCCCCAGCACCGCGTTCCAGCCGAACAGCTTGGCCAGCGTGGGGGCAAACAGCGCGGCGAGGACGGTGCCCGAATTGCCCATCCCCGCCAGGCCCATCGCCTTTCCCTGATGCTCGGGCGGGTACCAGCGGCTGGCGAGCGGCAGCGCGATAGCGAAACTCGCGCCTGCGAAACCCAGGATTACCCCCAGCGCCAACGTGCCGACGAAGCTGTTGACCCCTACCATCCACGCCGTGAACAGACCGGCGATCACGATCAACTGGCTGATCGCGCCCGAACGCTTGGGGCCGATCCGGTCGACCAGCAGCCCGTTGACCACCCGCAGCACCGCACCCGCCAGCGTCGGCACCGCGACCATCAGGCCTTTTTGCGCCGGGGTCAGCGCCAGCGCTTTTGCGATATCGGGCGCGAGCGGTCCGAGCAGCACCCAGACCATGAAGGCGAGATCGAAATAGAGGAACGCCGCGATCAGCGTCGGCGTGTGACCGCTGGCCCAAAAACTGGTCTTGGGCGCAGCGTTGGTCTTGTCCCAGAATGCAGCCGCCATGGTTGTTCTCCTTCGGCGATTGACACAGAAAAAGCCGCCAGAAAGCGGCCCTTTCGGGCGACCTCCTGGCGGCTTCGTTGCCTATGGGCGTCCGGCGGTTAGCCGGTCCGCGTTCCGCCCCGGCCCCCCACGCTGGAGACCTGCAAGCGTCTATTTCGTGCCCGACATCGTTGCCGAACCCCCTGAAGCTGCCTGATTCGCTGCACTTGCGCAAGAGCTATTTCGCAAGTGCAGCAAATTGCCGTTCCTGCGCAGGACGGGGAGAAACTAAAGCTCCGCCAGGTACCCTGGAATATCCTCGGGATCGAACGCGCGGCGGTCGAAGAACGTGTCGCTGCCCAGGATCAGCCGGCCTTGCGCCGCGCCCACACCCAAAGCCTCGGTGACTGCGCCTTCGAGCTTGGAGCTCGACGAAGGCAACGTCGCCGCCGACCCGGCGAGCGCTTCGCGGTAGACGTCGGGGCGGAACACGGCTTGCGCGGTTTCGGCTTCGGCCGCGGAAAACGGCGTCCGATCCCACCGGGTCATCTGCGAATAGAGCCACGCCGCCTGGCTGCGCCACGGGAAGTTGGCCGCCTCGCGGTATTGGAACATGAAGTCGGGATAGTGGATCGGCGCGGCGCCAGGGCTCAGGCGGATGCGATCGGTGATCGCGCGCATCACCGTCTCGACCGGCGCATCGCAATACTCGGGCCGGGCGAGGATCGCGGCATTTTCCTCTACCGCGTCAGGTTCGACGAAGTGCGCCGCGGCGGCGTGGAGCGCGCGGATCAGCGCGCCGACTTCCGCGCTCCGCTCATCGAGTTGGGCCTTGCGCAGCGCGAGTACCTTTTCCACCCCGCGCCGCCAGATCTGCGCGGTGACCAGCGCGATTCGCCCCACGCCGCGATCCACCGCGATCGAATTCCACGGCTCGCCGACGCAGATCCCGTCGACATCGCCCGCCGCCAGCGCATCGGCCGCGAACGGCGGGCTGGTGACCACCAGCTCGACATCGGCATCGGGCTGGATACCCACCCCGGCCAGCCAGTAGCGCAGCATGTAGTTGTGGCTCGAATAGCGGTGGACCACGCCAAAGCGCAGGCGTTGTCCCGCCGCGGCGCGGGCAAGCGCCACTTCGCGCAACGCCGCGCCCAACCGCACCGGATCGGCGATCGAATCGTCCAGCCCGGTCGCAGCCGCCAGCGCGGTGGAAAACGTCACCGCGTTGCCGTTGAGCCCCAGTACGAAGGGCACAGCCAGCGGCGTGGCGGGGCGTCCGCGTCCCAGCGTTGTCGCGATCGCCAGCGGCGCGATAAGGTGCGCGGCATCGGTGTGGCCGTAGAGCAGCCGGTCGAGCACGGTCGCCCAGGTCATGTCGCGGACCGGGCGGATCTCGATGCCCTCGGCCGCCGCAAACCCCTGCTCGTGCGCAAGGATCGGCAGCGCGGCATCGACCAGCGGCAGAAATCCGATGCGGAAGGTGCTCATGGCCGGAACTCCGTCATGGAACATCTCCCATCAGGGCCTCGCTGGTGATGATCGCCTCGGCGACTTCGGCGATCCGGCGGTTCGTGCTCATCGCGTGGTTGCGCAGGAGCGCGTAGGCGGCCGGCTCGTCGAGCCCGCGACGCCTGATCAGAATCGCCTTGGCCTTGTCGACCGCGGTACGGTCGGCCAGTGCGGTGCGCGCCTCGTGCAGCTCGTCCTGGAGCCGCGCGAACGCCTGAAAGCGCCGCACCGCCAGTTCGAGCACCGGCTTGATCCGGCTCTTGGTCAGCCCGTCGACGATATAGGCCGAGACCCCGGCATCGACCGCGGCGGCTGTCGCCTCGGCGTCGCTCTGGTCGACGAACATCGCGATCGGCCGGGCCAGCGCGCGGCTCATCGCGAAATAGTCCTCAAGCACGTCGCGGCTGGGGTTCTCGAGGTTGACCAGCACCACTTCAGGCCGCGCCTCGCCCAACTGCGCCAGGATCGGACGCGAAGGATCGATCAGCACCAGGTCGGCCAGCCCAGCCTCGCGCAGCCCGTCCGAAATGATCGCCGCGCGCGAAGTGCTGGTATCGATGATCGCGATGCGCATGGGCAAAGCTTATGCTGCTTTGCAGCATAAATCCACTGTGGTCCTGCTTCTCAGGTGCATGAGCCAGAGTCAGTCCGTCACAACAAGGCGCGCAACGCCGGAGGCGCGATATGCTCGAGCAAATGAGCGCGTTTGAGCGGGAGGTGCGCGCGCGCCTCGTCGGTCATCCCGATCCCCCCGTGGACCTGGATGTTCGCGCGCCCGTTGGCGATCGCGGCGCGAACTGCGAGCATCTGCGCCGCGGCGATGTAAAACCCGACGTCGGCATCGCCCTCCTGCAACGCGCAGGCGGCATAGTAGAGCTGCGAGCGGGCGACTGCGGACTGGACCGCCATATCAGCGCAGATGTGCTTGATCGCCTGGAACGCGCCGATCGGCTGGCCGAACTGCTCGCGCAGCTTGGCGTACTCGACCGCCATGTCCCGCGCGGCGTCGGCCGCGCCGACCGCATAGGCGGCGAGCAGGACACGCAAGTGAAGCAGCGCGGCGGGGGCTTCGATGGGATCGAGGCTCGCGTCTCCGATCCGGACTTGGCGGGTCGAGAGGTCGATCGTCGGACGCGCCTCGCCCGACGTGAAGGCAAACAGGCCAAGCGCTTGATCCGCCACCGCGATCGCCCGGTCGGCGCCCTCGGGATCGAGCACCCGCCAGCCGGCCGCACCGTCCGGAATGGCCAACGCGGCGCGCCGGTCCAGCCCTGTCCAACGCCGGGCCACCGCGGTTGAAATCAAGGCCAGCGGTGCGAGGTGGCGACCGAGTTCGGCGAAGACCAGCGCCTCGGTCGCATGGTCCAGACCCGGTCCGCCCTTGTCCTCCGATAGAGTCAGCGCGGTCCAGCCCATCGCCTCAAGCTCGTCCCACAGCCCCGCCGGGCGGTTGCTAGCCCGGTCGAGCGGCAGCCGCGATACCAGCCATTCGGCAGTTGCGGCGCGCAGGGCCTCGGCATCGGGACCGGGATGAAGGTCCATCTAGCGCCCCCTCGGCAGGCCGAGCAGCCGCTCGCCGATGATGTTGCGCTGGATCTGCGCCGAACCGCCCGCGATCGTTTGGGCGAAGCCGCGCAAGTATTCGGCCACCGGATCGTCGTCGCCATAGGCGAAGTCGACGATCCCATCGCCTATCAGCCGCACCGCCATCCTCTCGACCCGCTGGGCCAGTTCGGAGGTGAACAAACGGATCAGCGATGCTTCCGCGCCTGGCTGACCGGTGCGCGCGGCCTCGGAAACGTTGCGATAGGTCATCGCCCGCAGCGCGGCGACTTCGGCACGAAGCAGCGCAAGGTCCTCGGCGATCCGCTGGTCGTCGAGCAGGCCGCTCGATCGCGCCCTTCCGATGTGCTCGTCGACCTCGATCATGTTCTTGACCTGATCGGCTATGAACCCGGTGCCGCGCTCGAAACTGAGGGTCGACATGGCTACTTTCCAGCCGTTGCCCAAACCGCCGACCACGTTGGCCACGGGGATGCGGACGTCGTCGTAGAACACCTCGCAGAATTCGGTCTGGCCATTCATCATGCGGATCGGACGGATGGTGATCCCCGGGCTGCGCATGTCGCAGATCGTCCAGCTCAATCCGGCCTGGCGCTGCGAGCCGGGTTCGGTGCGCAAGACCAGCTCCTGCCAGTCGGCCACGTTGGCGAAGCTCGTCCAGATCTTGGAGCCGTTGACGACCAGTTCGTCGCCCTCGACACGGCCGGTGGTCCGGATGCCCGCAAGGTCCGAGCCCGCACCCGGTTCCGAGAAGCCCTGGCACCAGATCGCCTCACCGCTCAGAATGCGCGGCAGGTGATAGGCCTTCTGCTCCTCGCTGGCGTTGGCGATCAGGGTCGGGCCACCGTGATTGAGCCCGACGAAATTGGCGCCGACCCACGGCGCGTGAGCGCGCGCGTATTCCTCCAGCCAGATGACCTGCTCGACCAGCGAGAGCCCGCGGCCACCATAGCGAGTGGGCCAGTCGATCCCGGCCCATCCTGCAGTGAACAGCTTGCCCTGCCACGCCCGATCGAAGGCCAGCGCGTCCGCCGCATTAAGCGGGCGCCGTTCGGCCGGGACGTTGGCGCCCAGCCAGTCGCGGCACTCGGCGCGGAAGCGATCCTGTTCGGGGGTGAACCCGATTCTCATGGTTTCGGGGTTCGGGCGAACCGGGCTCCGCGCTCGGCTGCGGCTTTGTCGAATCCGGCGTTGCGCATCAGTTCGTGGTTGAGACCCTGCGCCAGCGGCAAACCGTCGGTTTCGTAGACCAGTCGCTTGTTCTCGGCATTGCTGTGCCAGCTGTTGGCGAGGATCGTCGCGCACAGGTCGGCGACCGCGGCGTCGAGCGCATCGTCGGCGACGCACCGGTTGGCAAGCCCCATCGCCGCCGCCTCGGCACCGGTGTAGGGTCGGCAGGTCAGCATCATTTCAAGCGCTTTCGCCTGCCCGATGCGCCGCGGCAGCCGCTGCGACAGGCCCCAGCCGGGCACCAGCCCCCACTTGCCATGGGTATCGGCAAAGCGTGCGGATTCGGCGGCGACGATGAAGTCAGCGCTGAGTGCGAACTCCAGCCCGCCGGTGAAGCAGGTCCCCGCCACCGCTGCGATCACCGGCTGGCGCAGCCGGGTCAGGCGTTCGAGCGTGAGCAGTTCCTGGCGCAGCCAGCCGAAAACGTCGGCATGGGGTTCCGCCTTGAGATCGTGCCCGGCGCAGAAGTGTCCTCCGGCCCCACGGATGACCACCACGCCGATTTCCGCTCCACCGGTCTCCAGCGCCGCAACTTCCGCCCGGAATGCGCGGAAAAGCTCGCGGTTGACCGCATTGCGCTTGTCCGGTCGGTTGAGCGTGAGGGTGCGGACCGCGCCGGTGTCGCTGCGCAGCACCAGCGGAACGGATGGAGAGAGTTCGGGCGAGCCCATCGGCTATTTCCCCTTGTAGTTGGCAGCACGCTTTTCGCGGAGCGCGGCGCGGGCTTCTTGATAATCCTCGGTTTTGAACAAAGCGGTCTGGGCGAGCAATTCGGCGCGCGTCCCGGCGCGGATCGCGGGTCCGTGGATCATGTCGATCATCTGCTTGGCCATGGCGAGATTGATCGGCGGCTTGGCGGCGATCTCGCGCGCTATCTCCAGCGCGGTCGCGTCGAGTTCCCCGGGCGCGACGACGAAATCGACCGCGCCCCAGGCGAGCGCGGTCGCGGCGTCGATCTTCTTCCCGGTCATCACCATGTATTTGGTGCGCGAGGGGCCGATCAGCGCGGTCATCATCTGGGTACCGCCCGTATCGGGAAGCACCCCATAGTTGATCTCGGGCAGCGACAACTTGAGCGAGGTGTCGGCGACGCGAATATCGCAGGCCAGCGCCAGCTCGCACCCGCCGCCGATCGCCCCGCCCTTGAGCGCGGCGATGATCGGCTTGGTCGAATCCATCATCCGCAACCGCGATTCCTGGTGGCGGCGGACGAAGTGAAAATCGCTCTCGTCGCGGGCGCGGTGGCCCAGCACCGAGGTGTCGCGGCCCGAACAGAAGCTTCGCCCCTCGCCGCGGATCAGGATGACCCGGCTGTCGTCCTCGAGCGCGCTGAACAGGAGCGACACGAAAGCGTCGGACATCTCGTCGTCCATCGCGTTGTGCCGTTCCGGGCGGTTGAGCGTGATGATCGCGACGGCGCCGTCGCGGGACAGGTTTACAAAGTCGCTCATGGCTGGGTCTCCCGATCGAGTTCTCCTTGAAGCGCCGACAGTTCCCGGCGCAAGTCGGCCTTCTTCACTTTGCCGCTGGGCGTGCGCGGGAACTCGTCCAAAAATACCAGCTTTTCGGGCGTCTTGTACCGGGCCACGCCCAGCCTGCGAAAGACCTCGCCGATCGCCTCGATCGTGACCGCGGCCGCGGGTTCGGCGATCAGGACCGCGCAGACCCGTTCGCCCATCCGATCATCGGGCCAGCCGATCGCCGCGGCATCGCGCACGCCTGGCATTTGCAGCAGCAGTTCCTCTACTTCGCGCGACGAGATGTTCTCGCCCCCGCGAATGATGATGTCCTTCTTGCGGTCGGTGATCGCGAGGAAGCCGTCGGCATCGATCCGCCCGATATCGCCGGTCAGGAACCAGCCCCCCGGCAGGAAGCTCGCAGCGTTGAGCGCCGCGTCGGTGTATTGGCTGAAGCGCTCCGGCCCACGCACCGCGAGTTCGCCCTCGCTTCCCGCGGGCAGGTCCGCGCCCGCATCGTCGACGATCCGCAGTTCGCAACCGGGGTTGAGCCGGCCGTCGCTGTTGAGCCGCTTGTCGAGCGGGTCATCGGGCTCACACTGCGACAGGGTCGGCAGTTCGGTCGAGCCATAGCAGCGGCAACAGCGAATTCCCGCGGCCTCGCTGGCAGCGACGACCGAGGGCGGGACAATGGTGGCGCCGATCAGAAACTGGCGCAGGCTGGACAGGTCGTGACCGCCCGCCGTGGCGGCTTCGAGCAACCCCGAC
The DNA here is from genome assembly GCA_030697365.1 of Novosphingobium sp. GTDB lineage: Bacteria > Pseudomonadota > Alphaproteobacteria > Sphingomonadales > Sphingomonadaceae > Novosphingobium. The sequence continues at coordinate 1,051 of JAUYQH010000057.1, read as the reverse complement.
AAATGGAACGGCGTGCCCGAGGTCTGCTCCACCGCAAAGCGTTCGATAAGCTCCGCCGCGGCGGCGGCGTCCCAGCTTTCCAGCACGACCATCGGTCGGCCGAGCAGCGCGTGGCCCAGAATGTTGAGCGATCCGGCGATATGGCCCGATGGCCACGGCCCCAACCACGCCCCGCCCGGCGCTTTGCCGCCAAGCGGAGCGTTGAGCTCGGCAAGCAACGACCGCGAAGTGTGGACCACGCCCTTGGGCGCGGCCGACGTGCCCGAGGTATAGAGAAGCATGGCCGCGGCACCCGGATCGATCGCGACATCCGGCCGATCGCCCCTGGGCAGATCGGCCCAGCGCAGCATCCCCTGGGGCGCCGTATCGCCGATCACGATCGTATGGCGCAGCGCCGGCAAGTCTGGCAGGCGGGCCAGCCGGTCGAGGAAATCGATGCTGCGCCAGCGACCGGGCACGACCAACGCCTTGGCGCCGCTGTCGGCCAGGATCTGGCCAAGTTCGGCCGGGCCGAAAATATGGACGATCGGCAGCAGCGTGGCCCCCAGCGCGGCGACCGCCTGGAACAGCACCGCGTTCTCAAGGCAGTTGGGCAGTTGCATCGCCACGACATCGCCCGCGCGCAAGCCCAGCGCGTGGAACGATCCGGCCAGCTCCAGCCCGTCGGCGTGGATCTGGGCGAGCGTCGCCTCGCGCGCGCCGACTGCCGCATGGACATGGAGCAGCGCGCCCGGGTGCGCCCGCGCGGCGCGCGCCATCGCTGCGCCAAGCGAGATATCTTCCCACAGCCCCAATTCCCGCCAGCATTGGATCAGTTCAGCGGGCACTGAGTGGGCAGCGATCGTCATAGGTAACTCTTCATAGTGCCGCAGGTGATCTGGCCGAAAGATTGTGCCAAGGCCCAACCATCATGGGTCCAAACCTCCTGCAAGGGGAATCGAAGTGAGCGAAGATCTCAAGGGCCTGCGACCGGCCCCGCCTCGGGGCGCGCGGATGTTGCCCGAGGGTGCCTTTGCGCGCGATGTCGCGGTGATTACCGGTGGCGGTTCGG
>JAUYQH010000041.1 GCA_030697365.1 Novosphingobium sp. | reverse complement strand
GCTATATATCGATTTATCGTGCGTCAGGCGGCCAGTCGATCAACGGGAACGCGAACGACTACGACCAAGCCGCTTTCCTGCCAGTCGTAGGACAATTCTCCGCCGAGCTGGCTTCTGACGGTTCGTTCGGTAAGTTGGCCTCCAAAACCCTCGAGTAGGGGGGTTCCAACTATCACAGGCCCGCCAGTCTCCGCCCAGATCAGGCAGATGATGTCCAACAGAGAAAAGGCCCTCCCGCGTCTCGACGCAACAGGCGCGCTATCGTGAAATGCAATCTCTAGATGCCGCCGGAAAGTATGGGGCCACCCTCCAAGCCACGCCACATGGGATACCGCATCTTGAGCATGTTTCGGTATCAAGTCTCGATGCGATTTGCCAAATCGGGCGCCGAATGGAGGCCCAGAACCGGCTAAGATAATCAGCGTATCGCAAGTCTGAATCGGGTCGTCGCAGGGACCTGAATTGGGGGTATAAGTGAGCACCTCTTGGGTGGCTCACGGGATCTGTTAGTGGAAAAACAGTCACCAAATCATTCAAGAGAAGAAATTGTGGTGGCCATTTTGGTGGCCACATTTTCGTGAAGAACCCATAGTCCATTGAAAACAACGCCCTAAGAGGCAATTTGAGTCCTCTTCTGGCACCATTTCCGCTTCATTGGCGGGTCGGTCAGGCTAGGTTGGCCTTGACCAGCCCTAGCACCCTTTCGGCCCATTCGGGGCGGCAGATGAGCAGGTCGGGCATGTACACGTCGGCCTGGTTGTAGCGCAGCGGCGTGCCGTCGACGCGGGTGGCGTGGAGGCCGTGGGCGAGCGCGACGGCGACCGGCGCGCAGCTGTCCCACTCGTACTGGCCGCCGGTGTGGAGATAGATCTCGGCCTCGCCGCGGACCACCGCCATCGCCTTGGCCCCGGCGCTGCCCATCGCGACCAGTTCGGCGCCGAGGACCGCGGCCACCGCTATCGCCTCTTTTGCGGGCCTCGTGCGGCTGACGACCATCCGCGGGACCGCGGCGGCGGCGGGCAGGGGCTGGGGCCGGTCGCTGCGCAGCACCAGATCGAGTCCGGGCAGGGCAACCGCTCCGATCGCCGGGACGCCGTCGATGGCCAGCGACACGTGCACCGCCCAGTCGGTCCGCCCCTCGCCGTATTCGCGCGTGCCATCGACCGGGTCGATGATCCACACCCTCTCCTTGGTGAGCCGTTCGGGGGTGTCCTTGCTCTCCTCGGACAACAGCCCGTCGTCGGGCCGGGCATGGCGCAGCGCTTGGATCAGGAACTGGTTGGCGGTCTGGTCGCCGGCCTTGCCCAGCCCCTTGGCGTCGAACACGTCCGCGGTACGCACTTCGCACAGGATGCGGCCGGCGGTGTCGGCGAGGTGCGCGGCGAGCTCGGCGTCCGTCATTTGAGCGGCATGATGTTGCGGATGATGAACTCGGCCGCTTCGGCAGGAGTCATCGCCACGGTGTTGACCACGATGTCGGGGCTCTCTGGCGCTTCATAAGGACTGTCGATCCCGGTGAAGTTCTTGAGCTCGCCGGCGCGCGCTTTCTTGTACAGGCCCTTGACGTCGCGTTCCTCTGCGACGGCCAGGGGGGTATCGACGAACACTTCGACGAACTCGCCCTGGGGCAGCATGTCGCGCACGATCTGGCGCTCGGCACGGAACGGGCTGATGAACGCGGTCAGCACGATCAGCCCGGCGTCGGCCATCAGCTTGGCCACTTCCCCGATCCGGCGGATGTTCTCGATCCGGTCCGCCTCGGTGAACCCCAGGTCCTTGTTGAGCCCGTGGCGGATGTTGTCGCCATCGAGCAAAAAGGTGTGGCGGTTCATCAGGTTGAGGGTCTTTTCGACCTCGTTGGCGATGGTCGACTTACCCGAGCCGGATAGCCCGGTGAACCACAACACCAGCGGCTTCTGGTTCTTCATCCGGGCGTGCTCGGCGCGACCGATCGAGGTCGCTTGCCAATGGACGTTCTGCGCGCGGCGCAGGCTGAAGTGGAGCATGCCCGCGCCGACGGTGCGGTTGGTCACCTTGTCGATCAGGATGAACCCGCCCAGCGTGCGGTTGTCGGCATAAGCCTCGAACACCACCGGCTTGTCGGTTATGATCTCGGTCACGCCGATGGCGTTGAGCACCAGCGTCTTGGCCGCGAGGTGCTCCATCGTATTCACGTTGATCTCGTACTTGGGCGGCTGCACCGCGACCGAGACGGTCTGCGTCGCCAGCTTCATCCAATAGGCGCGGCCGACATGCAGCGGATCATCATCCATCCACACGATCGTCGCCTCGAACTGGTCGGCGCTTTGCGGGGGATGGTCGGCGAGGGCGAGGACGTTGCCGCGGGAGCAGTCGATCTCGTCGTCGAGGCAGATCGTCACCGATTGCCCGGCGCTGGCCTCGTCGAGATTGCCGCCCAAGGTTACGATCGACTTGACCGTGCTGGTTTTGCCCGAGGGCAGCACGCGAACCGCGTCGCCTGGCTTGACGCTGCCCGTGGCGATCAGCCCTGAGAAACCGCGAAAGTCGAGGTTGGGACGGTTGACCCACTGGACCGGCATCCGGAACGGGCGGGCAGCGTCGCGCGTCGTGTCGAGCTCTACCGTCTCGAGATGCGCGAGCAGCGGCTGGCCGGTGTACCACGGGGTGTTTCGGGAAGAGCCGGTGATGTTGTCGCCCTTGAACCCCGAGATCGGCATCGCGGTGAATGCCGCGATCCCGATTTCTCTCGCAAACGCGCCGTAGTCGGCGACGATCGCCTCGTAAGTGGCCTGGTCATAGCCGACCAGATCCATCTTGTTGACCGCGAGGACGATGTTGCGGATGCCCAGCAGGTGGCACAGATAGCTGTGGCGGCGGGTCTGGACGAGCACGCCTTTGCGCGCGTCGATCAGGATTACCGCGAGGTCGGCGGTCGAGGCGCCGGTGACCATGTTACGGGTGTACTGCTCGTGCCCGGGGCAATCGGCGACGATGAACTTGCGCTTTTCCGTGCTGAAGAAGCGATAGGCGACGTCGATCGTGATCCCCTGCTCGCGCTCGGCGGCGAGTCCGTCGACCAGCAGCGCGAAGTCGATCTCCTGGCCTTGCGTGCCGACCTTCTTGCTCTCGCTTTCGAGGCTGGCGAGCTGGTCCTCGAAGATCATCTTGCTGTCGTAGAGCAGCCGTCCGATCAGCGTCGACTTGCCGTCATCGACGCTACCGCAGGTGATGAAGCGCAGCATCGTCTTGTGTTGGTGCGCCTCGAGATAAGCGTCGATGTCCTCGGCAATGAGGGCTTCGGTCTGGTAGATCACGTCATTCATTTTCTTCACCCGTCATCCCGGCGAAAGCCGGGATCCCGCTTGTTTTTCTTGCTCCCCGCGAAGGGAAGCGGGACCCCGGATCAAGTCCGGGGTTGACGCTTCGGAACGCTCCGCATTCCGTGGCGCGTCAAAAGTACCCCTGTTGCTTCTTGACTTCCATTCCTGCGCCGCCCTCATCCTTGTCGATGGTGCGGCCCTGGCGTTCGGAAGTGGTGGTGAGCAGCATTTCCTGGATGATCTCGGGCAGCGTCGCCGCCTCGCTCTCGACCGCGCCGGTCAGCGGGTAGCAGCCCAATGTGCGGAAGCGGATCGAGCGTTCGACCGGTACTTCGCCGGATTCGAGCCGGAAGCGCTCGTCGTCGACCATCAGCAGCATCCCGTCGCGCTCCACCGTCGGGCGCCTGGCCGAGAAGTAAAGCGGGACGATTTCGATCCCCTCGAGATGAATGTACTGCCAGATGTCGAGCTGGGTCCAGTTCGAGATCGGGAACACGCGGATGCTCTCTTTCGCGGCCTTGCGCGCGTTGTAGAGGTTCCACAGCTCGGGGCGCTGGTTCTTGGGGTCCCAGCCGTGGCTGGCGGTGCGGAAGCTGAAGATGCGTTCCTTGGCGCGGCTCTTCTCCTCGTCGCGTCGCGCGCCGCCGAACGCCGTATCGAACCCGTATTTGTCGAGCGCTTGCTTGAGCCCCTCGGTCTTCCACATGTCGGTGTGGAGCGGGCCGTGGTCGAACGGGTTGATCCCCCGCTCCTGCGCCTCGGGGTTCTGGTAGACCAGCAGTTCCATCCCGGCGTCCTTCGCCGCCTTCTCGCGCAGCGCGTACATGTCGCGGAACTTCCACGTGGTGTCGACGTGGAGCAGCGGAAAGGGCGGGGGCGAGGGGAAAAACGCCTTCTTCGCCAAGTGAAGCATTACCGCGCTATCTTTGCCCACCGAATAGAGCATCACCGGGTTCTGCGCCTCTGCCACCACTTCGCGCATGATGTGGATGCTTTCGGCTTCGAGCCGTTCGAGGTGGGTCGGGGGTCTGGTCATGCAGTTGAGCCGCTTCCGGAGATCGATTTTGCGGCAGATGGCACAGGCTGCCCGCCCGCGTGAAACAATCTTCTCTTGTGCGCCGCAAAATCGCTGCGGCGTCGCCCGGCTCTCAGATCGCCCGGGCGAAGAGAAACTCGTCGTCGCGCTGCTCGCCCACCCAGAAGTGGATGTCGGCAACCTGTGCGAAGCCGTAGCGGTGATAGAAGCGCTGCGCCCCGCTGTTGCCGCTCCACACCGAAAGCTGGATTTCGTCGGCGCCCAGCGCGCGCGCCTCGGCCAGCGCCCATTCCATCAGCGCCGCGCCGATCCCGCCCCCGGTCGCACCCGCTGCGGTGTAGAGCTGCTTGAGCTCGATCGTGTGATTGCCGCGCGCATGTTCGGGCCAGCCGCAATCGAGCCCCAGCTTGCAATAGCCGACCAGCGCGCCGTCATGCTCGGCAAGGCGGTAGCGGGCGCGCGGATTGGCGATCTCGCGTGCGACGACCGCCCCGGCATGCGTCTGATCGAGAAACGAGGCGAGGTCCTCGGCCCGGTACATGTGCCCGAACGCGGCGACAAAGCTGTCGCGCCCCAGCGCGGCGAGCGCGGCAGCGTCGGCGGGCAGGGCGGGGCGCAGGATCACAGAACACGGCTCATGCACAAGTTGAGTCATCCGCCACGATCCGAAAGCCCGCCATGGCGCGGCTTTAAGCGGCGGTGAACCGCGCCGCAAGCATCTCACGCGTCGTCGAGATCGAGCGAATCGGGCGGCAGGCTGAGGCCGATTTCGTCGGCCCGGCGCCACACGATCCGGCCCGCCATCGCGTCGAAACCTTCGAACTCAACGGCCACCCGGGCGCCGACATCGGCTTCGAGCGTGGCGGCGATCTTCAGCCCGCTGGAGGACACGTCGCGCACTTGCGCGGGGTAGCTGCCGACCGTCAGCCGCATCGGCCCGGTGCGAAGCGTATCGGCGAAGCGTTCCTCGCAGCGGTGCTCCGGGCGGCGGGACGTGCTGCGCCGGATCATGCCCGACAGGCCGCCGCCGAGAGGTGTCTTGGTGTAGCGTTGTGGGCTTTCCTGCGCCGCGCCGAACCCGCGCACGATCTGCTCGCGCCGCGGGAGGCGCGCGATCTCGGCAGGCATCGTCATCGGCCCGACGGGCGGCGAATCGACCAGCGTCAGCCGGCTCTCGGTGGGGAGGAAGCGGGCGAACACCGCGGTGTGCAGCGGTTGGTCGAAGGCGACGCCGGTGGTCGCGCCGTGCGACCAGATGACGTGGACGGTCTGGCTCTCGAGGCCGGGGAGACGGAGCCACATTTCGCTGTCGGGCTCGAACGGCCCGGCGCCCGCCAGCCGCGCGCCATAAGGCGTCAGGTCGGCGGTCGCCCCGGCGACGGCAAAGCGCCCGCGCTGGCGCACGGTGATGTCCATCGCACAAGCCGCGCGGCGCATCGTGCGGCGCTCGACGAAGCCGGGATCGGCGAAGAAAGGTCCGGGGCCGGGCTGGGGGGGCTGGATAAGGTCCATGGCGCCTATCCTTGCAACGGCGCTGCGTTGAGCAGCGCAATGAGGCCGAAAAACAGGATTCGCATCGATTGGTCCCTTCCGTCGTGGTGCTCTTGAGCGACGAAACGAGTAACCAATCAAGCGCGGCGGGGACCCTGTCCCGAAAAGGGGTTAACGTGCGGCGTGGAGTTAACGGAAGATTAAATCCCGCCCGCAACGGCCTCGCGACCGAGAGCGGCAAGTCCTTCGCTTACCGTCGCCGAACAAGCTGCAATCGAAGCGGCGTCGGTCGAGCGGATCACGAAATTGGCGCCGACCCGGCCCTCGCGGAAGAATGGATAGCTGCCGATCTGGCACTGCTCGTGGGCGCGCTCGCTCTCGCGCAACAACCCGGCAACTTCGCTTTCGGCAACCCAGCAGCCGATCGTCTCGGACAGCAGTGGCGCCCCGCCTTCGAGCGCCCCGTCGAGCGAGGCGAGCATCTGCGCGGTGATATGCGGCACCCCCGCCATCAGGAAGACATTCCCCAGGCGGATGCCCGGGGCACCCGACATCTTGTTCTCGATCAGCTCGGCACCCGCGGGAACCCGGGCCATCCTCAGCCGTCCTTCGTTGAGCCCGCCGCGGGTGGCGTAATATCCCTCCAGGATCGCGCGCGCGGCGGGGTGGATCACCACCTCCACTCCCAGCGCCGCGGCGACCGCATCGACCGTGATGTCGTCGTGGGTCGGGCCGATCCCGCCGGTGGTGAACAGATAGTCGTTGCGCGCACGCAAAGTGTTGACCGCCTCGACGATCGCGTCCTCGACATCGGGCACCACGCGCACTTCGCGCAAGCGGATGCCCTGAACGCCGAGCCAGCTGGCGACCTGGGCGATGTTCTTGTCGTGGGTGCGGCCGCTCAGGATTTCGTCACCGATGACGATCAGCGCGGCGGTCCAGATGCGGTCGGGGTCGGTGGCCATGGAGGGCGCGTTAGGCGAAAGCGGGGAGTGCGCCAAGCACGTGTGTCGCTAGCTACTCCGCCGCCTCCATGATCTCGTCCGCGCGGCACACGGCGTGCGGCTTGTCGAATTTCAACACCCCGTCCTCGACCGGCGCCGAGCGCATGTCCTTGCGGTCCTGGACGTAATCCTGGTTGAGCCGCCAAGGCAGCGTGGTCGCGTTACGCGGAACGAGGTGCTTGCCGCGCGCGAGGTATCCCGACGAGAACCCCTCGAACAGGCTCTCGGGCTCGATTCCGGCATTATCGGGCATCGCGGGCGTGACGATCCTCGCGCCGGTCGCGTCCATGTGGTTGAGCAGCCGGGTCACGAAATTGGCGACGATGTCTACCCGCAGCGTCCACGATGCGTTGATGTAGCCGAACACCAGCGCGAGATTCGGCACGTTCGAGAACATGCAGTTGCGGTAATAGAACCGCTGCGCCGGATCGACCGGCTCGCCTTCGACCGAAACCGCGATCTTGCCTGCCCACGCCAGCCGCAGTCCGGTAGCGGTGACGATCACATCGGCGTCGAGGTGCCTGCCCGACTTGAGCACGATCCCGGTGGCGTCGAAGCGCTCGATGTGGTCGGTGACGATCGCCGCCTTGTCGGCCTTCATCGCCTCGAACAGGTCGCCGTCGGGGATCAGGCACAGCCGCTGTTCCCACGGGTTGTAGGGCGGTGTGAAGGCGACCGGATCGTACTTGTCGCCCAGATTATCCATCGCCTGCTTGGTCAGCGCCGCCCTGACCTTTTCCGGCTTGTTGCGCGCGGTCTTGAACACCCAGTCCTGCATCCGCACGTTCTTGAACCGGGTGATCGCATAGGCCCAGGTTTCGGGCAGGAGCTTGCGCAAGCGGTTGGCGAAGCGATCCTTGGCGGGGCGCGAGGCATACCAGGTGGGGGTGCGCTGAAGCATCGTCACATGCGCCGCGCCGCTCATCGCGATTGCGGGGACGATCGTCGCCGCGGTCGCTCCCGATCCGATCACGACCACGTTCTTGCCTTGATAGTCGAGTTCGGTCGGCCAGAACTGGGGGTGGACCACGGTCCCGGCGAAATTCTCACGCCCGGTGAATTCGGCATCGTAGGGCTCGTCGTAGTCGTAATAGCCCGCGCCGAGGAACAGGAAGTTGCCCGACAGCGTGCGTCGTGCGCCACCGGCATCCTCGACCGTCAGGGTCCACCGCGCAGTGCCGTGGTCGAAGTCAGCCCCCAGAACTTTAGAGCCGAAGCGGATGTGGCGGCGGATGTCGCGCTCATCGACGATCAGGTTCAGATAGTCGAGAATCGCCGGCCCGTCGGCGATCGATTTCTCGTGCTTCCACGGCTCGAACTCGAAGCCGAGCGTGTGCATGTCCGAATCGGAGCGGATCCCGGGATAGCGGAACAGGTCCCACGTCCCGCCAAGATCGTCGCGCCGTTCGAGGATCGCGTAGCTCTTGCCCGGGCATTTCTCGCGCAAGTGTACGGCCATCCCGATCCCCGAAATGCCCGCGCCGACGATCAGCACGTCGAAATCGTCCACAGCGAATTCCGCCTGGGGGGTTACTGCATTCACCGGCCGCTCTCCCGTTATTGACACCGATGTAAGCTAAACCGGAGCCGATTGCCAGCATCATCGCGCTTTGGCAGTGCATTGCAATGACGATCATCGCGGCGCGCCGCTATCACAAAGGTCGCGCCGATTCGGTGCCTGTGGCGATCGACGGTGCGGACCGCGCGCCGCTGGAACCGCAAAATTTCGACTGGGTCGGGGTGGCCGAGCCGACGCCGGCAGAGATGGACCAGATTCGCGCGCAGTTCGGGCTGCATCCGCTGGCGGTCGAGGATTCGCTCAATCCCAACCAGCTGCCCAAAGTGGAAATCTACGGCGACCAGTTGTTCATCGTCGCGCGGACCGCCGCGATCGATGCGGAGGACCGCATTTCCTACGGCCAGACCGCGCTGTTCCTGGGCCCGGATTTCCTCGTCTCGGTCCGCTTCGGATCGAGCCGCGCACACACCACGCTGCGCGACCGGCTCGAAAGCAACGCCGATCGGCTGGCGGAAGGCGCGGACTTCGTCGCTCACGCGATCCTCGATTTCATCGTCGACGGCTACCAGCCGATCATGGACGAACTCGAGGAGCGGGTGCAGCGGCTGGAGGAGAACGCGGTCGACGTGTTCCCCGAACAGGGCACGATCCGGCACATCTTCCGCCTGCGCCGCCAGTTGCGCCGGTTCGACCGGACCGTCGGCCCGATGCAGGAAGTCTGCCACCGGCTGGCGACCACGCCGCTGCCCTCGGTCGACGAATCGGCGCGGATCTACTTCCGCGACGTGCTCGATCATGTCCGCCGCGCGCTCGCGCGGACCCAGGGACTCAAGGAAACGCTCGCCTCGATCGTCGAGACCGCGGCGCTGCTCGAGGCGCACCGCCAGGGCCAGATGACCCGAGCGCTGGCCGCGTGGGCGGCGATCCTGGCAGTGCCGACCGCGATCGCCGGAATTTACGGGATGAACTTCGATTTCATGCCCGAACTGCGCTGGAGGTATGGCTATTTCGTGGTCTTGAGCGGGATTGCGGCGATCTGTATCGGGCTGTGGATGCGGTTCAGGCGGATCGGGTGGCTTTAACTTCCGAACGAATCCTTCAGCCACTCCACCAGATCCGCTCGTTCCGCGGCAGCCAGTTCCACGGCGTGAGCCAGATCGGGCACCTTGGGCCAGCCCACATCGACGAACTCGCGCGCGCTCTTTTCGCCTTTCGGCCATTCACGCGCGCCCTCGTAGCGTGGGATGACATGAAAATGGACGTGGGGATCGACCATCATCAGCATCAGGTAGTTGATTCGGGCGTAGTTCACCGCCTTGGCCAGTGCGGCCTCGATCGCCTGGGTCGCCTGCTTGAGTTCGGCGTGCGCCTCGCCCGGCAGATCGCCGAACGCGGTGGCGTCGCTCTTGGCGGCAAGGATCAGGCTACCGAGCGTGGGTTGCGCGGGGCGGGCGAGGACCACCCAGTGGTCGAATTCGCGAACCAGCGTCGCCGGCCAGCCGAATTTCACGATCGTCGGGTTCATCGAATCAGCCCTCCGCCAGCCACGAAGTGATCGTCCCGCCACGCGCGCGCACGCGCTCCGCCTGAACCAGTCGCACCGCGTGGACCGTGCAACTGATCGCGGTCCACCATGCCACCGCGATGAGGCCCAGATCGGGGCGGCCGAACAGCGTGCCGACGAACAGGATCACCATGTTGGGGTTGCGCCGGGAGGTGATCAGCCTGAATTGGCTGTCGAAGCGCCGCCAGACGTGGATGTGCATCATCCCGTTGCGGCGCATGAACACGCCCTCGATCAGGCGCTGGACCAGATAGCCCCCCTGGATCGCGCCCTGCACCCACCAAAAGGTTGCGGTGTCGTAGGCCAGCCCCCAGGTGGCGAGGCCGGTGGCCCAGAACCACCACCAGAACGGAGGGTGGACGAGGTCCAGCCCGTGATCGAAGACGTTGCCCCATTTGGACGAGGTGATCGTACAGCGGGCCAGCTTGCCGTCCACGGTGTCGAGCACCATGAACCCCAGCCCCAGCGCCATCCCCTGCCAGTAATGCCCCCAGGCGAAGGCGAAAGTCGCCGCCACGCACAACACCGCGCCGATCGCGGTGACCTGGTTGGGCGTCATCTTCAGCCGCGCCGCGATCCGCGTCAGGACCAGCGCCCATTCGGGCCACAGGTATTTGGTGAGCACGTCGGTGACGCCCTTGTAGGCGCCAAAATAGCTCGCCCGTTCGATGTCGCGGATGGTGTCGCGGGTCAGCCGCATGACGAACGGGGTCTCGCGCTTGCGCAGCGCCTTGTTCTCGATCGTCGGCCCGTCCTCGAAGGCGACCGCGGGAAGCGGCGCGTCGCTCGCTTCCTCGATGGCGCTCCGGATCGCAGCCGCTTCGTCGGCGTCGCGGGCGTGGGCCAGCACCGGTACGCCGCCCACGGTCAGCACGAACCCGGGCTCCTCCGCGACGTAGCGTAACCACGACGGATCGAACGCGAAGTCGGCGTTGGTGAGGATCCGCGGACCGGGTGCAGGTGCGTCTGCGTAAACCAGCCCCGAAGCGTTCGCGATCCGCCGGACGCGTTTTCGCATCTTCATCCCCCACAGGCGGACCGGATTGGTGCCGACGCATTCGACCGGGATCGGGGGGATGGTCGCGGGTGCGACGGAAGTTGCCATCGCGTGGGGGACTATCGGGGGCCAATGCGGCTGGCAAGCGCCGCGCGCAGCCAACATGAACCGGTGCCGTTCGGCCAAGTGGGCGTTGGTTCATCCTGGCCGCCGTAACAAAAATGTAGTGAAACCGGCGATTCGAATGGATAAGGCGGCGCGATGCATGGTCCGATTGGCGAGTTTGGGCACCTTTCGCGGATGGCGCAGGCCACCGCGGCTGCTCCCACGCGCCCCGTCCGGCGGGTTCCGGTGCGCGGCGCGCCGCTGGTCGGGATCGTCCGCAACCCGCGCAGCCACCGCAACAAGGGCCACGCCCCCGAACTGGCCGATTGCGCCAATATCCTGGTCGAAACCCCGCGCACTCACGCCGCATTGCGCGAAACGCTGGCGGGCTTCGCCGAACGCGGGATCGATTACCTCGCGGTCGATGGTGGCGACGGTACCGTGCGCGATGTGCTGACCTGCGGGGTGGGGGTGTTCGGAAACGACTGGCCGCCACTGGTGATCCTCCCCAAAGGCAAGACCAACGCGCTGGTGGTCGATCTGGGGTTGCCCAACGAATGGAAACTGCCCGAGGCGATGGAAGCGATCGGGCGCGGCAAGACCATCGTCCGCCGCCCGCTCAACATCGCCTTGCCCGGCGACAGCGGCGAACAGGTCCAGGGCTTCATCCTTGGGGCCGGCGCCTTTGCTCGCGGCACACAATTGGGACAGCAGGCGCACCGCTGGGGAGCGTTCAACAGCTTTGCGGTGGGGCTGATCATCGTCTGGTGCCTGCTGCAGGCGCTGTTCGCTTCGGCCGCCAACGTCTGGCGCAAGGGCACCGCGATGGGGCTGCGCGACGGCGACGACGGCACCGAACTCCCGCACAGCCGCCACGGTGCCCCGGGCGAGCGATACGTTTTGCTGGCATCTACGCTGCACGCCTTCCCGCTCGGCATCCGCCCATTCGGCAAGGCTCGCGCCGGGCTCAAGCTGGCGATCATCGATGCGCCGCTGCGCGCGGTTCTGGCGTTTCTGCCGGTCGTCATGACCGGGTTCGACCTTCCGTTCATGCGTCGGATCGGGCTGCACCGGATCGACGTCGAGACGCTCGATCTCGAACTCGGCGACCGCTTCATCCTCGACGGCGAGTATTTTCCCGCCGGGCATTACCGCTTGCGCCAGGGACCGGAATTGCGCTTCGTGGTGCCGTGACCACGCCACTCGAACAGCGCATCCAGACCAGCCTGAACGCCCCCGTCGATCCGGCGGTGCGCGCGTTCGCCGCGCAGCTGGGCGAAGCGGCCGAGGCGTTGGCGGTGCTCTTCTACGGCTCCAACTTGCGTACCGGGGTGCTCGACGGGGTGCTCGATTTCTATGTCCTGCTGCCGGGGGGAATCGAGAAGGGGTTGTGGCCGCGGGTCAGCTATCACGAATGGGACGCTGTCGTGGATGGGGCCGGGCGGACGCTGCGCGCCAAAGTTGCGACGATGAAGCTGGCGACCTTCGCCGCGGCGGCTTCAGGCGAAACGCTCGACACCACGATCTGGGCGCGGTTCGTGCAGCCGAGCGCGCTGGCCTGGGTGCGCGATTCCCGGCAGGCGGAAGCCGTGGTCAAAGCGGTCGGCGCCGCAGCGATCACTGCGGCAAGCTATGCGCTTGCGCTCGGGCCCACGGCCGGAACCCCCGACGACTATTGGCGCGCGTTGTTCCGGGCGACCTACCGCGCCGAGTTCCGGGTCGAGAAGCCGGGGCGTGAGAACGATATCCTGGGGGTCAACCAGGCGCACTTCGCCGGGCTGCTGCCGGCCGCGCTCGATGCCGCCTCAATCGCCTTTACGTGCGACGGTGACATTCTGCGTCCCAACATCAATCCCGCCCTGCGCGGCGCGCTGCGCCGGGCGTGGGCGCGGCGTGCGCGTATGGGCAAGCCCTATAACCTGGTACGCCTGGTCCGCGCCTCGACCACCTTCGACGGCGCGGCGAAGTACGCCGCCTGGAAGATCGAGCGCCATACCGGGGTGCCCGTAGCCCTGACCCCGTGGCGCGAACGCCACCCGGTGCTCGCCGCACCGGGCGTGCTGTGGCGAGTGTGGCGCGCGCGGCGGCGCGTTGGCCGGGCGTGAAGCCGCAAGCGCTGGTCCTCGCCGGGTCCCGGCCGGGGGCGGTTGATCCGGTCGCCGCGGCGGAAGGCGTGGCGCACAAGGCGCTGGTCGATGTCGGCGGGATGCCGATGCTCGCGCGGGTGCTGCGCGCGCTGCGCGAGGCGGGAATCGAGCACATCGCGGTCTCCGCCGACGCGCCCGAAGTGATCTCGCTCGCCCATGCCTTCAACGCGATCCCGATTGCGCCCGGGACCGGCCCCAGCGCCAGCGTCGCGGCGGGGTTCGCCACCATGGGCCCACCGCTGCTGGTCACCACCGCCGACCATGCCCTGCTTCGCCCGCAGTGGATCGCAGACTTCATCGCCGACACCCCGGCGCAGGCCGATGTGGCGGTGCTGCTGGCGCGCCGGGCCGCGGTCGAGGCGGCCCTGCCCGGCACGCGGCGGACCTGGCTGCGCTTTGCCGACGGAGCTTGGTCGGGATGCAACCTGTTTCTGCTCAACACCCCCGGGGCGACCGCTGCGATCAAGACCTGGGAGGCCGTCGAGGCGGAGCGCAAGCAACCGTGGAAGATTGCGGCGCGGCTAGGGGTGGGCACTTTGGCCTCGTATCTCACCGGCCGGTTGTCGTTGGCCGAGGCAATCGCGCGGCTCGGGCACCGGGTCGGATTGGAAGCCGCGGTGGTCGCCGCGCGCGACGGGCTGGCGGCAGTGGATGTCGATAAACTGACCGATCTTGTTCAGGTCCGACAAATCCTGAGCAGGTGACTGGAGCAAGTGACCGCGGCCCGAAACGGGTTGCTTTTGCCGCGCCTTCTGCCAAACGCATCGCTTTCGTTACATTCGGGTTACACCCCGCAAAACCGCAGGATTCTCATGGCTCCGATCAAGACCGCCATCATCGGCGTGGGCAACTGCGCTAGTTCGCTGGTGCAAGGTGTTGCCTATTACCGTGATTCGAACTCGCCGCAGGGCCTGATCCACGACCGCATCGGCGGTTACGGCGCGGGCGATGTCGAATGGGTGCTTGGCGTCGATGTCGATCAGCGCAAGGTCGGCAAGGACATTTCCGAAGCGATCTTCGCCGCGCCCAACAACACCGCGGTGTTCATGCCCAAGGTCCCCGACACCGGGGTCAAGGTGATGATGGGACGCGTGCTCGATGGCGTCGCCGACCATATGACCGGGATGGGCGAAAAGGGCTTCGTCGTTGCGGATGATGCTCAGACGGACAAAGTCGCGATGGTCAAGGCGCTCAGGGATTCGGGCGCTGAAGTGCTGCTCAACTTCCTCCCCGTCGGGTCGCAGGATGCGACCGAATTCTACATGGAATGCGCGCTCGAAGCCGGGGTTGCAGTGGTCAATTGCATGCCGGTGTTCATCGCCAGCCGCCCCGAATGGGAAGCGCGCTTCCGCGAAAAACGCATCCCGATCGTGGGCGACGACGTCAAGGCCCAGCTCGGCGCGACGATCGTCCACCGCGTGCTGTCCAGCCTGTTTGGCGCGCGCGGGGTCAACGTCGAGCGGACCTATCAGCTCAACACCGGCGGCAACACCGACTTCATGAACATGCTCGATCGCCAGCGGCTGGGCAGCAAGAAGGAATCGAAGACCGAGGCGGTGCAGGCGATGCTCGCCCAGCGCCTCGCCGACGAGAATATCCACGTTGGTCCGTCCGACTACGTGCCGTGGCAGAAGGACAACAAGTTGTGCTTCCTGCGCATGGAAGGCCAGCTGTTCGGCGGGGTGCCGATGAACCTGGAACTGCGGCTCTCGGTCGAGGACAGCCCCAATTCGGCGGCGGTGGTGATCGATGCGATCCGCTGCTGCAAGCTCGCGCTCGATCGCGGCGAGGGCGGGGCGCTGATCGGCCCCAGCGCCTATTTCTGCAAGCATCCGCCCGAACAGTTCAACGACGATACCGCCGCGCAGATGGTCGAGGAATTCATCGCCGACGCCACCGACGCCCCCAGCGCCGCGCTCGCGGCCGAATAGCGACCGGACGCCAGACGCTCGGTGCCGTTTCGATGGGGAGCAGCCGATGTATGCGCTGATCATCGCCGCGGGTTACGGTAGCCGGCTGCGTGAAATTTCCGATTCCAAGCCACTGACACCGATCGCCGGCGTGCCGCTGCTCGAACTGGGCGTTCGGCAGGCACGCGCGGCGGGGGTGGAGCGCGTGGTTGTGGTGACAGGACACCAGGCGATCGAGATCGAGAAATTCCTGCCCTCGCTTTCCGCCCGGGTCGGCATCCCCGTGGTTTCGGAACGCGTCCGCCACTGGTCGACGCCCAACGGCTATTCGGTGATGGCGGGCGCGGCCAAGATACCCGGCGACTATCTGCTGATGATGGCCGACCACATCTTCGCACCCGGCATCCTCGATCGGCTCGCGCGCCAGGGCACGAAAAGCCGGGGAGTCACGCTCGCGATCGACCGGCGGTTGGACAACCCCCTGATCGATCCCGACGACGCCACCTGGGTCAAGACCGATGCCGATGGGCGGATCGAGGCGATCGGCAAGACCATCCCCGAATACGACGCGGTCGATTGCGGCGCGTTCCTCGCCACGCCCGAACTCGCCGCGGCGATCCAGGCCGCGATTGCCGACGGCAAGAGCGGAAGCCTCTCCGACGGGATGCAGCGCCTCGCCGACGCGGGCCGCGCGGCCACGATGGACATCGGCGAGGCGTGGTGGATCGATGTCGACGACCCGCGCGCGCACGCGATCGCCGAGCGAGAGTTGGGCGCGCGCTTGACGACTTAATCTCTGCCCAAGGCGAACGGGGTCAGGTCCCGCACGAATTCAGCCCAGCACGCGCTCCACCAACCGCCCCGCCAGCGAATTCGCCCCGGCCTCGATCAGGTCAACCTCGACCAGATCGCCGATCGTCGCCTCGCCGAGGAAGTGGACTGATTGCAGCCACGGCGACTTGCCCAACCATTGCCCGGGCAGCTTGCCGCGGCGCTCGACCATCACCGTGCAGCGTCGGCCAACGGTCGAACCGTTGAACCCCACCTGATCGCGGTTGAGCGCCGCCTGGAGCCGCTGGAGCCGCTCGTCCATCACTTCGGGCGCGATCTGCTCCGCCATCGTCGCGGCGGGGGTGCCGGGGCGCGGGCTGTACTTGAAGCTGTAGGCTTGCGCGTAACCCACCGCATCGACCAGCGCGAGCGTAGCGGCGAAGTCGGCCTCGCTCTCGCCGGGAAAGCCGACGATGAAATCTCCCGACAGCGCGATGTCCGGGCGCACCGCGCGGACGCGTTCGAGCAGGCGCATATAGCTTTCGACCGTGTGGCTGCGGTTCATTGCCTTGAGGATGCGGTCGCTGCCCGATTGCACCGGCAAGTGGAGGAACGGCATCAGCTTGGGAACGTCGCCATGCGCGGCGATCAGCGCGTCGTCCATGTCGGCGGGGTGGCTGGTGGTGTAGCGGATGCGGGCCAGGGCAGGCATTTCGGCCAGCGCGCGGATCAGGTCGGCCAGGCCTTTGCCATCGTGTCTCCAGGCGTTGACGTTCTGCCCCAGCAGCGTGATCTCGCGCGCTCCCGCCGCGACCAGCGATTCCGCCTCCGTGAGCAGAGCGGCGAACGGGCGTGAGATTTCGGCGCCGCGGGTATAGGGAACCACGCAATAGGTGCAGAACTTGTCGCAACCCTCCTGTACCGTCAGGAACGCGCCCGGCGCGCTGCGGCGGCGCGGGGGCAGCGCGGCGAACTTGGCGTCGGCGGGCATGTCGGTATCGGTCGAAGCGCGTCCCGCGGCAGCCTCGGCGATCATCGCGGGCAGGCGGTGGTAGGCTTGCGGGCCGACCACCATGCGCACGGCTGGCGCGCGGCGCATGATCTCCTCGCCCTCGGCCTGCGCGACGCACCCGGCCACCGCGATCAACGGCGCGCTGCCGTCGTCGCGGCTCCAGTTCTTCACGATCCGGCCAATGTCCGAATAGACCTTTTCGGCGGCCTTTTCGCGGATGTGGCAGGTGTTGAGCACGACCAGGTCGGCATCACCATCGACCGGCTCCATGCCCTGCGCGCTCAGCAGCTCGGCCATCCGCTCGCCATCATAGGCGTTCATCTGACAGCCGAACGACTTGACCTTGAAGGTCCTGGGGAGCGTGGTGATCGTCATGCGAGCCGCCCGATAGGCCAGCAGCGCAGATTGTTCAAACGCTGCTGGACATTTGCAGCGCTTCCAGGATCGCCTCTCGCGCCGCCGCAGCCATCGTTTTGCGATCACGCAACGCCTCGCCCGCCAGCGGCACCAGGAAGTGCACCGTCAGCCGCAGCGGCCGTCCGCGCGCCAGGATGCGCTTGAAGTTGTCGAGCCCGTGCTCCTCTCCGACCCAGGCGATGTCGGCCGCTTCGACGCCATAGTCGAGCAGCACCGGCTGTACCGCGATTCCCGCGGGCACGGGATCGAGCGCGGAAAGCAGCGAGGACTTGAACGGCAGCAGCCCGGTGCCGTCGCTGGTGGTGCCCTCGGGGAACACCGCCAGCGCATTGGTCTCGGCAATAGCGGTGCGGACTTGCGCGATCTGCTCGGCGACCGATGCCCGATCGTGGCGGGCGACGAATACCGTGTCGTTCATCTCGCACAGCCACTTGAGCACGGGATACGCGGCCAGCCCGTCGTGCGCGACGAACGCCGCGCCGCTGGCCCCGGCGAGCGCCGGTACGTCGAGCCAGCTGACGTGGTTGGAGAGGAAGAACGCCCCGCGTCGCACCCGCTCGCCGGTGATCTGGACATCGACCCCTGCGATCGCCGCGATGCCGCCCAGGAACAGCCGTGGCCAGGGATTGGGCAGGCGCAGGACGCGCCACAGGTAGTAGCCAGGTACGCACACCAGCAGCAGCGCGATCATCGCCGACAGCCGCACCGCGATCCGCAGCTTGCCCAGCGCGGGGATCGGCGTGGGCCCGGCTATCGCAGAGGCCATCTCAATGGTCGCGATCGAGCCGCACGCCGTAGAGTTCCATCCGGTGGTCGACCAGGCGGAAGCCCAGCTTCTCGGCGATCTGGCGCTGGAGCGCCTCGAGCTCGGGATCGACGAATTCGATGACGTTGCCGGTTTCGACGTCGATCAGGTGATCGTGGTGCGCTTCGGGCGCCGCCTCGTAGCGGGCGCGGCCGTCGCCAAAATCGTGACGGTCGAGGATGCCGGCCTCCTCGAACAGGCGGACGGTGCGATAGACCGTGGCGATCGAGATCCGCGGATCTTCCTTCATAGCCCTTTCGTGGAGCTTCTCGACGTCGGGGTGATCCTCGCTTTCGGACAGCACGCGGGCGATGACCCGGCGCTGCTCGGTGATGCGCAAGCCGCGCTCGGCGCAAAGGGCTTCGAGATCGATCGGCTGGTGCACAACAGGTCCGTAAATAAGAAACGCTCCGCCGATCATAGACCGGCGGAGCGATACTTCAACCGGCTGGCGAAGCTCAGGAGGCCGGAGCAACCTTGCGCGGACGACCGCGTTTGCCGGGCACTTTGGCGGGAGCCGAAGCCTTGGCGGGCATCTTGGTACCCGGCTTGCGACCGAGGCCGATCTTCTTGGCCAGATCGCGCCGCGTCTCGGCGTAATCGGGCGCGACCATCGGATAGTCGGCGGGCAGTTTCCAGCGCTGGCGGTACTGGTCCGGGGTCATGTTGTGGTGGGTCATCAGATGCCGCTTGAGCATCTTGAGTTCCATGCCGTCTTCGAGGCAGAGGATCTTGTCCTTCTTTACCGAAGAACGGATCGGCACCGCCGGTTGCGGCGGCGCTTCGGGTTCGGCGGCCGGAGCACCCAGCGCGGCGAGCGCCGAATAGACGTTGCCGATCAACTGCGGCAGTTCGGAAACGCCGACGTTGTTGTACCCGACATGGGCGGCGACGATGTCCGAGGTGAGCGTAATCAGCGTCTCGTGCATTTCATTGTTGGCTTCGGCCATTTCGCGATGTTCCCCGATTTTATGGTTTCACAAAGGGTGATGCAAACCCTGTGCTCACTCTAGTACAGCCACCTGAAACTGTCCAGCATCATGACTGCTACACGTCCAGATAGGAGACAATTCAAAACAAATCGATTTTCATTGTAGGTTGCTGCGGCTAAAAATTATGCCAAAATACGTTGATAAGTCAGTGCATCGAGGCGAGCGCCATCGGTGCCGCGATAATAGGCCGGGCGCTTGCCGACTTGTTTGAAGCCGTGCCCTTCGTAAAGCCGCGCGGCCGGGTTGCCGTCGCGCATCTCGAGAAAAATGCCAGCCATTCCTCGCGCCGCCGCACTTGTGCAGAAGTATTCGAGCAGCGTCGCACCCAGCCCGCGCTGGCGCCAGGCGGGGTCGATCGCAAACAGCAACAGCTCTTCTTCGTCGAGCGTTTGACGGGAGAGAAAAAAACCCGCCGTCTCGCCAAGAGAATCTTCGCGGATAGTACCGTCGGGCGCGATCAGCGCGTGGCGCGACGTGCCGAGCACCAGCGCGTCCGAAACCTGGCGGCGGCTCCATGCCTCGCCGTACCGGGGATCGAAGGCGCGTTCCATCACGCGCATGATGGCATCGACCGGTTCGTCGGGCCAAAGCGGCTGCGCGGCCATGCGCGTCAGGCCGCCGCACCGGATAGGATTGGGCTTTGGGGAAGCCGCGCGTCAGGACCACGGCCATAGGCGGGGTGCGGATCGGCGATCAGCACGCCCGGATCGAGCAGCGCGAAGCGGCGTGCATCCGGCAACAACGGCATCGCGCGGCCCGCCCCCCCGCGCAAAGCCACCAGCGCCTCGGCCTGGCTTCCGCATACGATGTCGCCCCGCGCACCATCCGTCGCCGCGTCCGGGCGGAGCGAGGCGGGTTCACCCAGCGCAGCGCCGTCGATGGCAAACCGCTGGACGAACCATTGACCGTGTCCGCCGGTCATCGCCACCTCGACCGTTCCAGCACCGTCCCCGGCTTCGGCGCGCGCCATTGCCGCGACCAGCGCCAGTGCGCCATAGCCGACCACTTCCGCCCGCCACGCCAGCGCCAGCGCCTTGGCAGCGGCCAGCCCGACGCGGATTCCGGTGAAACTGCCCGGCCCGATATCGACCGCGATGCGTTGCGCTTTTCCCCGATCGGGCAGCGTCCCGATCATTGGCACCAGTTGTTCGGCATGGCCGCGCCCGATGACCCGCGATTCACCGGCAAGCAGCGTGCCGCTTTCGAACAGGGCAACCGAACAGGCCTCGGTCGCGCAATCTATGACCAAGGTGCGGGCGATGACCAGCGTGCGGCTCACGCGATGCGGTTAAAGACGTCGAACTCCGGCCGCGGGCTGCGATCGAAGATCGTCGTCGGATCGCCATAGCCCAGCGTCGAGATGAAGTTCGAGCGGACCCTCGGCTGGTCGGCAAAGAACGCGGCATCGACCGCTTCGTTGCTGAATCCCGACATCGGTCCGGTATCGATCCCGAGCGCGCGCGCGGCAATGATGAAATAGGCGCCCTGGAGCGAGGAATTGCGCATCGCCGATATCTCGCGCAGCGGCTCGTTGCCGTCGAACCAGCTCTTGGCATCGGCGTGCGGGAACAGCCAGGGCAGCTGTTCGTGATAGTCTAGGTCCATCCCGATAATCACCGTCACCGGCGCCTTGAGCACCTTTTCGGCGTTGGCGGGGAGGCAGAACGGGGCGAGCTTCGCCTTGGCCTCGGCGCTGATGCACCAGATCAGCCGCGCGGGCATCATGTTGGCAGACGTCGGCCCCATCTTCATCAATTCCCAGATCGCGTCGAGCTGCTGGGGGCTGACGGGCTTTTCGAGATAGCCGTTATAGGTCCGCGCGGTGCGGAAGATCTGGTCGAGCGCGGAATCGGATAACGGTTCGGACATGCGGACTCCGGGACTTGCGACGATCCGTTTAGCGATTACGCGGCGCGGACTTCGATCACTTCGGGGACGTAGTGCTTCAGCAAGCTCTCGATCCCTTGCTTGAGCGTGGCGGTGGACGAGGGGCAGCCCGAGCACGCGCCCTGCATCTTGAGGAACACCACGCCTTCGCGGAAACCGCGATAGACGATGTCGCCGCCGTCGTTGGCAACCGAGGGGCGGATGCGGGTTTCGAGCAGTTCCTTGATCTGCTCGACGATCTCGGCGTGTTCGGGATCGTCGGGGATCATCGCTTCGTCGCCCTCTCCCGGCACCACGAAGTCCGCGTTGCCACCCTGGAACAACGGCGCCCCGCTGACGAAATGGTCGAGCAAGACGCCGACGACTTGCGGCTTCAATGCCGACCATCCGGCCCCGGGCGCTGCGGTCACCGCGACGAAATCGCGCCCGAACAATACGTTGGTCACCTCGCCGGTATCGAACAGCGCCTCCGCCAGCGGCGATGCCGCGGCCGACTCGGGCGAAGCGAACTCGCGCGTGCCAACAGCCATCACCTGCTCGCCGGGCAGGAACTTGAGCGTGGACGGGTTCGGGGTGGTTTCGGTTTCGATGAACATGATGGCTCGCATGTAGGCACGGGGCGGGGTGGGTCAAGGTGGAGTGCGGGGAACGCGGCGGGTTGTCGGGGGTTGAGGGCTGCGATAGGCGGGCCTTTCGCCCTCAGGAGTATCGTAGATGCGATCCGAAGCCGAAGTTTCCGCGATGGCCTGCCCGGTGTGCCGCGTGCCGCTGGCGATGAGCGACCGCCAGGGGATCGAGATCGACTATTGCCCGCAATGCCGCGGCGTCTGGCTCGATCGCGGCGAACTCGACAAGATCGTTGAACGAAGCACGAGCGATGCGGCGCCTGCGCCCCGAGCCGCCGCACCCGCCCCGTCGGCCCCGCCGCGCGGCTACGACGACGACCGTTATCGCCAAGGCGGCGGCTATGGCCACAGCGGCAAACCGCACAAGCGGCACAAGCACTGGCTTTCGGAGATTTTCGACTGAGCTGCTGGCACAACGACCTGCCTCCCGCTATCGCCCGCCGATGCTCGTTAAAACCTCCTTTCGCACCGCGCTCCTCGCGGCGTTCGTTATCGCGCTTGGGGCAGCAGCGCCGCCCAAGCCGGTCAAGACGCTGATACCCCTCCCGCTCAAGCAGATCATCCCCGCGGGCCAACGCCTCTGTACAGCCAAGACCGCGACCGGCCTCGGTACGCTGCCACTGCGCCCGGGAAGCTTGGTGCGTCCGGCCGCCGGGGACGGGGTGAAGGTCAACTACATCGGATATCTCGCCGCCACCGGCGAAGTGTTCGACCAGGGAATGGCTGCGGAATTTCCGGTCGGCGGGGTGATCAAGGGGTTCGGCGAGGGACTCCAGCTGATGGGCAAGGGCGCGGTCATGCGGCTCTGCATCCCGGCCGCGCTAGGGTATGGCGAGCGGGCAACCGGACCGATCCCTGCCAACGCCGACCTGGTGTTCCAGGTGGAGCTGGTGGATACTTTGACTTCCTAAGGCCTCGCCCCAACAATTCGTCGCTCCTGCGAAGGCAGGGGCCCAGATGACGGTGAATCCACGCGCCGACATTGCCGTTGGAGAGCTCGGTTGGACCCCTGCCTTCGCAGGGGCGCCGCGAAGTATCGGCAGGACTTGGCGAAAGCGGCCCCTATTCACTAGCCCTTCACCTTTCCCCCCCGTATAGCTCGCCCCATGCGATCAACGACCCGCGCCGGGCGGCGCCTCGGCTTTCTTCTTCCCCTGTTGTTGCTGGGCGCAGCCCCCGGCGCGGTCCACGCCGCGGGCGACAACGTGCCGTGGATCTACAAGGGCAGCGACGTACCGCAGGATCCGGCGTGGACTTTCGGGACGCTGTCCAACGGGGTCCGTTATGCGGTGCGGCACAACGGAGTGCCCCCCGACCAGGTCTCGATCCGCATCCGGATCGATGCCGGTTCGCTCCACGAGACCGACAAGGAGCGCGGCTACGCGCACCTGATCGAACACCTCACTTTCCGCGAGAGCAAGTATCTCAAGAACGGCGCGGCGATCCCCACCTGGCAGCGGCTGGGTGCGACCTTCGGCAGCGATACCAACGCCGAGACGACCCCGACCCAGACCGTCTACAAACTCGACCTGCCCGGGGCGACGCCCGCCACCCTCGACGAATCGTTTAAGCTGCTTTCGGGGATGATCGCCGCGCCGATCTTCACCACGTCCGGCGTCGCAACCGAACTGCCGATCGTGCTGGCCGAAATGCGCGAGCGCGGGGGCGCGGCGCAGCGCGCGTCCGAAGCCACGCGCGCACTCTATTTCGCCGGGCAGCGGCTGGCCGACCGCTCGCCGATCGGGCGTGAAGACACTTTACGCGCCGCCACCGCAGACTCGGTAAAGGCCTTCCACGATCGCTGGTACAGGCCCGAGAACACGGTAATCGTGGTCGCCGGAGATGCCGATCCGGCGCAGCTCGAGGCGCTGGTCAAGAAGTGGTTCTCGGATTGGAAGGTCAAGGGCAAGCCGGCAAAAGCGCCAAGCTTCGGCGTACCCGTGGCGCCCAGTGGCGCCGATCCGAAGAACCCGGTGGGCGAGGCCAAGGTGCTGGTCGAGCCCGACCTGCCGCGCGGCGTCAACTATGCGATTCTTCGCCCGTGGAAGCAGGTCGACGACACCATCGTCTATAACCGCGGGCTGATGATCGACCAGCTTTCGCAGGCGCTGATCAACCGGCGGCTCGAAACCCGCGCGCGCGCCGGGGGCAGTTTCCTGACCGCGCAGGTCAATCAGGAGGATGTCAGCCGATCGACCGACGCGACCTTCGTTTCGGTCACCCCGCTCGGTGACGACTGGCAGGCCGCGCTCAAGGACGTGCGCGCGGTGATCGCCGATGCGCTCGCCTCACCGCCGAGCGAGGCCGAGATCGCCCGCGAGATCGCCGAGTTCGAGGTCGCGTTCCAGGTGCCGGTCGAGACCGTCGATACGCTCGCCGGATCGAAAGTCGCCGACGACCTGGTCCGCGCGGTCGACATCCGCGAAACCGTGGCGTCGCCCGCCACGGTGCTCCAGGTGTTCCGCGACATGCGCGCCGAGTTCACCCCCGAAAGGGTGCTGGCGCACACCCGCGCGCTGTTCACAGGCACCGTCACCCGCCCGATCCTGTTGACGCCCGGCGCGGGCGAAGGGACTGAGGCCGGGCTGCGTCAGGCGCTGCTCGACAGTGTCGCGCCCGACGGGTCGAGCCGGGTTTCGGCCGAGCCGCTGGGCTTTGCGGGCCTCCCCGCGATCGGGACGCCGGGCAAAGTGATGGAGCAGCAAGCGACCGGCCTGCTCCAGATCGAGCGGCTGACCTTGTCCAACGGGGTCAAGGTGCTGCTGTGGAACAACGATGCCGAGCCGGGCCGGGTGATGGTCAAGGCGCGCTTCGGGCGCGGCTACAGCGCGATCCGGCCGCAGGATGCAGCCTATGTCGCGCTGGGCACCGCCGCGCTGGTCGGCAGCGGGCTGGGCACGCTGGGCCAGGACGAACTCGACCGGATCTCGACCGGGCGCAAGATGGGCTTCGATTTCAGCATCGACGACGCCAACTTCGAGTTTTCCGCAGACACTCGCCCGGCCGATCTGGAAGACCAGCTCTATCTGTTCGCAGCCAAACTGGCGATGCCGCGATGGGACGCCAACCCCGTGATCCGCGCCAAGGCCGCGGCGCGGCTCCAGTACGAAAGCTATCAGTCAAGCCCGCAGGCGGTGCTAGAACGCGATCTCGACTGGCTGGTGCGCAGCCGCGACCCGCGATTCAAGACGCCGAGCCCCGCGGAAATCGCGGCGACGACCCCCGAGGGCTTCCGCGCGGTTTGGGAGCCACTGCTCGCCAGCGGTCCGGTCGAGGTCGATCTGTTCGGCGATTTCGACAAGGCCAAGGCGATCGCCGCGCTGGAGAGGACGTTCGGCGCACTGAAGCCCCGGCCTGCCGCGCCCGCCCCGGTCTATGCCCCGGCGTTCCCCGCGCCGGTCGCGCAGCCGATCGTGCTGACCCACCGCGGCGATCCCAACACCGCCTCGGCTATGGTCGCCTGGCCGACCGGGGCTGGTCGCGCTGGGGTGCGCCAGTCGCGCCAGCTCGAAATCCTCAGCCAGCTGTTCAATAATCGTCTGTTCGACCGGATGCGCGAGAAGCTGGGCGCGAGCTATGCTCCGACGGTCAATTCCAGTTGGCCGCTCGATCGCTCGACCGGCGGTTACATCGCGGCCAACGCCCAGTTGACCCCCGAGGCGGTGCCGGCGTTCTTTTCCGCCGCAGACGAAATCGCCGCCGACCTCGTCGCCAACCCGCCCACCGCCGACGAGCTGGCGCGGATCACCGAGCCGCTCAAGCAATTGATCAGCCGCGCGGCGACCGGCAACGGCTTCTGGCTGTTCCAGCTCGAAGGCGCCGCGACCGAGCCGGAGCGGATCAACGACGTCCGCTCGATCCTCAACGACTACAGCCAGACCACCCCCGCGGCGATGCAGGCGCTGGCCCGGCAATATCTGGCGCGCGACCGAAGCTGGCGGTTGCAGGTAATCCCGCAGACGCTGGCGCAGGCGAAGGGGATCGCGGTGACGGGCGCGCGGTAGGCTTAAATCCTCCCCGGAACGGGGAGGTGCCCCGGAGGGGCGGAGGGGTCGAATGCTGTCACCCCGCGCGGCGGTGTTGGAGAGGCTCCGACCCCTCCGTCAGTCCTGCGGACTGCCACCTCCCCGTTCCGGAGAGGATCAAAACCGGTTACAAACGCGACTTTTGCATCGCAGCATCGCGCGGCGTAAGGGCGTTCCCTTCGAAAGGACGCATTTTTACGTGGCAAGCAACTGGACTCCCCAAGGCTGGACCGGCTTCGAAGGCCGCCATCTGCCGACTTATCCCGATCAGGCGGCGCTCGACGCCGTAACAGCGCGGCTTGGCAACTTCCCGCCGCTGGTGTTCGCGGGCGAGGCGCGCGCGCTCAAGGCCGATCTGGCCCAAGTCGCGGCGGGCAAGGGGTTCCTGCTCCAGGGCGGCGACTGCGCCGAAAGCTTCGCCGAGTTCCACCCCAACACCATCCGCGACACCTTTCGCGTCCTGCTCCAGATGGCAGTGGTGCTGACTTTCGCCGGGAAGCAGCCGGTGATCAAGGTCGGGCGGATGGCGGGGCAGTTCTCCAAGCCGCGCAGCGCGCCGACCGAGACGATCGGCGGGGTCGAGCTGCCCAGCTACCTTGGCGACAACATCAACGGGGTAGATTTCACGCCGGAAGCGCGCATCCCCGATCCCCAGCGCCTGATGGAAGCCTACAGCCAGTCGGCGGCGACGCTCAACCTGCTCCGCGCGTTTGCGGGCGGCGGCTATGCCAATTTGCGCCAGGTCCACCAGTGGACGCTCGATTTCATGGGCCGCACCCCGTGGGCCGATCGCTTCGCCGCCACCGCCGACAAGATCGGCGAGGCGCTCGATTTCATGGAAGCCTGCGGGATCGACCCGGCGACCGTCCCCCAGCTCCAGGGCACCAGCTTCTACACCAGCCACGAGGCGCTCCACCTCGCCTACGAGCAGGCGATGACCCGCCGGGATTCGCTGACCGGCGACTGGTACGACACCAGCGCGCACATGCTGTGGATCGGCGACCGCACCCGCTTCGACGGCTCGGCCCACGTCGAGTTCCTGCGCGGCGTCGGCAACCCGATCGGGATGAAGTGCGGGCCCAGCCTTGCACCGGACGCGCTGCTGCGCCTGCTCGACACGCTCAATCCGGCGCGCGAGGCGGGGCGGATCACGCTGATCAGCCGCTTCGGCGACGACAAGGTCGAAGCCGGGCTGCCCCCGCTGGTGCGGGCGGTAAAGCGCGAGGGCCACTGCGTGGTGTGGAGCTGCGATCCGATGCACGGCAACGTGATCAAGGCTGCCAGCGGCTACAAGACACGCCCCTTCGACCGCATCCTCGCCGAAACCAAGGGCTTCTTCGCGGTCCACCGCGCCGAGGGCACCCACGCCGGCGGCATCCACATCGAGATGACCGGCCAGGACGTCACCGAATGCGTCGGCGGCGCGGTGGCGATCACTTCCGAAGCGTTGGCGGACAGGTATCATACCCACTGCGACCCCCGGCTGAATGCAGCGCAAAGCCTGGAGCTGGCGTTCCTGCTGGCGGATATGCTTAATTTGGAGCGTGGGCACCGGGCGGCGGCGGAGGCGGCCTAGTCCCTTCGGGCGGCAACGTGGCGGTCCGCCGCAGCTCATATGTTAGACGCAATCATCTTGAAGTTAATACGTGAACTAACCCACTGATCGACCAGCATTCGTTAGGTTTCCGAGTTTATCGGTCGGTCTCCCTCAGGAGGCCGCCATGCTCGCCATCCTCGCAGAATTCGAACCCGACCCGCCGCCTCATGACAGCCGCCGATCGCCGCGAAGAAGGCTCAGGCTCGTCGCCGATACCTGGAGCCACGGGAACGGGGCCAGGGCCACGATTTGCGACCTGTCTAGCACCGGGATGCTAATCGAATCGGCGATGGCGTTGGCGCAGGACGAGGTCATCGAGATCAGCCTGCCCCAAGCGGGAAATATACTCGCAACAGTAGTCTGGACCCGCGACGGCCTCGCAGGATGCGCCTTCGCCCAGCCGCTATCCCGTTCGGTGATAAGCGCATCGCTGCTGCTTGCGCCTTACGACCGCAAGCTTTCAGAACCGATCGGCGAACCCCCGCCCAAGGTGGCAAGTGCGACCGCGGGAACCATGGCGATACTTGTGATGCTGGTCCTCGCCGTTTGCGTGGCTGGCCTACTGCTTGCAATGATCGTGTCGCCCTCCATCGGCTAGCGGTCGATACTGAACCTGCGCTAGCGAAAATCTCTTTCGCAAATGGGGTTCCCTGGCAACCGCCTTCATTCTCGTTCCGGTGAGGCGGGGGGAAGTTTGGCTGCATGCGCGCGGATTCGACGGCTTTCGGTGCGCGCAAGCCGGTAGCCGGTTAGGCGCAAGTTGCCCAACAGACCCCTTTAAAGCTTCAAATTGAAGCTGTTGTCGTTCGCGCCGAGGGCACCCATGCAGGCGGCATCCACATTGAGATGACCGGCCAGGACGTGACCGAATGCGTCGGCGGGGCGGTAGCGATCACCTCCGAAGCGCTGGCGGACAGGTATCATACCCACTGCGACCCCCGGCTGAATGCAGCGCAAAGCCTGGAGCTGGCGTTCTTGCTGGCGGATATGCTGAATCTGGAGCGTGGGCACCGGCGGCGGCGGAGGCGGCTTGTCTGAAACCAGTGGATACCTGAGACCGTTGGATTTCGGCCTGATCTATCTTTCAGTCACACTGGAACAGGAAATCCAGATTTCTTGACCAGCTCGCCAAGACACTTGCGCATTTGACCATAGCCTGTCGCCGTTATCCGAACGAGCTTGAGTCGCTTGTCTTCCGGGGCGGGAAACCGGCTGAGCAGGCCGTGTTCCTCCAGCTGGGCAATATGGCGCAGCGCGGTGGCTTGCGGAACGTTAGCCGCGATACACAGACTGGTTGTCGCAACACGCGTCTCGCGAACCTGACTTATAAAGAGTTCCAAGAGCATATCCCAACTGGGTTCGGCAAACAGTGTAGCCGGAAGAAACTTGCTCCGGCGCAGGCGCATGCGCGTCAACAAGGATGCTATGGTTGCCAGCTTCTCGTCGCTCGGCATGCGCGATGCCGTGGTTCCTTCGAAAACAAGAACCTCGACCTGATCAACCCGATCACAAAGTGATTGGATCGTGCGCAGGACGTGCCCATCCAGCTGTGCTTGATCTGCAAGCAAAAAACTCATGGCTCCCCCAAATTCAAGTTGAGAAGTGTAATCCACCCAGAACCGCCAACACTGGCGGGTGGGAAAGTCAGTTCAACTGGGATGAGTTCAACGCGGCGCATATGCGAGTGGCGGCGAGCCGCTAGCGATCCCCTAGTGGAAATCGCCATGGGAACTTTTTCATTGTGGCTCAGTTTGTGCCATAATGGAGCTATCGCTTTATAATATTAGCTGACCAGATCAGACGGGAGCCGGAACTGCTTAGCGAACGGCAGGCGCAATGCCTCGACTTGGCCTCGAGGGGGATGACATCGAAGGAGATTGGCCGCGAAATCGGCATCGCTCCATCGACCGTCGATAATCATCTGCGCGTTGCCGCGGCCAAGCTGCAGGTCGGAAACCGTCGGCAAGCGATCCGTCAACGAACGGATTCGTCGGGGTTTACAGAGGCCTTGATTCAAGATCGGCCAAACTTCCCACCCTCGCAGGGCCCATCGGTCGACACGATCAAATTATTTCCACCCCTTGGTGGCTCGGTGAATAACTTGCCATCGCGCGCGCGGTTGGGGATGATCATGCGAATCGCTCTGGCAGGAACCATGGCCTTGGCAGCGATCACCACCTCCATTTCGGGGATTGTTTCGATCTTAGTTCGCTGAGCGTTTGTTATGCTGTGTCTCTTAACTCAGCGGAGATGGCCATGTACAATATTTCGGAGAAACTGGGACATGTCGTTGCGGCCGACACCCAAAGCGCCGTCGGTTCGATCAACGATGCGATCATCAGCCAATCTCGCATGTGCGCGACGATCGTTGAGGCGTCGATCGCTGCGGACTTGCCTATCGGCGCAGTCCAGGGAACGCTGGCGGCAATTTCGGAAGGACTTCGAAATATGGTTGTCAATCGCGCCGGGGTAGCTGACGCTGTGCGCGAGCTTTCCCAGATTCAGCGAATGAGCAATTTGAAGGAGGTCGGGTTTGGTTGTCCGACCGGACCTCGCACCGACTTTTTCACGTCCGCTTCGGCGGATGTGGAAAATTAAGTGAGCGCCCATCAAGCGTGAATCCAATTGCCGTAGTCTTAGTGATCGCCTTTTGGGTTTTGCTCCTGTCAGGTGGCGCCTTGATTGCGTTGTCGGGGGATCGTCCCGCTCAACGCTTCCTTGGCGCCATCATGGGCGCAACCGTTTTTACGGCGATGGCGGATACCTTGCTCCCAAAAGTGCTCGCAGCATACGCCTACCTTGCGATTGACGGTACATTGTTGGCCATAACATTTTTTTATGTTTTCAGATTGCAAAGATATTGGCCAATTTGGTTTGCCGGTTTTCATTCGATCGCCGTTGCCAGTCAAATTTCACGACTAGCATACTCTGTGTCTACACCATCGATTTATGTCGATCTCGCCGGATTTTGGTCGATACCGGCACTTCTCGTATTGGTGATTGGCGTAAACCTTGATCGACGCATTCGCACTTAGGTTCGAATTCTGCAGATCCGGGGAAATTTGGGAGCAGGAAATCCCACGTTAAGGTGACAATGCACGTTACGGTGACAATGTTGCGGTGACAGTGCACTAAATTCCAATCCCTCCCGTCGCCCCTGCGCAGGCAGGGGCCTAACCGTCCGCGCCATATCGCGATGACAGTGCGGGCGGAGAGCTTGGTTGGGCCCCTACCTGCGCAGGGGCGACGGGGTTGGAGGATTGGCGCGGGGGGCTGGGGCGGTAGTGCTCTCGCCCCTGAAAGGGGAGAGGATATGCAGGCTTGCCAGCTTGCTGGCTTGCCGGAGTTGCAGAGGGGTGGTTGCCGTTGCGCGCGACGCCAGCACCCCTCTCCAAGCTTCGCTAGTTCCCTGCGGAACAAGCTTCGCTATCATCTCCCTTTTAGGGGTGAGGGCGGGTGATCAGCACAAGCCAGGCTTGCAATGTAGGATTCGGTCTGCTGCAAGCTTGGCATGCGCGCCGCCCGGTCCAATGATTGCTTCGAGCTCTGCCTGGCACAAACCACAACGCCCGCCTCCCAGCCCGAAGGCCCCGCCGCAAAAGTCACATCCGGGCCGCAACGAATTTTTGCGCGCTTGTTGCGGAAGCCTCGCGAGTGTGCGCTTTTCGGCCGCATACAGCGTCGGAGAGGCACCGAAGGTCACAGAGTTTCGCTAACCGTTTGGCGGTCCAGGCAAAGCAGCGACCCGGCTCATGAAGCTGACGCCAGGGTCGCTTCCCCGCCCCCAAGCCCAAATTGATTGCCCCGCCGCGCCCCACATCCTAACTCTCGCCTCATGACTGCACCCGCTGCGGCCCCGACCGCCCTCGACCTCATCGGCAACACGCCCCTGGTCCGCCTTGCCGGGCCCAGCGCCGCGGCGGGTTGCGAGATCTTTGGCAAGTGCGAATTCGCCAACCCCGGGGCTTCGGTCAAGGATCGCGCGGCGCTGTGGATCGTGCGCGATGCCGAGGCGCGAGGGAGCTTGCTGCCGGGCGGGACGATCGTCGAGGGGACCGCGGGCAACACCGGGATCGGGCTGGCGCTGGTGGCCAACGCATTGGGCTACAAGACCGTGATCGTGATGCCCGAAACGCAAAGCCGCGAGAAAATGGACACGCTGCGCGCGCTGGGGGCGGAGCTGGTGCTGGTGCCGGCCGCGCCGTTCTCCAACCCGGGACACTTCGTCCATACCTCGCGCCGCCTCGCCGAGGAGACGCCCGGCGCCGTCTGGGCCAACCAGTTCGA
>JAUYQH010000040.1 GCA_030697365.1 Novosphingobium sp. | reverse complement strand
CGCGCCGTCGTCCAGCGCGACGATCGGCTGCAGCGCCATCCGCAGATTGCCGCCGTCCAGTAGCCGCCCGATCGACGACTCAAGCGAGCATCGCCGTCCATCGCCCTCGATGCTGGCCTCGATCTGTTCGACTGCCAGCGCGGCGAAAGCGCGCAGCACCCCCATGTCGCGCTCGGTCATCGAGCGGTCCGGTGCGCGGCTGAGGCAGCAGAAGCTGCCGTGGAGGGTTCCGTCCGAAAGCCGCAGCGGGGTGTTGAGATGGGCCCCAACCGGGAGAAACTGGGTAATTGCCAGGGTCTGGGTGAAAGGATGGTCGGCCGGATCCTGGATCAGTTCGGGCAAACGGCCCTGGGAAATGTGCCAGCAATAGCTGTCCTCGCGCGAATCGCGATACCCCGGCCCCATTGGCAGATCGAGGTCGGAGTTCACATGAGTAAGCTCTTTCTGATCCTCTCCGACATAGCGGGAAACGAAAGCGATCTCGGCCCCGAGGTGATCGCGCACGGCTTTGAGAATGCGGTCGATCGGCGCGGTGTGCAGCGCCTCCTGGCGCGCGCCGCCGCCGGTCATGAACGGAACGAGTCCGGTCTGCGCGAGGTTTTCCATGCAGGAACCCTATGTTTCAATTCCTAACAAGCCGCAAAGACGGCGCGACGCATATTCGCGTCATTCGACGCGGATAGCATGGCCGTCTGGGCTGGTATGCGGCCGCGGCTGCGACTAAGGATGCCTGCGTGCACATCGCCATCGCCTCGGACCACGCCGCCGTCGCCATGAAGGCCGAACTCGTCTCATGGCTGCGCGAGGCCGGGCACGACGTGCTCGATCTCGGCACCGATGGCGAGGTTTCGGTCGACTACCCCGACTATGGCTACATCCTTGCCGACGCGGTCGCGCAGGGCGAGGCCGAGCTTGGCATCGCGCTTTGCGGCTCAGGCATCGGCATCTCGATCGCGGTCAACCGTAACGCGGCAGTTCGCTGCGCGCTTGTCTCCGAGCCGCTTTCCGCCAGCCTTGCCCGCTCGCACAACGACGCCAACGTGATTGCGCTCGGCGCGCGGCTGATCGGGATCGAGATGGCCAAGGCCTGCGTCACCGCGTTTCTCGAAACCGAATTCGCCGGAGGCCGCCACTGCGGCCGTGTCGAGAAGCTTGCCCATCCCCCGCTCCATGGAGTTCCCGCATGACGACCACCCTTGCCGATGCTCCGATCCGCTCGGCGGGCTTCTTCACCGAACGCCTTGCCAGCGCCGATCCCGAAATCGCCGCGGCGATTGCGGGCGAGCTTCGGCGCCAGCAGACCAAGATCGAGCTGATCGCGTCCGAGAATATCACCAGCCTCGCGGTGCTCGAAGCAACCGGATCGGTGCTGACCAACAAGTATGCCGAGGGCTATCCGGGCAAGCGCTATTATGGCGGCTGCGAGTACGCCGACGTGGTCGAGACGCTGGCGATCGAGCGGGCCAAGGCGCTGTTCGGTTGCGCCTTCGCCAACGTCCAGCCCAACAGCGGCAGCCAGATGAACCAGGCGGTGTTCCTCGCGCTGCTCAATCCGGGCGACGCGTTCATGGGGCTCGACCTCAACGCCGGCGGGCACCTGACCCACGGCTCGCCGGTCAACATGAGCGGCAAGTGGTTCAAGCCGATACCCTATGGCGTGCGCCGCGACGACGAGCTGCTCGACATGGAGGCGGTGGCCGCGACCGCGCGCGAGCACAAGCCCAAGCTGATCATCGCGGGCGGCACCGCCTATTCGCGCGTGTGGGATTTCGGGCGCTTCCGCGAGATCGCCGACAAAGTGGGCGCGATCCTGATGGTCGACATGAGCCACTTTTCCGGGCTGGTCGCGGGAGGCGCGCACCCCTCGCCGTTCCCCCACGCGCACGTCGTCACCACCACCACGCACAAGTCGCTGCGCGGGCCGCGCTCGGGGGTGATCCTGACCGACGACGAGGCCATCGCCAAGAAGGTCAACAGCGCGGTGTTTCCCGGGATGCAGGGCGGACCCTTGATGCACGTGATCGCGGCCAAGGCCGTGGCCTTCGGCGAGGCGCTCAAGCCCGAGTTCAAGGCTTACGCCCGCCAGATCGTGGCCAACGCCCGCGCGCTTGCCGCGAGCCTTTCGGACAATGGTCTGCGGATTGTTTCGGGCGGAACCGACAACCACCTGATGCTGGTCGATCTGACCGCGAAGAACGTGACCGGCAAGGCGGCCGAAAAGGGCCTCGATCGCGCGTTCCTGACCTGCAACAAGAACGGCATTCCGTTCGACACGCGCAGCCCGTTCGTGACCTCGGGCGTCCGCCTCGGCACCCCCGCGGGGACCACCCGCGGCTTCCGCGAGGCCGAGTTTGCCCAGATCGGCGCGCTGATCGCGGAAGTCGTCGATGGCCTGTCGCGCAACGGCGATGAGGGCGACGGCCAGGTCGAGGCCCGGGTGCGCGCGCGGGTCGAGGGTTTGTGCGCGGGCTTCCCGATCTATCCGGAGATGTGACGATGAACGACGAATTCGATCCCGACCGGCGCGATCCCAACGACGGCGGCAGCAACCTGCTCAGCGATGCGGGCAGCGAAATCAAGGGCATGGCCAAGGAAGGCCTCCACCACCCCTCGACCAAGCCGGTGCTGACCGGCGCGGCGGTCGGAGCGGTGGCGGGACTGGTTCTGCCCGTGGTCAGCATTCCGATGGGCATCATCGCCGGGGCGGGCTTCATGCTCTACAAGCGGCTGCGTCCTTGAGGTGCCCTTTCTGCGCGCACGATGACAGCCAGGTAAAAGACAGCCGCCCCACCGAGGACAACACCGCGATCCGCCGCCGCCGCCAATGCGAAAGCTGCGGCGCGCGGTTCACCACCTTCGAACGGATCCAGCTGCGCGAGATCGTGGTGGTCAAGCGCGGTGAGGTGCGCGAGCCGTTCGAGCGCGCCAAGCTGGAAAAGTCGGTCGCACTCGCCTGCCGCAAGCGCGGCATCGCCCAGGAACGGCTCGACCAGCTGGTCTCGGGCGTCCAGCGCCAGATCGAGACGATGGGCGAAAGCGAAGTCCCCGCCGCGGCGATCGGCGAGATGGTGATGGAGGGATTGAGGCAGCTGGATTCGGTCGCGTACATCCGCTTTGCGAGCGTCTACCGCGAATTTTCCGAGGCGAGGGATTTCGAGGAGTTTGCCGGGACGGTGCGGGATGTGGGACAAGGCTAACCTCCCCCTCATCGTCCTCGTCCGCCCGCAACTGGGTGAGAATATCGGCAAGGCCGCGCGGGCGATGCTCAATTTCGGGCTGACCGAACTGCGCCTGGTCGAGCCGCGCGACGGCTGGCCCAATCCCAGCGCGGGACCCGCCGCGGCGGGGGCGGACGAAGTGCTCGAGCGCGCTACCGTCCACCCCACGCTGGCCGATGCGGTGGCCGATTGCGCGCAAGTCTATGCCACCACGGTGCGCAAGCGCGGGGTGACCAAGCCGGTGCTGACCCCGGCCGAGGCAGCCGAGGCGATCCACCGCGAGTCGGGACGGTCGGCGCTAGTATTCGGGCCCGAGCGATCGGGGCTGGAGACCGACGACGTCGCGCTGGCCCGAGCGATCGTGACCGTCCCGGTCAACCCGGAATTCGGCTCGCTCAACCTCGCCCAGGCGGTGATCCTTTGTGCTTACGAGTGGTCGAAGTCGCAAAGCCTCGCCCAGCCGACCGCCGAAGATCTGCTCCCCCCCGCCCCGCAGGACGAACTGGAGGGGATGATCGCGCAAATCGACGCGATGCTCGAAGCGCGCGGTTATTTCCACCCGGCGGGCCGTTCCGCCACCACCCGCCGGACCTTGCGCGGGGTGCTGACCAAGCCGGCGTGGAACCACCTCGAGCTGCGCACCTTCCGCGGAGTGCTCACGCACTTGAACCGCAAGCCACGCGATCCTTGACCTTTTGCCGCGTCGCGGCTAGGCGCGCGCCTTCGCAATTGGCCCCGCACCCCGGTGAAGCGGTGGCCGCGTCCTTCTTCCTAGTCGGGCGGTGCGGTTCCGGGTGAAGCATGAGCCTTCTGTTCGTGCAACAGCCAGCGGGCACCAAGGTTCAACACCGGGGCGCCCGCGCGGCAGCAAATGGAATGAGATACGCATGTCGAAGCGCAAATCGTCGAAGTACAAACTCGATCGCCGCATGGGCGAGAACATCTGGGGCCGTCCCAAGAGCTCGGTCAACCGCCGCAGCTACGGCCCCGGCCAGCACGGCCAGCGCCGCAAGAGCAAGGTGTCGGATTTCGGCATCCAGCTGCGCGCCAAGCAGAAGCTCAAGGGCTATTACGGCGACGTCACCGAAAAGCAGTTCAAGAGCACCTATCAGGAAGCCGCGCGGATCAAGGGCGATACTGGGCAGAACCTGATCGGCCTGCTCGAACGCCGGCTGGACATGATCGTCTATCGCGCCAAGTTCGCGCCGACGATCTTCTCCGCGCGCCAGATCGTCAGCCACGGCCACATCCTGGTCAACGGGGTCAAGTGCAACATCGCCAGCCGTCGCGTGGCGCCGGGCGACGTCATCAGCCTGGGCACCAAGGCCAAGGACATGGCGCTGATCATCGAGGCGCAGACCCTGCCCGAGCGCGACATCCCCGAATACGTTGCGCCCGACGGCACCGACAAGGCGACCTTCGTCCGCGTCCCCACGCTCGACGAAGTGCCCTATCCGGTGAAGATGGAACCGAACCTGGTGGTCGAGTTCTACTCGCGCTGAGTAAGATCCAAACCAACGCAGGAAGGCGGGGTGCAAGCCCCGCCTTTTTCGTTTTATGTCATATGTTTATTGCCTTGCGCCAAGGCGCGGCAAATTTTCGTCCGAGTGATCTTGCGCACCGGAACCGGATGGCCCGCGTGGCATTATCAGCCTGCATGAAACGCTTCCGCTTCGTCACTCCGCACCGCGTCGGCAAGTGGTACGCCGACCTCAACCTCGCCCAGCGCTTCGCCGAGACGATCGGCGCCGGTTTCCTCGAACGTCGCACCGGCCAGTTCGTGCTCTATCCGGGCGCCCACATGGAAACCGCCGAGGAGCCGCCTAAAGGCCGAGCGCACGGCGAATGAACGCATCGCTCTGCGCCAGCAGGGTCGATCGTCCCTCGTTGTCATTGGGGGACTGAGGCTTACACGGCGGGGGCATCCCGACTGACACTGCGCGGTCTTGTCTTGGCGAAACATGAGCGGTTCGGGATGGAAAGCGGATAACTGCAAATTGCCCTCACGCCAAGAATCACCCCCGTCGCCCCGTGCTTGACACGGGGCCCAGCTTTTCTTCGAGCGCCGCGGCTCCGCAAGGCAGCCCACCCCCGTGTAAAGCACGGGGCGACGGGAATTTATTGGATGCAGGTCATATGGCGAAGTGTCGCAATGAGGTCGCAAGCCGCCATTCGTTAGCTTCTAATGCCGAGCCGCGTAATGCCAGGCCGGATGCCACCGCCATCCTCACGGTCTCTGCTTCCGTCCCGGATAGCTTTTGACCCCAGCGAACCACCGCACCAGCGCGACATGGACGCCGACATCCTCCGCCGCCCCGCCCAGATCGAGGCCGGGTCCGGTTTCGTCGGTAGGGCGGTGATAAGTCGATTCCATGAACTGTTCGAGCCGCGCCGGATCGGAATAGCTCGAACTGACCATCACCGCCGGAATATCGTGCTGGAGCAGCGCCCAGCCGTCCTGGCGCTTGAGGAAACCGTCGGCCACCGGGTTGTTCTGGACCCGCACCTTGAGCGATCTGGCGACATTGGCGATATCGCCGTCGAGCCCGGTCCGGCCATGACCGATCACCGTCAGCGGCATGCCCGCGGGCCCGATCGCGGGGCTGTCGATATTGAACGCGGCGACGATCGAGGCGAGCGGAAGCGGCGGATTTTCGGCAAAGGCGTGCGCCCCCAGCAGGCCCAATTCCTCGGCGCTGGTGGCGAGAAAATAGACGTCGCGATCGAGCTTCTTGCCCTTCGCCAGCACGCGTGCGGTCTCGGTCAGCACCGCCAGCCCGCTGGCGTTGTCGATCGCTCCGTTGCAGATCAGATTTTCGGCCGGGGGCTCGGCGCAAGTCCCGAAGTGATCCCAGTGCGCAACCAGCAGCACCGCGCCGCGATCGGGCATACGGCCGGGCAGGCGACCGATAAGGTTGTGCGTGCTGATCCGGGTTTCGCGCGTGGTCGCCTCAAGCGTTCCGGTCATCGCCAGCGTCCGCGGCCCGGCTCCGGGCGTATCCGCCGACTTGAGCAGCACGGGCCAATCGGTGCCGAACAGGCGCGATGCATAGTCGGGGGTGACGAACGCCTCCAGATCGCCCCCCAGCCGGTCGTCGGCCAGCGCATAGCCGGCCCTTGCGCGCCGCGCGGAAACCGCTTCGAGGGTTCGCTCGCCATCGAGCACGGTGAGTACCGCCGCCGCGCCGGCCTCGATCAGGCGATCCTGGCGCGTCGCCGCGACATCGGCGTCCGACCCGGCGGGCGCCGTATCGAGGATGACCGCGATCCGCCCGGCCAGCTCATTGCGCGGGGGCAGCGCACCGCCAGCGCGACCGAGGAAAAGCACGGGCGCGTTCTCGAGCAACTGGCGCGGACCCGAGGTGAGCACCAGAATGCCGGTCGCGGGCAGCGGCAACGGGCGGCGGTTGCGCTGAAAGGCGGCGACCGAGCGCGATGGAACCCGCTCGACGAGGTTCACCGGCGCAAACCATGCGTTGCCCGGATCGTTGGTGCCCGAGACCAGCCCGATCCGGAACCATTCGCGCGCCAGATAGCGCAGCGTCTTGCTCTCACCGTCGGTGCCCGGCTCGCGCCCGCCGAAATCGTCGCTGGCCAGCGTCTCGATGTGGCGGCGCAGCGCAGCCTCGAGCGCACCGTCGGGCTTGGCCAACGCCGAAGATGCAACCGCGGCAAGCGAAGCGGCAAGCAGGAGCCCAAGTCGGATGCGAGGCAAGGAGTCCTCCCGGATGCTCGACTCGTCGCCGTCGCGCTCCGCTTCATCGCACAACCCGCACGTTGCGGAAAGCGCAGCAAAGCCACACTGTTTCTATAAAAACACTTTGCGCGTAGACACTTCTACCCGCCGGGCGCGTCGCTTCCGATCATTGCCGCCCAATTTGCCGCCTTCAAGTAGGCGCGCATGTTCTTGCGTCC
Source organism: Novosphingobium sp. (assembly GCA_030697365.1). Lineage (GTDB taxonomy): Bacteria > Pseudomonadota > Alphaproteobacteria > Sphingomonadales > Sphingomonadaceae > Novosphingobium. The sequence continues at coordinate 22,675 of JAUYQH010000040.1, read as the reverse complement.
CTCACAGGTCAGGCGGATCAGTGTAACCCGGTTGTCGCGGGGATTGAGGCGTCGCTCGATCAGCCCGGACCTTTCGAGGATGTCGATATAGCGCAGGGCCGTGGTCGAGGCCGCGGTCGAGGCGATGCACAAACTTGTGGTGGGGACCTCGCGCTGCTCGAAATCGGCAGAATAGAGATCGAGCAGCATGTCCCACGCGGGCTCGGAAAAAAGCGCAGACGGCAGATAGCGCGCGCGCCTTGCTTCATAAGCCACAGCGGCGAGCGCACCCAGCGCCGCATCGTCATGCTCCGAGTCACCGCGGACTTCGGCCAGGGCGAGTAGCTGTTCGGCCAGGGTTCTAAGGCGCTTGGCGTTGCCAGGAGGGGCGGCATATTCGCTCACGATGTCGGCAGACGAACGTAAGCAAAGCCTGCAATCGATTTCAAACTAGGACCAATCTGCTCCGGCCCCTGCCGTTGCCACCCGGCGTGAATCATGCGGCTTAACCCTCCCGCCATCCCCGCCTAGAGGAGAGCGTCGTCAGGTGGCGCGGAAAAGGCGCGGGTGGCAAGTCTAAATCGTTACCGCACGGGAGTATTTCAATCGGATTTGGAGGGAATTGGCGGAGCGGCGGACGCTTGTCGAAGCGCTAGCCGCGATCTTGAATTTCCCGTGCAAGTACAATTGTGCGCTAGATCACACTTACTCATTCCGCGGTCCAGCCGCCATCCATGCTGATGTTGGCGCCGGTGATCTGCGCGGCATCGTTACCGCACAGGAACAGCGCCATCGCAGCCACCTGTTCGGGCTGGACGAACTGGCGGGTCGGCTGGCGCACCAGCAGCACGTCGTTGAGCACCTGTTCGCGGGTCATCCCCCGCGCCGCCATCGTATCGGGAATCTGGTTCTCGACCAAAGTCGTCCAGACGTAGCCAGGACTGATGCAGTTGGCGGTTATCCCGCTGGTCGCCAGTTCGAGCGCAAGCGTCTTGGTCAGCCCCGCCAGCCCGTGTTTGGCGGCGACGTAGGCAGCCTTGAACGGAGAGGCGGTCAGCGAATGCGCGCTGGCGGTGGCGATGATCCGACCCCAGCCGCGCGATTTCATGTGCGGCACCGCCAGCCGCGCGGCGTCGAACGCTGCGGTCAGGTTGAGCGCGATGATCGCGTCCCATTTTTCGACCGGGAATTCCTCGACCGGGGCGACGTGCTGCATTCCGGCGTTGCTGATCAGGATGTCGACCCCGCCGAACGCGTCCGCGGCAGCAGCCATCAGCGCCTCGACCCCCTCGCGGCGGGTGAGGTCGGCATCGACGTGGATCGCCGGGGCACCGCTCGCCGCCGTCAGTTCGGCAACTTGCGCGGCAATCGCCCCCGCCTCGCCGAAGCCGTTGATCACCAGCGTCGCGCCCTCGGCGGCCAGCGCCCTGGCATAGGCCAGCCCGATCCCCGAGGTGGAACCCGTGATCAGCGCGCATTTGCCCTTGAGGAACATTGACCGGCCCCGCAGTGTTGTTACCCGTACTTGGCGCGGCCATCGCGGCTCACCAAACGCTTGTCCAGTGCCAACAGGGAGGGTCGAATGCGGCTCGACGATTTCGATCCCAACAGCATCAACATCGGCGATCAGCGCGGCAGCGGGTTCTCGCTGGGCGGCACCGGCGGCAAGGTCGGCTGCGGCAGTATCGTGATCGCACTGATCGCCGCGCTCGTGTTCGGGGTCGATCCCGGGCAGATGCTCGGCGGAATGCAGGATGCTGGCACAGGCCAGGTGGCGACGCAGGGCGGCACAACCGCGACCGAAAGCTGCAACATCGACGCGGTCAGCAAAGAAAGCTGCAACGCGCTTTCGTCGCTCAACAAGACCTGGGCACCGTTGTTCGAAGCAGCGCAAATCCCGTTCACCCCGCCCAAGCTGTGGTTCTATTCGCAGAACGGCCGATCGGGCTGCGGCGCGGCGCAAAGCGCGATGGGGCCGTTCTATTGTCCGAGCGACCAGGGCATCTACATCGACACCGATTTCTTTCGCGAAATGGAGCAGAAGCTGGGCGCGGGCGGGGATTTTGCGCGGGTCTATGTGATGGCCCACGAATACGGCCACCACGTCCAGGCGCTGACCGGACTGGCCGGCCAGATCCGTTCCGCGCAGGATTCGAACCCGTCGCAGGCCAACCGCCTGCAAGTGGCGATGGAGCTTCAGGCTGATTGCTATGCGGGCGTCTGGGCCGGGCGCAACCGCGACCGGATCGAGCCGGGCGACCTCGAGGAAGGTCTGACCGCGGCGCACGCGATCGGTGACGACACGCTGAGCGGCGGGCGCGCGCCCGAGGCCGCATTCACCCACGGCTCGTCGGCGCAGCGGATGGAGTGGTTGCGGCGGGGCATCCAGACCGCCGACGAGGACCAGTGCGACACCTTTGCCGAGTTCCAACGTTAACGGGGAACCGCTCGTCGCAAACCGCGTAGTCAGGGCAGGACGAACGTTCGCGACCATGCGATGGTTCGATACCGAACCAGGGGAAAACCCATGCGGGTCGCACTGCCTTTCGCAATTGGCGCGATTGCTCTCTCGTCGATGCCCCTTGCGGCGCAGACAGTCGTCGATCCCGACAACATCCGCGCCCAAGACGTCATGCTCTCGCCGCTGTCCGACGTGAACGTCCGCAAGAAAGAGGTGCCGCCGGTGTTGGTGGCGGCTCTGTCCGATCCCTATGACCTCGCCGGACTGAAGAGCTGCGCCGGTTACACCACCGCGATCGCCAGCCTCGATGCTGCGCTGGGCGACGATATCGACGTCGCGCAGGACAAAACCGACGACGAGAAGATGGGTAATGGTGCAGGCACGATCGCCAAGTCGCTGATCGGCAGTTTCATTCCGTTTCGAGGCGTTGTCCGCCAGTTATCGGGAGCCAACGCTCAGCAGCGCGCGTGGGAGCGCGCGCTGTACGCGGGATCGGTCCGCCGCGCCTTTCTCAAGGGCATGGGTAAGGCGAAGGGCTGCGCCTATCCCGCGAGCCCCGCCACCCCGCAAGTGGTCGCGATGCTGACCGCCCGGCGCGAGGCCGAGCGCAACGCGCCGAAGGACCAGCCGTCGCCGGCGGAGCAGACCGCGGGCACGCCAGTCGAAGTCGCGTTCGAATCGCGCGCGGTGGTGCAGCCAGCCGGCGTCGCGCGCCGCTAGGAATCGCGCTTTCCCCGCCGCGCCGCTTCGACTAGCGAGCGCGCATGCGCCTTGCCGACTGTCACAACATCGACGACTTCCGCGAGCTGGCGCGGCGGCGGCTGCCGTGGCCGGTGTTCGACTATATCGACGGCGCCGCCGACGACGAACTGACCAAGGCGCGCAACACCGCTGCTTTCGCCGAAGTCGATCTGGTCCCCGACGTGCTCGCCGGGGTCGCCTCGATCGATACCTCCTGCACGATCATGGGCCGCCGCAGCACGCTGCCGCTGATGCTCTCGCCCACTGCGCTCCAGCGGGTGTTCCACTGGCAGGGTGAGCGCGCGGTCGCCCGCGCGGCGGACAAGTTCGGGGTGTGGTTCGGGATCTCCAGCCTCGCCACGGTGAGCATCGAGGAAATCGCCGCGCTGACCAGCGGGCCCAAGCTGTTCCAGCTTTACGTCCACAAGGACCAGGGCCTCAACCGCAGCATGATCGAACGCTGCCAGGCGGCGAAGTTCGATTGCATCGCGCTGACCGTCGACACGATCGTTTCGGGCAAGCGCGAACGCTGCGCGCGCAGCGGCTTCACCTCGCCGCCGCGGTTCACCGCCCGCAACCTGCTGGGATATGCGATGAAGCCGCGCTGGGGGCTCGACTACGTCCTGCGTGAAAAGTTCGCGCTCCCCAACCTCGATACGCACGTCGCCGAAGGGACCGGCGAGGCGGTGTCGATCGCGGGCTATTTCAACACCATGCTCGACCAGTCGATGGACTGGACGACCGCCGCGAAAATCCGCGAGCAGTGGGGCGGCACATTCTGCCTCAAGGGCGTGATGAGCGCCGCCGATGCGCGCCGCGCGGTCGAGATCGGGGCCGACGCGATCATGATCTCCAACCACGGCGGGCGTCAGCTCGACGGCAGCCGCGCCCCGTTCGACCAGCTCGCCGAGATCGTCGATGCGGTCGGCGGTGAGATCGAGGTGATCTGCGACGGCGGTGTGCGGCGCGGCACCCACGTGCTGAAAGCGCTGGCGACCGGGGCGACCGCAGCCTCGGGCGGGCGACTTTACCTTTACGCGCTCGCCGCGGCGGGGCAGGCCGGGGTCGAACGCGCGCTGGGCATTCTCAAGGACGAGATCGAGCGCGGAATGCGGCTGATGGGGGTGACCCGCGCCGATCAGCTGACCCGCGAACGGCTTCGGCGGCGCTAGGAGAACGACGATGGCGGATGGCGACAGAGTGCAGAACGGCAATATCGCGCTTTTAATCGATGCCGACAACGCGTCGGCCGGCGGGCTCGACCAGACGCTGACGATCCTTGCCGAACTCGGCACGGTCAACATCCGCCGCGCTTATGGCAACTGGAGCAAGCCGGGTCTGAAAAATTGGGCGGCATTGGTCCACAACTACGCGATAGAGCCGCATCAACAGTTCGACATCACAAAAGGCAAAAACGCCACCGATATGAAGATGACGATTGATGCGATGGATTTGCTCTATTCCAACCGCGTCGATGGCTTTGGAATCATGTCGAGCGACAGTGATTTCATGCCGATAGCCATGCGTATTCGTCAAAACGGTTTGCCAGTTTATGGCTTTGGCACCGACCGGACGCCCAAGGGCTTTCGCGAGGCATGCACCCGCTTCCTGGATCTCGATGCCGCCGAGCACGTGGTGTCCGAGCCTGACGGACCGCCGCCAGCAGTTCCGGGGGTCGGTGACGATCTGGTCACCCTTCTGAGTGACGCTTGGAAAGCCTCCAAACGTGACGAAAATGGGTATGCCAACTTGGCTGAAGTAGGACAGCGGGCCAGCGCGCGCTCCTCGTTCGATGCGCGCAGCTATGGCTTTTCGCGACTGTCCGATTTGGTCAAATCACTTAAGCAATTCCAGACCGAGCAGCGGAATGGTTCGCTGGTCATCAAGCGCCTGCGCTAATCGCGTGGACAAGCTGGCCGAAATCGTCGCGACCAAGCGATCGGAAGTCATCCAGCGACGCGTGCGTGAGCCGCTGTCGGCATTGCGCGAACTTGCAGCCGCCCAAACCCGCCCGCGCGGGTTCGAGGCCGCACTGCGCCGCAAGGCAACCGATGGTTTCGCGTTGATCGCTGAAATCAAGAAAGCTTCGCCATCCAAGGGTCTGATCCGCGCAGATTTTCATCCGGCGCGTCATGCCCGCGACTATGGCCTGGGCGGGGCGGCGTGCCTTTCGGTCCTCACCGATGCGCCCTACTTCCAGGGTCACGAGGACTACTTGATCGCTGCCCGCCATGCCGTCGCTCTGCCCGTGCTGCGCAAGGACTTCATGGTCGATCCGTGGCAGGTGCTCGAATCGCGCGCGATCGGTGCGGACGCGATCCTGATCATCGTCGCCGCGCTGGAAGATACGACGATGGCCGAGATCGAGGCTGCGGCGATCGAACACGGGATGGACGTGCTGGTCGAAGTCCACGATGCCGCGGAGATGGAACGCGCGGCTCGGCTGAAGTCGCGCCTGATCGGGGTGAACAACCGCAAACTCAAGACCTTCGTCACCGATCTTGAGACGACCAGGCAACTGGCCCCGCTCGCCCCCGAAGGCGCGCTGCTGGTGGGCGAGAGCGGGATCGCCAGCCACGCCGACCTGCTTCGCCTCGAACGCTGCGGGGTGCGCTGCTTTCTTGTCGGCGAAAGCCTGATGCGCCAGCGCGACGTCGCCGCGGCGACGCGCGCGCTGCTCGGCAACTAGCCCTGTCCTACATCGTACGCGTTGTGCCATGGTGGTTCGCGATGATGGTCACGCGCCCCTCTCTCTGCTTTCGCGACCGGCCTTGCGAGAGGGCGATTCTTTTTGCTTCGGGACTGTGGTCCATGTGGTCCACGCTGCCCGGCCAAAGGGGCGCGCGATGGGCCTGACCCACCTCGACGAATCGGGCAACGCGCGCATGGTCGATGTCGGGGGCAAGCCTGCGACCGCGCGCAGCGCCACCGCGCGCGGGACGATTCTGATGTCCGCCGCCGCGCTCGCCGCGATCCGCGACGGCGCCGCGCCCAAGGGCGATGTCCTCGCCGCCGCCCGGATCGCGGGAATCATGGCGGCGAAGAAGACTTCCGAGCTGATCCCGCTGTGCCACCCGCTCGCGCTCGACTCGGTGACGCTCGATTTCGCTTTCGTCGATGGCGCGGTGGAAGCGACCGCAACCGCCTCGCTGACGGGCCGCACCGGGGTGGAAATGGAAGCGATGACAGCGGTTTCGATCGCGCTTCTGACAATCTACGACATGGCCAAGGCGCTCGACAAGGCGATGATCGTCGGCCCGGTCCGGCTGATCGCCAAGCGCGGCGGCAAATCGGGCGACTGGATCGCGCCCGAGGCATGAAGCCGCCGCCGCTTTCGCTGGAGGAAGCGCAGCAAAGACTGCTCGCGCTCGCCCCCGCGCTCCCCGTCGAGCACCGCGCGGTCGGGGATTGCGCGGGGTTCTACCTCGCCGAACCGCTGGCCGCGCTGCGCACCCAGCCCGCTGCGGCGCTTTCGGCGATGGACGGCTATGCGGTGAGCGCGGGCGATCCCGGCCCGTGGCGGGTGGTCGGCGAAAGCGCCGCGGGGCACCCGCTCGACCGGGGCCTGAGACATGGCGAGGCGGCGCGGATTTCGACCGGAGCGATTGTCCCCGACGGTGGCGATTGCGTGCTGCTCCAGGAGGATTGCGCGCGCGAGGGCGTCATGGTCAGCCACCTCGAGGCGATGCCCGCAGCCGGGCGGCATATCCGTCGCGCCGGGCTCGATTTCTCGACCAGCGACCCGATTTTACCCGCGGGAACCCGGATTGGAGCCGCGCAACTGGCGTTGGCCATCGCCGCGGGGCACGATCATCTTGCGGTCCGCCGCGCGGTGCGGCTGACATTGATCGACTGCGGCGACGAGCTGGTTCCGCCGGGATCGCCCTGCCACGCGCACCAATTGCCCGCCAGCAACGCGCCGATGCTCGCCGCAATGGCCGCCGGGCTTCCGATCGAAATCCGCCGACTGGGTCCGATCCCCGACCGGCTTGGGGCGCTGGCCGATGCGCTAGACGCGGCGCGCGAGGCGGATATCGTGGTGACCAGCGGCGGGGCTTCGGTGGGGAAGCACGACCTTATCCGCCCCGCGCTCGACCACGCCGGGGCGAGCATCGATTTCTGGCGGGTGGCGATCAAGCCCGGCAAGCCGCTGCTCGTTGCCCGGCGCCCCAAGGACATTGGAGACCAAGTGATCCTCGGCCTGCCGGGCAATCCGGCCTCGGCGTTCGTCACCGGGTTCCTGTTCATGCTGCCGCTTCTGCGTGAAGCGCTGGGCGCCGCACAGCCGTTGCCGCGTCCTTTTGCCATCCGGCTGGCTGAGCCTCTCCCCCCCGGTGGCCGACGGATGGAGTTCCTCCGCGCGCGCTGGGCGGACGGCAAAGTGCGCCCGGAACCTGAGCAGGACAGCGGCGCGCTGCGTCCGCTGGCCCACGCCAACGCGCTGATTTGCCGCGCAATCGGTGCCCCCGCCGCGCAGGTTGGCGAGGAGGTCCCGACCTATTGGCTCGAAAATGGCGGAATCGCTTGACGACACAATTCCGGTTGCTTAATTGTTCCTTGTTCGTTCGCGATTTGGCGGGCGGGATATGAGCGAGGAGCCCGGGCGATGCTGACGCGCAAGCAGCACGAACTGATCACCTTCATCCAGAACCGGCTCGAGGAGAGCGGAATTTCGCCTTCGTTCGAGGAAATGAAGGAGGCGCTCGATCTCAAGTCCAAGTCGGGCGTACACCGCCTGATTTCGGCGCTCGAGGAACGCGGCTTCATCCGCCGCCTGCCCAACCGCGCCCGCGCGCTCGAAGTGATCAAGACGCCTGAAGGATCGGTCCTTCGACAGGCTCAGGATGAGCGGGCAATGGCAGTGCCGCGCGCCGCAAATGCCAACGATGCGCTTGCTGCGCTCCGCAGTCCCGCACAGCGCGCCGCCCCGGCGAACGATGTCATCGAACTGCCTCTCCACGGCAAGATTGCCGCGGGCATGCCGATCGAGGCGATCGAAGGTCAGTCCACCCTCCCCGTCCCCGCCGCGCTGCTCGGCGCGGGCGAGCACTATGCGCTCGAAGTATCGGGCGATTCGATGATCGACGCGGGCATTCTCGACGGCGATTACGCGCTGGTCCGCCGCACCAACACCGCGCGCGACGGCGAAATCGTGGTCGCGCTGGTCCGCGGCGAGGAAGCGACGCTCAAGTACTTGCGCCGCGAGAACGGCAAGGTCCGGCTTGACCCGGCCAATGGCGCCTACGAACCGCAGATCTACGCGCCGGGCGAGGTCGAGGTGCAGGGCAAGCTGGCGGGGCTGCTACGCCGCTATCACTGAGCCGGGGCGGCCTGGGGCATTGCTGCGGAAACCGGACTCGCGCCGCCGCCCTGTTCGGGCTTGCGCCGCCACACGGGAAGTTGAGGCCGCCACCAGCCGTGGGTCCCCTGCGTCGAGGCGACCGCAGTCACCCGGCCCGAGCGCAAATCCAGGCCCAGACCGCCGCTGCGCCAGAGCAGCGCGCGGTCGGCCTTGAGCTGGCGCGGGCGGCAGCTGCGCGGCAACCAGCGCTCGCTGATCACCACGTCGGCGCGCTCGCACGCTGCGGCGAGCGCGCGCTCGTCGATCCGCTCGCGGCCGCGGCCGAGCAATAGCACCGTCCGCCGTCCGTCACGTTCGAGCGTCACCACGCAGAAATCCGCGCTGCATTGCGCGCCGGGCCATTTCGCCAGGGGTATTGGGTTACTCGTCAGCCCCGCATGCTCGCGCAAGTTGTCGACGGCAAAGTCGCTGCGGCTCTCGCGCAGCACCAGAAGTTCGCCGCGCTCGCCGACGATCGCGACATGGCGCCCGTCGCCCGATACCAGCACGTCGGGGGTGTGGAGCCGGACTAGCATCGCGCAGCCGATCAGCACCGGCGCCAGCCCCCACAGCCGCACCCGCCCGCTCCATAATGCCAGCCACAATCCACCCGCGACGAACAGCGCGAAGATCCCTCGCCCCATCCCCGGCAGCAGCGCGACCGAGCCCGGCTGCCGGGCGGTCCAGTGTGCCAGCGCGATCAGCAGCTCGAGGCTCTTGCCCACCGCCCACCACGCCGGCGTGCCAAGGCCCACGAGATCGAGCAGCAGCGCCAGCGCGATCAGCGGCATCGAGACGAACGTCGTCAGCGGGATCGCGACGACGTTGGCCAGCGCACCGTAAACACCCGCGCGATGGAAATGGAACAGCCCGATCGGCATCAGCGCCAGCTCGATCACCACCCCGGTCAGCAGCAGCATCGCCAGCAGCCGCGCCAGCCGCACCGGCCAGGCTTCTTCGCGCGGCTTGAGAAAGCGCTGGACCGGCGCCGCAGAGTGCAGGGCGACGATCGCGATCACCGCCGCGAAGCTCATCTGGAAACTCGGCCCGACCACTGCTTCGGGCCAGAACAGCATGACCACGAACGCCGCGACCGCGATCATCCGCATGCTCAGCGGATCGCGCCCCAGCGCCAGCGCGATCAGCACCAGCACTGCGCCGATGCAACTGCGAATTGTCGGCACTTCGGCCCCGGTCAGCAGCGTATAGGCGATCCCCACCAGCGCCCCGCTCGCGGCCGCGGCCAGCGGCAGGCGGATGCGCAGCGCCAGCCACGGCCACAACGCGAGCAGGCGGATCGCCAGGATATAAGCCGCACCCACCACCGCGCTGACGTGGAGTCCGCTGATCGAGAGCAAATGCGAAAGCCCCGAATCGCGCATCGCGTCTTCGTCGGCGATAGCAATGGCGCCACGGTCGCCGCTGGCGAACGCCGCGGCAATCGCGCCTGGCGAGCCGTCGAGCCGTTCGCGGACATGGCGCGAAAGCCTGCGCTGGACCCGGCCAAGCCAGCTTCCGCGCTGCACCGGTACCACGACCTGCGGCCTGCCCAGGACGCTGCCCGTCGCCGACAGCCCCATGAACCAGGCGGCGCGCGCGAAATCGTAGGCGCCGGGCAGCATCGGGGGGGCGGGCGGCATCAGCCGCGCCTTGAGGCGGACGACCGCACCTTCGGCCAGCGCAGGGCTATCGTTCTTGCCCACCAGGTTGACCCGCACCCGCACCGTCTCGCGGTCCGGCACCCCGCGCGCGACCAGCGTAAGACGAACGCGATCCTCGGCGCCGCGCTCTTCGCGCGCGACGATCCTTCCGGTCAACGTGACCACCGCCGGACGGTCGATCGGCACCGCGCCGGCCAGCGTCGATTTGGACCACACCGTGACCAGCCCCGCCGCCGCCATCAGCGCCAACCCGATCTGCGCCGAGCGCAGGTACGGATGCCGCCCCTCGATGCGAAACCCGGCCAGCGCGCCGAGCACGATTGCCCCGCACCCGGCCAGCACCGCCAGCCAGCGCGGCGTATCGGGCAGCACGAACCACGCCGCGATTCCCATGGCGAAAGCCACTGCCAGCCAGGTCCCGCGCTCGAACGGCCGCGCCGCGAGGAACGCTTCGATCCGCCCGCCCAAGCTGGACAAGCCCGCCCCGGCGCGCCAAGGCCGCGACGGCTCCTCCGTCAGCGGAAACGGCCCCGAAACATCTGCGCTGGCGGCGGTCGAAGCCATTATCCGCGCATCTGAAGGAAAGCGAAACCTCATGGCAAGCAGCGTGTCGCCGGGCAGTGCAGGAGACAGCGGGGGCACGGCCCCGGTCGTCACCCGTTTCGCGCCGTCGCCGACCGGCTATCTCCATATCGGCGGCGCGCGCACCGCGCTGTTCAACTGGCTGTTCGCGCGCCACCATGGCGGCAAATACCTGCTGCGGATCGAGGATACCGACCGCGCCCGCTCGACCGAACCGGCGATCGCCGCGATCCTCGACGGGCTGGCTTGGCTCGGGCTCGAGGGCGACGAGCCGCCGGTGTTCCAGTTCGCGCGGAGCGAGCGCCACGCCGAAGTTGCCGCACAGCTGCTCGAAGCCGGCCATGCCTACCGCTGCTACCTTTCTCCCGACGAACTCGCCGAGCGCCGCGCGCTGGCCCAGGCCGAGCGCCGCCCGTTCCGCATCGCCAGCGAGTGGCGCGACCGCGATCCCGCGGCAGCGCCGGCCAGCGCCCCCTTCGTGTTGCGGATCAAGGCTCCGCGCGAGGGCGAGACGGTCATCGAGGACCGTGTCCAGGGCCGCGTCACGGTGAACAACGCCGAACTCGACGATTTCGTCATCCTCCGCTCGGATGGTACGCCGACCTACATGCTCGCGGTGGTGGTCGATGATCACGACATGGGCGTGACCCACGTGATCCGCGGCGACGACCATCTCAACAACGCGTTCCGCCAGCTGGTCATCCTCGATGGGATGGGCTGGACACACCCGGTCTACGCCCACGTCCCGCTGATCCACGGCGCCGACGGGGCAAAGCTGTCCAAACGCCACGGCGCTCTGGGGGTCGATGCCTATCGCGACGAGCTGGGGCTGCTGCCCGAAACCGTGAGCAACTACCTGCTCCGGCTCGGCTGGGGGCACGGCGACCGCGAGATCATCGACCGCGACGAGGCGGTTGCGCTGTTCGATCTGGATGGCGTCGGCAAGAGCCCCTCACGCTTCGACACCAAGAAGCTGCTTAACCTGAACGGGCACTACATCCGCGAAGCCGATCCGGCGCGGCTGGCCGAACTGGTGGCCTCGCGGCTCGCGGCAATGGCGCTCGATTTCGACCCGGCGCGTGATGCGGCGAAGCTGGCTGAGGCTATGCCCGAACTCCAGCCGCGCGCCCACGATCTGAACGAACTGGCGCGGGGAGCGGCGTTCCTGTTCGCGGTCCGGCCCCTGGAACTCGAGCCCAAGGCCGCGGCCCTGCTGACCGGAGTTGCGCAGGCCTTGCTGGCCGATCTTCATGCCCTGCTAAGCGCGACAAATGACTGGACAACCACGGGTCTCGAAGCCAATCTCAAAGCCGAGGCGGAACAGCGCGGCCTGGGTCTGGGTAAGCTTGCGCAGCCCCTTCGTGCGGCGCTGACGGGGCAGACGACTTCGCCTGGAATTTTCGACGTGCTGGCCTTGCTCGGCCGCGACGAGTCGCTTGCGCGAATTCGCGACCGGCTGGCGGAGGGCATGGCGGCGACCACCTAGCTAAAGGAGGCACAGCAGTGAGCGACAAGCAGGCAACCCTGAACGCAGGCGGCAAGGACGTGACGATGGCGGTGCGCAGCGGCACCATCGGGCCCGATGTGATCGACATCCGCAAGATGTACGCCGACACCGGGATGTTCACTTACGACCCCGGCTTCACCTCGACCGCGAGCTGCGACAGCGCGATCACCTATATCGACGGTGACGAGGGCGTGCTGCTCCACGGCGGCTATCCGATCGGCCAGCTTGCCGAACAATCGAGCTTCATGGAAGTCAGCTACCTGCTGCTCAATGGCGAGCTTCCGGGCAAGGCCGAGCTCGCCGATTTCTCGCGCACGATCAGCCGCCACACGATGCTCCACGAACAGCTCATGCAGTTCTACCGTGGCTTCCGCCGCGATGCGCACCCGATGGCGATCATGTGCGGCGTGGTCGGGGCGCTCAGCGCGTTCTACCACGATTCGACCGACATCGCCGATCCGATCCACCGCAAGATCAGCAGCCACCGGCTGATTGCCAAGATGCCGACGATCGCAGCCGCGGCCTACAAGTATTCGATCGGGCAGCCGTTCGTCTATCCCGACAACACCTTGTCCTACACGGGCAATTTCCTGCGGATGACCTTCGGGGTTCCGGCCGAGAAGTACGAGGTCAACCCGGTGGTCGAAAAGGCGCTCGACCGGATCTTCATCCTCCACGCCGACCACGAACAGAACGCCTCGACCTCGACCGTCAGGCTCGCCGGATCTTCGGGCGCCAACCCGTTTGCGTGCATCGCGGCGGGGATCGCCTGCCTGTGGGGGCCGGCACACGGCGGGGCCAACGAGGCCGCGCTCAACATGCTCCAGGAGATCGGCACCCCGGACAAGATCCCGCATTACATCGAACGCGCCAAGGACAAGAACGACCCGTTCCGGCTGATGGGCTTCGGCCACCGCGTCTACAAGAACTACGATCCACGCGCGACGGTGATGCAGCAAACCGTGCGCGAAGTGTTCGAATCGCTCAAGGTCACCAACCCGGTGTTCGAGGTGGCGATCCAGCTCGAGGAAATGGCGCTCAGCGACCCTTATTTCATCGAGAAGAAGCTGTTCCCCAACGTCGATTTCTATTCGGGGGTGATCCTCTCGGCGATCGGCTTCCCGACGACGATGTTCACCGCGCTGTTCGCGCTGGCGCGCACGGTCGGCTGGGTGGCGCAGTGGAACGAGATGATCTCGGACCCCGGCCAGAAGATCGGCCGCCCTCGCCAGCTTTACACCGGCCCTGCCCAGCGCGACTACGTGCCGGTCGACAAGCGCTAAGGGAGCCTGACGATGAAACCGGCGCTGCAGATCCTGGGCGTCGCGCTGATCCTGTCCGGGGGCCTGTGGGCCTTGCAGGGCGCGGGAATCGTCATGTGGCCCGCGGAAAGCTTCATGCTCGCCCAAGGGCAGTGGGTGCTCTACGGGCTGATTACCGTCGCGGTTGGCGCAGCCTTGCTCTGGTTTGCACGGCGGCGGGGCTGATCAGCCTGAGGGCAGTTCCAGGGTGAACCGCGCGCCCTCGCCGGGCGTGCTTTGAACGGTCAGGTCGCCGCCCATCGCGCGCGCCAGACGACGCGAGATGTAGAGACCCAGCCCACTGCCTCCGTCGCCGCTGCGGCCCAGCCGCTCGAACTTGTCGAACACTTTTGCCTGCTCTTCGGCGTTCAGCCCGAGCCCTTCATCGGCCACTGTCACCAGGGCCCTGCGCGGCTCCGCCGAAACGCCGATCCGCACGGTCGAACCTTCGGGTGCATAGCGTAGCGCGTTACCCAGAAGGTTGAGCAGCACCTGGAGCACCCGGCGCCATTCGCCGGTCGCGGGCATCGTTTCTCCTTCCCCGGGCACCTCGATCGTGATCCCGCGCTCGCTTGCCCGCACCCCCAGAATGCCGGCGGCGCGGCGCGCGGCGTCGGCGAGATCGATCGGATCTGGAGCCGGAGCAAATCCGGGAGCCTCGATCGCATCGAGGTCGGCGAGATCCTCGACCAGCCCGAGCAGATGGCGCGCGGCCTCGGCGATGTCGGCGGCGTAGTTGGCATATTCGTCGGCCAGCGGGCCTGCCAGCCGGGTGCGGATCGTTTCGGCGTTGGCGATGATCCGGGTGAGCGGCTGGCGCAGCGCCGGCGCCAGATCGCGGCCGAGCACGCCGTCGAGCGCTTCAGGCAGCGCCGCGTCATCCGCGGTGCCCCTGCCGGCCGGTACCGCCGTAATCGCGGCCGGCACCAGATAGAGTTCGAACCCACCTGCCGCGCCGTCGCCAAGAACCGGCAAGAGCCGCGCCTGCCAACTGCCTTCGATCCCTTCGACCGTCACTTCCGCGCCGTCGATCAGCCGCCAGTGCAGTGGCTGGCGGTGATTGATCCCCGGAATCACGACGAAATCGGTCCAGACGTGGCCGAAGCCGGCGCGCATCGCGATCGCCAGCGGCTCGAACACATCGGTCGAGTGGCCGACGGCCAGCAACGACTGGCGCGCATCGAGCCGGGCGTGCAGATCCGCGACTTGCGCGAGCAACATCGCCTCGTCGGCCTCGGCTGCGACGGCATCGACCGTAGTCGCGACGGTCAGCGGGATCACCCGCCAGTTGCTGAGTGCGAGCGTGAGCCCCTCGTCATCGGGAACGATCTCGACCCACGCGCTGACCGTGTTCTCGCCATCCTGCGCTTGAAACAGTCGCGCCAGTTTCATCCGATAGTGCCACGCCTTGCGGGTCAGTTCGAGCAGCGCGGGAATTGCCAGCGGACCGGGCACCGCGCCGCCACAGGCGCGCTGGAGCGCGGTCAGCGCTTCGTCGGCAACGGCGAGTACGTCGCTCCCCTCGCAGCGCCCGCGCGCGACGATGACTGCACCGGGAGCGATTTGTCAGCTCCCCGAAAACCCGCCCGAACCGGCGAGCAAGGCCGCGGCACGGTCGGCGCTGAGCGTCTCGAAGCCCTCGGGCAGGGTGACGTCGGGGTGGAGTGCGAAGAGCTGCTGCGCGACCGCGGCGGGCTTGGCACCGCTCGCCAGCAACGCCAGTGTCAGGCGCGGAAACTGCGCCTCCGAGGTGGTGAGCACCGCCGCGTCGCGGTCGAAGCCCGCTCCCACGCTGAGTGCGGTGACGAACAGCGCCATCCCGGCGTGGGCCATGTCGAGCGCGGCCAACGCCCCGTCCCCCATCCCCACGACGAGCCGGTGGAGCAGGCCAAGGCGGTTGGCGGATTCGTCGAAATTGCCGCGGATCGCGGTTTCGAGCACGGCCGCAATGCGGTCCCGCGCCGGATCGTCGCCAACGCAATGCGTGCGCATCGTCAACAGCGCGGTGTGAAGCAGATCGCCGGGCAACTCGGCCAGCGGCATTTCGCCGCGGCGCTGAGTCTGGACGAACCGCGCCTGCGCCGCGAGCAGCGCCATCGCTGTGGCCGCTGTGTCGGGGTCGGGCGACGCGATCAGTGACTGGAGCAGCGGCGACAGAACCGGGTCGAGCGACAGCCGCGTCGCCAGTCGCTCGGCCGCTTGCGCCTCAAGCGCAAGCGCGTGCGCATGGCCGAGGATCGACGGGTTGGCGATAAAGGCGCGTGCCAGCGTGGGTCCGGCTTCGCTGGCCTGCTCGCGCGCGTCGGGGTGGCCCATCGCTTCTTCGAGCGACATCGCCAGCTGTCGCGCCAGATCTTCGATCTGGGCGCGGACCTGGGTAACGATCCGGTCGCTGAACAGCGCGTGGTCGTCGTTGCCGAGCATATGGCGCAGGATCGGGTCGACATTGGCCCTCGCCCGGTCGGCGAGCGCCAGCTCGTCGCCGAACAGGCTTTCCACGCCGGACTGCTCGGGCAGCGAGAACGCAGGGCTGTTCATGCTGGGGGCCATAGGCGATTAGGGTTAAGAGCGTGTTAGCCGCTCGGCCTCGCCCTCGCCTCCGGGGGTCGACGGGCCGGGAGCCTCAGTGGCTTCATGCGCCGCCGCCAGCCCGATGGCAAACAGCGCGAGTCCCCCCGCCATCAGCGCGAGGCCGAAGACCGAACTGAGGCTCGCCGCGGCGAACGCCAACGCCAGAACCAGACGGTCTTCGAGCCACCCCGCCCAGCGCCGCCCCGTCAACAGCGGCGGCAGCAGGCGCAGCAGCCCGAGCACGACCAGCGCGCAGAAGCCGCCAACCGTCAAAGCATTTGGAACAGGATACGCGGCGGCAAGGCGCCAGGCCGCGACCACCACAAAGGCGAGGTCAAGCAAGACATAGAACCCGGCCTCGGGACTTAGCCAGCTGGTTTCCCCGAACTCGCGTTCGCCGTGAACGCGAGCGAGGATCGCGGCGCAACGGCGCACCAGCCAGGCGATGCCCAGTCCGGCGAAGGCTGCGGCATAGGCGCCGAACCACGCGCTCCCGAGCGCGATCAGGGCAATCGCGAAGGCTCCCATGGCCACGATATGCGGCCTGGTTCCAGCATGGAGCAACGCCGGACCGAGCCGCTCGACCAGCCGCGCGGCGAGCCAGCGCCCTGGCCCCGAGCCATCGTGCCGCGCGGTATGCTGGCGCAGCCAGTTGGGCTCGAGCCGGTGGGCTTCGCCTTCGGTGCGGACCAGCGACCAGCGCCCGCCGTCGATCAGCGCCTGGGGCAGCACGGCCTGGCGCAGCGAGGATTGCACCGCGATCCGCAGCAGCGCCGACACCGGGTTCCAATCGCCCGGCAAGTCCGCGAGGCCCGCTGCCAATCGCCCTGGCAGGCGTAACACCCCGGCCCCGGCGTGGTTGAGATCGATCCGCTCATGGCCTGCGGCAATCCCGCTCTCGACCGGCTGAACGACAACCCCGCTGCGCCCGCCAAGCAGGGTCGCGACGGCCTCGGGCGAGGCAACCAACCCGTCGGCCAGCACCAGCAGTTCGTCGTCGGGCTTGACCAGCTGCGCCACCGAGCGGCCATCCGCGGTGACCTGGAAGCTCGCGCCGGCGCGCTCGGCGCTATGCTGGAGCGCGATCACTTCACCGGGCAGGCCGTCGGCGAGGCAGATCACGCGCTCGCAATTGAGCGCCAGCACCGTGGCGAGCTGATGTTGGACGATGCTCCGTCCGCCCAGCCGTAGCAGGCCGCGCGGAGTGGTGGCGTCGTCGGCGCTCGGTTCCAGCGTTGATAGCAAGGCGACCCGCACCGGTGCGCTCCCATTTTTTCTAGGGAGGCGGTCTAGCGGCAAAGCTCCGGCTAGACCAGCCGGGCGCAAATCAGACGGTGAGCGCCAGAATTTTCAGATGCGCAGCAATACGGCGCAGTACGGTCGGCTCGCCTGGCGCAGCGTCGGCGGTTTCATCGGCAAGGGCGAGCAGGCTTTCGTCGTGGAAGCTCGATGCGAGGCCCTTCAGCCGCATCGCGGCGATGCGCCAGTTGCCGTCGCAGCGGGCGCGGTGGAGCAGGTCGAGCTGACGTTCGGCACTTTCGATGAATGCCCCGCGCAACTCGCGGTACAGCGCCTCGTCGCCACCCGAAGCGGCGGCGATGGTCGCGTCGAGTGCCCCACCTTCATAAGCCATCGCCCAGCCCTAGAGTTACGCCGGTTAAGATGGGGTTTATCCTGCAAGGGTTTATGGTATCTTCCTCACATGACGGGGACCCCACGGATCGTTTCGCTCGAAGCCGGCATGCCGGTTCCAGACGACGTTTTGGAACTCGACCAGCCGGTCGATGAGGCAATCGAGTGGGATGCCCCGCCCGAGCAGACCTATTGGGAAGAGCCCGAACCGGTCGCCCGCGACAACTGGGCCGTGCCCGCGCTCGCCACGGTAGCGGCGCTGGGCTGGACCGGTTTCTTCGTCTTCGCCAACTGGGCCGCGATGCGCGCCGGGGCGCCGCCTGCGCAATGGGCGCAGTGGCTGGCGACGTGGTCGCTGCCCGTCGTCCTGATCCTTACTTGTCTGACGCTGTTCGTCCGGTCCAACCGGCGCGAGGCTGTGCGCTTCACCGACGTCGCGCGCGCACTGCGAGAGGAATCCGCGGCGCTGGAGGCCCGGCTGATCGGGGTCAACGGCGAGCTTTCGCTGGCGCGCGAATTCGTCGCCGCGCAAAGCCGCGATCTCGAGGCACTGGGGCGCATCGCGGTCGAACGCCTGTCGCAGAACGCCGACAAGCTGGCCGGGCTGATCCAGTCGAACGGCGCGCAGATCGACGCGATCGGTGCGGTTTCGGCCAGTGCGGTCGAGAACATGGACAAGCTGCGCGGCCAGCTGCCGGTGATCGCCAACTCGGCCAAGGACGTCACCAACAACATCGGCAACGCCGGACGCACCGCGCACTTGCAGTTGCAGGATCTCGCCAACGGGTTTCACCGCCTCAACGAGTTCGGCCAGGCCAGCGAGCGCCAGGCGGCCGCAGTGCGCGATCAGGTCACGTCGGCGGTCGACGAGTTTACCCGCCAGGCCGACCACCTCGCGACAATCGCCGAACAGCGCTTTGCCGCAATGGCGGCGGGGAGCGCTGACTTCCGCGAGCGCCTCGAAGCCGACGAAACAGCGGCGCTTGCGGCGATACGTGACCGCGCCGGGGCGCTTTCCGGCGAACTCGAAAGTGCCCGGGCAGCCACGGCTCAGCACGAAGCCGAGGCCGGCGAGGCGTTGCGTCTCCGCATTGCCGCGCTGCGCGAGGAAGGCGGCACGCTGGCTGCCACGCTACGCAACAGCGAACATTCGGCGATCGAAGCCTGGCGAGGCCACGTTTCGGCTCTCTCGCTGCAAGCGCAGGGCGCGTGGGACGAAATTGCCCGGATCGACGGCGAGGCGCTCGCCGCCGCCGAGGCACGCCGCGCCGCGCTGGGCGAAGCTATCACCGATCTGCATGCTTCGCTCGCCGCGCGCTCGGAGGAGCTGGGCAGCGAAATCGTTTCGCGCCGCGCCGAACTCGAGATCGCCGGGCGCAGCGCGGTTGAAAGCCTGCGCAGCCGCTTTGCCGAGATCGACGCCGCGATCCGCACCCAACGCGAGCGCCATCTCGAACAATCAGCCGCCATCGCCGAACATGCCGCGACCATCGGCGAGCGCCTGGGCGCGTTCGGCGAGACGATGCACACGCTGGGCGCGCAGGGCGATGAAGTCGCGGCCAAGCTCGATCGTGGGCTGACGGTGCTGGCCGAACGGCTGATCGCCAGCCGCGAGTCGCTGGCCGGAACCGATGACGCGATCGCCGGGCTGACCGAAGGCAGTGTCCGTCTGCTCGAACTGATTCAGGCGAGCGCCGATCATACCCGCCAGAACCTGCCCGATGCGCTGACCGGCGCCGAAGACCGGCTAAAGGGGCTGGAAGGTTCGGTCCTTGCGATGCGCGAGGCGCTGGGCGATGCGGGCACCCGCGGCCAGGAATTGTCCGACTATGTCATCGCGACCCGCGGCAGCCTGACCGAAGCCACCGGCGAACTCGCCACGCTCCACGGTGGGCTGGAAGAAAAAAGCCTCAAGCAGCGCGCGCACCTGTCGGGCATCCGCGACGACATCGCGCAGGCGAGCAGCGAAAGCGAAGCGCTGGCCGCGCACGTCCAGGCGACGCTGCAATCGGCGATCGAGCGCTTGTCCGCCGCTGCCCGTGATACCACCACGGGTCTCGCGCGCGAATCCGATGCCGCGATCGGCGATATCGCAGCCAGCCTCGGCGAGCGCAGCAAGCTCGCGCTCGAGCAGGCGATGAGCGGACGGGCGGATGAACTGGTCGCGGAGCTGGAGGCGGCGGTGAACCGCGCGGCGTCCGCCAGCCGCGAGGCCGCGGTCAACTTGCGCGACCAGTTGGCCCGCGTCGACGAATTGGCGGGCAACCTCGAACGCCGGGTCGGCCACGCCCGAGAGCGCGCCGAAGAACAGGTCGACAGCGACTTCGCGCGCCGCGCCGCGCTCATCACCGAATCGCTCAACTCGGTGGCGATCGACATCGCCAAGTCGCTCTCGGCCGACGTCGGAGATACCGCCTGGGCTTCGTACTTACGCGGCGACCGCGGCATTTTCACCCGGCGCGCGGTAACCCTGCTGGACGGGGTCGAGGCGCGTTCGGTGGTCCAGCACTACGAATCGGACCGTGAATTCCGCGAGAACGTGAACCACTACATCCACGATTTCGAGGCGATGCTGCGCGGCCTGCTTTCGACCCGCGACGGCAACGCGCTGGGCGTTACGCTGCTCTCGTCGGACATGGGCAAGCTCTACGTGGCGATGGCCCAGGCGATCGAGCGGCTGCGGGCTTAGTTGGTATGAAAGCACCTCAGAAACCCGTTCGTCCCGTGCGAAACGAGGTGGAGTTTAAAACTACCTACCCCTCGGGCGCAGGCGGCCCACCGAACACGTTGAGCATGTCGGGCTGAATCCAGCCCATTACGTAATTGGCGTAGTACAGCGCAAAGGCGATCGTCGCGACGATGGTGGTGTTGATCGCCAGACGCCGCGCGTCGAAGTTGGCGGGCGCACCGTCGGATTGGCCTTCGACCATTGGCTCGCCAGTCTCATGGTGGTTGCGGATGCCGAACGGTAGCACCAGAAACAGGCTCAGCGACCAGAACAGGAAGTAGATCGCGAGGATAGAAGTAAGCCGCATTTCAGGCCTCGCGCAGCATGACCTGGACGACCGGCTTCTTGCCCGACCAGCGCTGTGCGGCGCGGCGGGCGGCGAGCCGGACGGCTTCGCGCACCGCCTCGCGGTCGCGGCCTTTGGTGCCTTTCAGTCCATGCACCGCCCGCTCGACGTCGCTCTGCGCTTCGGCCACGAACGCACCCATGTCCTCGTCGAGCGGCAGCCCAACCGCAGCGACTTCGACCGCCGAAACGACCTTGCCGTTACCCGAAACCGCCAGCGCCACGACGACCAGCGCGTGCGCCGCCAGCCGCCGCCGCGCGCCCATCGCCTCGCCGTCGGCGGGGCTGATGATATCGCCATCGAGAACCAGCCGCCCGCTGCGGACTTGTGCGATCCGCCCCGGCTTGCCTGGTGCCAGCCGCACCAGATCGCCGTTGCCCTGCAGGATGGCGTGAGGAATGCCCTCCGCCCGCCCCAGCCGCGCCTGCTCGCGCATGTGGCGCATCTCGCCGTGGACCGGGACGAGAATGTCGGGCCGCAACCAGCTGTAGAGGGCCTGTAGCTCAGGTCGTCCGGGATGCCCGGAAACGTGGATGAAACCCTGGCGATCGGTCAGCAAATCGATCCCGCGCGCGGCTAGCTGGTTCATGATGCGTCCGATCGCGACTTCGTTGCCCGGAATCTGACGACTGGAAAACAGCACGACGTCGCCTTCGACCAGCGCGATCGGGTGCTGCTCGGCGGCGACGCGGGCCAGCGCGGCGCGCGGTTCGCCCTGGCCTCCCGTTGCGAGGATCAGCACTTCGCCGCGCGGCAGGCGCATCGCCTCGTCGAAATCGACCCGTTCGGGCAAGTCGAGCAGATAGCCGCTCGCCTGCGCGGCGCGGATGATCCGGTCGAGCGAGCGCCCGGCCACGCACAGCCGCCGCCCGGTCGCCTCGGCGACCTCGCCCAGCGTCTGGAGCCGCGCGACGTTGGAGGCAAAAGTCGTGACCAGCACCCGCCGTCCGTCGAGCCCGCCGACCATCGCGAGCAGCCCCGCACGCACCGCGCTTTCCGAACCCGAAGGCTCGGGGTTGAACACGTTGGTCGAATCGCAGACCAGCGCGAGCACGCCCTCGTCGCCGATCGCGGTGAGCTCCTCGGTGGTGGCGGGCAGACCGATCAGCGGATCCTCGTCGAGCTTCCAGTCGCCGGTGTGGAACACCCGGCCATAGGGAGTGTCGATCACCAGCGCGTTACCCTCGGCGATCGAGTGCGCGAGCGGCACGTACTCGATGTCGAACGGGCCGAGGCTGAGGCTGCCCTCGTTTTCGATCTCGATCAGTTCGACGGTATCGAGTAGGCCCGCTTCGGCCAACTTTTCGCGCACCAGATAGGCGGTGAACGGGGTGGCATAGAGCGGCACGCCCAGATCGGCGGCGAAATAGGGCACCGCGCCGATGTGATCCTCGTGCGCGTGGGTCAGGACGATGCCGAGAAGGTCCTGGCTGCGTTCCTCGATGAACTCGAGGTCGGCGAAAACCAGGTCCACGCCCGGATAGTACGGGTCGGCAAAGGTCATCCCCAGATCGACCATCAGCCACTTGCCGTCGCAGCCATAGAGGTTGACGTTCATCCCGATCTCGCCCGAGCCGCCGAGCGCGAGGAACAGCAGTTCGTTACCGGGGGTCATGGGGTCTCAGTTCTGAATCTTCGGGGGGGAAGGAAGGAAATCAACCGGCGCGCGCCCTTTCCGCGAGGATGGCGAGGCCGGTGAGGGTGAGGTCGGTATCGATGGCGTCGAAAATTTCGGTCTGCTGGTCGAACAGTACCGCCAACCCGCCAGTGGCGATGACCTTGCAAGGGCGGCCGATCTCGCCCCGCATCCGTGCGACCAGCCCTT